>JBGAJU010000094.1:0-10779 GCA_044224775.1 Flavipsychrobacter sp.
CAATATTATTATACCTGTCTGCAAAATAATCGCGGTTGCCACCATTGTCAGGCCTGTTTATATAATTCAATATACCCAGTGCCTCCCTGCCACCTTGTAAGGTGTAACTCCTCCAGTTTAACCTTGTATGATCGCCAAAGCGATAATCAAGGCTAAGACTGATAAGATTCCAATCCACCCAGAACCAGTTCCTTGCCCTGACCGATACAGATGGATCAGCATTGAACTGAGCATCCGTAAGCCCACCGGGTTGTTGAGCAAGATATTGCATGAATGTATATTCGGCAGTAACCTTCATTTTGTCGTTTACGCTGTAAGCGCCATGGACGTAAGCATTGTGTTGATCATAGTGGCTGTTGGGTCTCCAACTATCGCCTCGTTTATATTGATAAAAAGCATAGTAGTTCAGCTTTCCTTTCGCTACCGTACCACCAATACTATTGAACGAATTAAAGAAGCCCCATGAGCCACCCGTTTGACGTGTAGTTAACTCAAACGGCTTTTCCTTTGGACCTTCCTTCATCACGAAATTCACCAGCCCTCCAAACTGTGGCCCGTATTGTAAACTTGCTGCACCACGGGTCAGCTCTATACGCTCCACAGCTTCTGCAGACGGTGAATAATAACTTTCAGGATAGCCCAACGCATCAGCGCTGATATCATAGCCATTCTGACGAACGTTGAAATTAGATGATCTGTCGGGACTTAGACCGCGACCACCTATACCTAACTGCAGCCCGCCCCTGTCATACTCCCATATATTTAACCCGGGCACACGTGCATATATCTGCCGGGTGTTATTTGTCGCGAGATTGGCGTTGATATTCCTTAGCTGAATGATCTCGGTCTTCTTACCTGCATTAATTGAGGTACCTGACACATCATTCATTTTACCGGACGCCGACTCATCTTTTTTGGTGGATACTGTCACATCGGCAAGTGTCACAGTGTTCTTTTCCAGACTAATATTAAGCGTAACATTTTTAAAAAGCCTCACATCCTGTTTGTATTCTTTATAACCGGCGAAGGATATTGTCAATGTATAAATTCCTGAATCTAACTGTGCCAGCCTGAAAAACCCATTGTCATCTGCAAATTTATGTACGTCTTGTGCTTTGATCTCAACCAGTGCATACGGAGCCGGATCATCGCCAGCCCGTACGGTACCACTAATAGTATATTGCTTCGCGGATACTTTTACAGTTAGCAAACAAAAAATGATCCAGATACCTATTCTATTCATTATTCTACTTACTTATTATTATTATACGGCAGTACCCAAGTATAATGCTTCCAACTCAATTGCTCCGCAGCAAGATCCACTGTAGAATCAATAAACAGTCGCGAACGCTGCCCGTTGAGGGATACGTACACTTCACCATATACCCGCGGTTCCACAATTCCTCTTTTTTTATACTCTCTAGCCAGGAAATGAGCATATTTCAATATCATGTCCGGCTGTGTGCTCATCATTTTCTCCTGCAAGTTCGTCAAAAATTCTGCGTTATTCACAGTATATGAGTACCCTGTGCCCTTTTCCCTGACCGTAAAGTATGCAGCTCCCGATTTTTCCATCAGCATTACCCGCCAGGAAAAGCGAAAACCCTCTTCGTGCCAGAACAAATGGCCCGGGTACAATAGACATCTAAAGGGGATTGTGACCTGCAACAAAGTATAAATAGCGATGCAGGCAAACAATGCCTTTGGAAACCTGTAGCTATACGGCATCTCATATACTGTAGCCTTGCCCGTATTTTTGAATGGCAGTAATGCTAACAGCCTTTCATGAAAATGGCCTGAAAAGAACACGAGACTACAGGTCATCATAACATAGGGGAACATACCAATACCCGGAAAGAAAATTGCTGTGGCGGCGTGAAACACAATAACAAATCCGTATGCTATCAGCCGTGTACGCTTGTTCAAGAGGAAGATTACAATAAAGAGATCGTAAATTGCGCCAAACCAGGAAAACAGATACGCTACCCAAGCATCATACATGAATCTTCCAACAACAGGCAGGTGGCTTTTAGCCGGCAACCAGGTGCGCAAGGGTTGTGCCTCAAGCAACCAGTCGGGATTAAGTTTTGCTAATCCTGCAAAAAAGTACACAATACCCATCTGGAAACGGATAATACCAATACACCATAACGGCACCAGTTTCCTTTGACCACACGGATTCATTAATACATCGACAGCATAATCCTTGTTAGCGGGTAACCAGATCATAATAAAAGCAACTAGGCTGATAAAATAATAGTGGTTCAGGTAAGTAGTTACGTCTAGCATTTCTACATAAGTGAACCCAAGGAAAAAGACAACTGCTGCCACCCTGTAAAGGAACCCGATCGTAATAAAAAGTGTAGCCAGTAACAAAACAAAGAATAACAGGTACATACCTGCCCCACCCATTGGCTGTATCCAATCGAAGCCCCAATAAGTGAAATGAAACTTTGGAAGTATATATACCGTATTGATCCATCCCCGCCACATGAACCTGAGCAGGCTGACGAACATCAATAGGCCAAAAACTATTCTGAAGGTAATAAGTGGCGCAATAGATACCGGGGTGTTAAGCCTTGTTCTTAGATCATTGAATACACTGTCAGCCACTGTTCCTATTTTTAGTCTCCGTCGTTATCCATGTAGGTTATCTGCACGGCTGTAGCTGACGCGACATCGGTTTTAATGAGTGTCAATAACTTTTGCACCTCACGATATCCGGCATCCACAGCAGCGGGGCTGCTGGTAAAGGCCAACGACATTGGATCCGGGATCGCCTGTATTGCGCTGATGGCAACATCGAACTGTGTAAGTACATCATCATTAAGCTGTTGCTTGCCCAACAGGTCCAGATAGTCGTCTATTCCCCTTCCGGCACCACCGGTGTAATATTTTTTCAGGCTAATGATGTTAGCTACGGCCAAATCCCTGGAAATTCCTGAATAATAGGCCTCACATTTGTCCGCAAATACGATACCATTTGATTGTTTACCAAAGGGCCATCCTATCCTCGGGCCTTTTAGCCCATCCATCTCAAAAGCAAATTGGTTAACAAGATTACCTATAGAGCTGCCAACATCGGTTTTTAATGAGTTAATAAAAATTGTGCGGTAAGTGCCATTCCACTGGCCAATAGTATTGTCAACCATTTGTTTCATGCGGGTAATAACATCGCCTACATATTTTTTCCTGTTTATTGCAGTAGTGCCGGTAAATTTTGAAACGGCGTCAGTCGAAAAAAACAAGTAATCTAATGCAGCAAATCCCTGGATACTGTCTGACGCAGCCGATGTAAGGTCATAAGTGCCGCTCGAAATAGAGTTTTCTATTCCGGAAGTGTTTGTAGGAAAAGCGTTGAGACAATTGTTTAGCTGCAAAGCAGATGCTGGTCCAAAGTAGAGCAATGATATGCCTTCAAAAGAAGTATATGCATTCTTAAACTGTTGTTTTAATACAGCCTGTGTACTAACCGAAGGTGCTGTAACAAAACTATCTGCTGAGCGCTCAAGTGTTGTTAGTGCCGCTCGCATTTCGGCATATGCAGGGATTATGAGAGTATCGGCATAGTTCAGCAACATTTCTTTTTTAAATGTGTCGCTGGACGGATTATTGTTTCCATTCCCTTTATTGCAGGCATATAGCAAAAGTCCCGAGAACACAATTGCAATAAAGAATCTACTTATTGTCATAAAAATTAATCTATATATCTGAAAAGCAAGTGCCAAAATTAGGCACTTGCTTTGTAACTCTCATCACTTATTTGTAATAAATTACGC
The DNA here is from genome assembly GCA_044224775.1 of Flavipsychrobacter sp. Lineage (GTDB taxonomy): Bacteria > Bacteroidota > Bacteroidia > Chitinophagales > Chitinophagaceae > Nemorincola. The sequence continues at coordinate 3,780 of JBGAJU010000094.1, forward strand.
TTGCAGTTGCCCGTAAGCCGCCGTAAGTATTGCTTGTATCTGCATTACTTTGGTATTCGCAGCATCTGCAGTCAGGTCATAGAAATTTGTCTTAACAAGATCCAGCATAGTCTGGTAGTTAGCCGCAGTAAGGGGGCTGTTTGCCGCACGATATTTCAACGCAAGTATGAAACCATAGCCTTCAGAAAGTGCATGGAACCTGGTAGCCTTATCAGAGCTGCCATATGAAAGCTTCATATATTCGTATGCCGCTGCAGCAAGTGTCTTCTCCAGATATAATTTAATAGTTGCAATACAAGAATCGCGACGCTTATAGTCTTTATTGTCTATGGCTGCACGGCCTTTACGGAAAGCTTCGTAAACAATGCCACCCGCCATTATATAACGGCCTCTTTCCCTGAAATAACCGCCAATAGCAAGAGGCCTGTTAACTTCAGTATTTACATATGCTTTTGAGCTATCGTAATCTGTTGGAATTCCAACGTAACCAAACGCCATGTCCCAATTGTGCTGCATTGCTGTGCCGGTGCCTGATGTAATTGTATTATTATCAGCAGTGGTTGTTTTGTCTAAGTAAACAATAGCCTGCGCCATCTGCAAAGCCCCCATTAGACCCTTGGCAACTAATTGATTATACTCCAAACCCGCATAGTTAACTATACGTGAGCCAACCTTGCCGGCAACGCCTTGTGTCGCTGTCACAGAATATGATTTGCTAACTTCGACCATTGAGTCAATGAGTTGTTTAAATGTAGCAGCATCGCTCGTTGCACCCGATACATTAAATGCAAACGCATTTATGTCGCTTGTAGAGAAAGGAAGATTGCTTGTCGTCTCCGTTGTATACGCACTGTTGGTATTGTTCCACAGGTAATTTACCGTATCCTGGTTTAGTTTGCGGCTGGTAGATTTGCCCAGGTAACTTGTGAGTCCCGCCCACTGGCTTACTCTGCCAGCGGCTTCTTTATACTCTACATTGGTAAAAGTATAGGTAGATGGTACTGTATAAACAGGGATCGGATCATCTTTTTTCTTTTTACAAGATGAAACCACCGTTGCAAGACCCAGAATAGCCATTGCTGAGATGTAATATTTTTTCATGTTTTGTTTTGATTTGCAGTGCAAAGAAACAGCCACACAAATTCTTTTATGTTCACAAATGGGAAAATGTGTTTTCACAAAAGGAAAAAATCCAGCTAACTATCAGTTAAACCTAGGGCAAACGGTCTTCTTGTACCCACGGCCAGGCGGGTAATTGCCGGTAAGAAAAGCAGATAGTTCTAACCCACCCTGCATGTTGCTTCCTTCTTTAAGAGTAGAGGTATTGATGTCATAACTAACGCCAAATGCGGCGTGCTTGTACCTTAATTTAATGACAGGAATGATAGCATCGTTGTACCTGTAAAATACCCCCGCGTATATCTCAAATTCTGGTTCAGCAAAGGCTTTGAATTGCCGCCACCCGGCAAGGGCACCGCCGATAATCTCAGAATAACTACCCTGCTGCGCAAAATTGGCATGCAATTGCAGCACAATATTCTCGGTTAACTCGCGAGCCATTGCTCCATTCAGATTCCACCTGATATTTTGCTTGAAATTGTACGTTTTATAGTAGGAGAAAAGAGGCTGGGTAAAATGATAACAGGAAGCCCCAAACATATATGTTGCTTCATGCGATGCTCCGCCACTAAAATTATAGTTGATCCCCGCACCAACATCCGACATACTCATTCTTGCTTCAGGAAGGTTATCGTTAGAAGGGTTCAGTGGATTGAAAATACCGCCAACAAATTGATTATTAAAGGTGGCTTTCGAAGGGTCAAAACTGTATTGCAGATACCCTCCTGCAAAACCTACAGACAGGTAGGAGTTATTGTCGGTATTAACCGATTTATTGTAGTTGAGCGCCAGGTAACCACCGGTTATTTTACTATCCAGGTCGCCAGCTTTGTCCATGTATCCTAAAAGGCCCACGCTGATAAAATCGTTTGCATTCCGGCCCAGTGATAGCCGGTATTCTCCGCTAATCTGCATGGTTTCATACGGGTAGGTCACACTAGCCCATTGGCTGCGATAGTATGCGCCTACTTTGTAGTTGTTATCAAAAACACCAGTAAGCGCAGGGTTTCTCAATAATGCAGTTTCATAGAACTGGGAATAATGGATATCAGTCTGGGCAATAGCGCGAAAGGATAACATAGCTAAACAGGCAAAAAAATATAAATTACGGCTCGTCATTGGTATATTATCTTACTACAGTTACACTCCCCTTTTTATTGATCGTTTTCCCATTCTCACATACTGCATCTACAATATACACATAAACATCCGGCAATGGCAGACTGCCCTGGTAAGATCCATCCCACGCATTGCCCGGGTCATTTGGTGCAATATTCTCACGTTCGAAGAGCAACGTACCCCAACGGTTATATACCCGGAACGTAACTATCTTGTTTATACCTGCTCCACTGCGTGGGTAAAACACATCGTTCTGCCCATCTCCGTTCGGAGTAAACGTATTGGGAACAAACAATGTATTTGTACAATCGCAAATGCCTTTTATCCTGAAAGTATCTATACCATAACCACTACAACCATTCTGCCCCCACACCCAGAACAGTCCCGTATCTTTAACCTCATGTCCTGCACCTTTATGACCATCATTCCAGAGATATTCATCGTAGCTTCCGCGTGCCGCCAACAGCATATCTGATTTAAAACAAAAAGTAGTATCTGAGTGTTTGAATGAAAGTATAGGATCACGCAGAGCAAATTTTGCGAGATACATATATTCTTCATGGGCTGTCTCAGTTGGGAATGATGTACCGGCAACAGCAAATGGGGATTTGCAGTCATAATCACTTGCCAGGTACACATTGCTGTGGTCATCAGTTGCTATTCCTACCTGGTCGTCCCCCCCACTTTGCAATACACTGCCGCCCACATAATTGCCCGCGATCGTAAAGCCCGCAACCAATACGGGGTCACTGGAAGATACAGGAACAGACAAGGGTGCTGCAACGCTATCCACTATCACCTTGTAGGCGGTATCAGTTTTATTTAACGCCCCTGTTATCCATACTTCTCCGCAAGCGGATGTTGCAACAGAATAACCATATGCTTTACCTTTATGAATAGGCGACTGGATGATCTTGTACCAGTTAACAGAATTTGACGGGTCGAATTTTATTAAATAAAGCCTTGGGTCATCTGAAGGATTGGTGAAAGTAGTGCCGCTGAACTCCATAGTATTAGAGTCGATACCCCCAATCATGTAAACGTTATTAAAAACATCCGTTGCGAGCCCGGATGCGTACTCCTTGCCATTACCGCCACTACCCTCTGCCCATAAAGGGTTGCCGGAAGGATCGAAGCGGGCAATGAACGTTGCTTTACCGACACCGGCATTACTAACCGTTGATGACCCAAAAGTAATAGACGATGAATTCGATATGCCGGCTACATAAACGTCACCAGCATGTGTTACTGTAATGGCATACGCCTCATCGTCTCCGTTTCCACCTATACTCTTAACCCATATAACGTTTCCGCCGGCGTCATATTTAACAACCAATACATCGTTTGTTGTGGTGCCGGTGTTCGCAAGGATATGCCCACCTGCGGTTACGGTTGGTGTGTGAAAGTTTACGGTAATATACACATTGCCTGCATCGTCGGTAGCTATTGCCCCCATGCCCAAAATATAGGCCATGCCGGCAATGGTACCTGAAAACGGCGTTTGGGTATTACCATCATTATGAGCCCAAACCGCATTGCCAGCCGGGTCGTATTTAGCTAAAAAGTACTGATTATCACCTGATGAATTACTAACCGAGATATAGCCAAGCTTTGTAGACATCGATTTTGGTAACCTACCTAAAATATAGGCGTTCCCTGATTTGTCGGTAGTCATCGCTATAAGATCTGCCGGTCCGTTATCTGTTCCCCGTGCCCACAAAAACCCACCATTAGCGTCATACTTTACGATGATACATTGAAGTCCGCCCGGTACTATGCATGGAACTTGAACGGGACCAAACATTGCCTGGCCTGCATCTAACTTCACTCCGGCAATAAAAACATTACCAGAGTTATCTGTGGCTACCGGCCACCCCTCGACGAAAGCCCCTGTATTTGCCCGACCCCAAAACCAACCCTGCCCATAGGTATGCATTGAAAAGCATAACCCCCAAAGCAGCATTACAGCCATATGGGCAAATTTCATAATGGGCGGATTTGGTGTGTAATCTTGTGTTGCGAATTCCTAACTAAATAGACACTCTAAATTAATAAATGGTTTGTTTCACACGAAAAATAATCTATATCGAGGTATTATAGAAAATGGCTGCCTTTGGCAGCCATTTTCTATAATTTTATTGTTAACCAGTTAGACTTTAAGATTCCAACCGTGAATATCTTCTTTTCTACCATAACGGATGTCCGCCAACTCTTTCTTCAACCAGTTTGCAACCTCCCATTGTTCAATTGGAGGAAGTAACATCTTGTCGTCATGATATGTAAGTGCGTATATAGGCGCAATGGATGCTGCCGTTCCTGTACCAAACGCTTCTTTCAATTGTCCAGCTTTATGAGCAGCCTCGATTTCATCAATGCTCAACGGGCGTATTTCTAATTTAACTCCTTTTTCGCGCAGTAACTTGATCACGCTGTCTCGTGTTACGCCCTCAAGAATAAGATCATTTGAGGCATCCGGTGTAACCACAGTATCACCGATCACAAAGAAAACGTTCATGGTGCCTATCTCCTGAACATATTTATGCTCAAAACCATCGGTCCACAGTATCTGGTCGTAACCCATTTTTTTTATTTCCTGGGTCGGATACATACTCATGCCATAATTACCAGCAGCCTTGGTAAAACCAATACCTCCCGGAAATGCACGCACATATTTATCCTGAACATATATAGAAACAGGTTTGTTGTAGTATGGGCCTGCAGGGCTAGTGATAATAATAAACATGAACTTCTCAGCCGGGCGAACACCTATAAACTCATCTATAGCCAACATGAACGGTCTGATATACAGCGACGTATCTTCTGATGTAGGTATCCAGCCCCGGTCGATATCTACCAGGTGACGCATACCTTCAATGAATATCTCCGCCGGAACTTCCGGCATTGCCATACGCACCGCAGAACGGTTCATACGTTTCAGGTTATCATATGGCCGGAAAATAAGTGGATTACCATTGGGATCTTTATACGCTTTTACACCTTCAAATATAGCTTGCCCATAATGCATGAAAGTAGTTGCCGGGCTTAAATACAGGTTATGGAACGGCATGATCTCAGGAGGATTCCACTGTCCATTCTCATAATGCGCGATCAGCATGTGGTCTGAATAGTGTTTACCAAAATTAATATTCAAGGCATCCACTTCGTGCAACCTGCTATTCTCTGTTTTCTTTACCTTGATATGCGATTTAGTAACACCCATAAAACAATTTAAATTAATATTGTGTTCAGATTTTGTGCAAAGAAACAACTTTTATATTAAATGGTTAAAATGGCCTTCAGTTATAAACGAATAAACTAATTTAAAAAGATTCCCATCGAATTACATGGACATAATAAAAACGAATATAGTAGATACAAAGTATGATGAACTGTGGCAGGATTTTTCGCCATTAGTTAGGGGTATGGTCATAAAACCTGTACTGATCATTATTAATGATTACGCCGCAGGGGGTATAGAAGAAACACAATTAAACAAAATGCTGGATGCCTGTCAGCTATCGCCCACACAATACAATATTCTTCAATTGAGCCAGTGCGACATGATTGCATGGCATCAATTGCGTGACCAATTGCAACCGGATATTGTTTTCCTGATAGGCATTTTACCCTCGCAACTTGGCATCTCTGTTTTATTCAGTATCAACAGCGCAAACAGTTTTGATGGCAAGACTTGGTTACCCACATTATCGATAAGCGAATTGGAGAAGAACCCGGAATTTAAAAAGCAATTATGGGTGAATGGCATGAAACCAATACTTGCAGATAACCCTCTTTTAATTGCTTCAAGACATTAACAAGACCTTTTTCGCTTTTGAAGACACCGGAGCAAATATTGAAGGAATACTGGGGTTATGATGGTTTCAGGTCATTACAAAGGGACATTATTGAAAGCGTACTGGAGAACAAGGATACACTTGCACTTCTCCCAACAGGTGGTGGTAAATCAATTTGTTACCAGGTACCTGCGTTAATGAAGAATGGCGTTTGTCTGGTGATCTCTCCGCTTATAGCCTTAATGCAGGACCAAGTACAACGCTTGAAACAGTTGACTATCCGAGCTGAGTGTATTCATTCAGGTTTGCATTTCAGTGATGTGAAACATATATTAGACAATGCAATGCATGGCGGTTACCAATTACTCTATATTTCTCCTGAACGGCTACAAACGGAATTATTCAAAGATTACCTTCCGGAATTTGACTTGAGTATGGTAGCTGTTGATGAAGCACATTGCATATCGCAATGGGGGCATGATTTCCGCCCCGACTACAGGGCTCTGGCAAGCATTCGCAACGTATTTCCAGATGTTCCCATGTTAGCACTAACAGCGAGTGCGACAACAGAAGTGCAAACAGACATTGTACAACAATTGGAACTAAACACTCCTGCTATTTTTAAACAAAGCTTTGCCCGCGACAATATCTTTTATGACGTAAGGTACAGTGAAAATAAAAATGTAGACACATTAAAGAATGTAAACAAAGACTGTTGCATCATTTACACCCGAAGCAGGAAGCAAACAGAAGCCATAAGTAAATATCTTACTCAATCTGGCACAAACACTATTGCCTATCATGCGGGCATGGCGAAAGAAAAACGTGATACCACGCAGAATCAGTGGATGACCAATGAAGTACCGGTAATTGCAGCAACAACTGCCTTTGGGATGGGGATAGATAAGCCGGACGTTCGCATGGTATTACATTATGATGCACCGGAACATCTTGAAGCCTACTATCAG
>JBGAJU010000095.1:0-10622 GCA_044224775.1 Flavipsychrobacter sp.
CACCGCCCACCATCTTTACCTATGTGGAGCAAATGCCTTCTACCGAGTATGACATCAACCAATACCTTGCAAAAAACATCCGCTATCCTGATGCTGCGCGCGAGAGCAACATCAGCGGAAGGGTAATAGTGAAGTTTGTGGTGAACCCTGATGGTACGGTGAGTGATGTAACTGTACAACGCGGCATTGGCGGAGGTTGTGATGAAGAAGCAAAACGTGTTGTGGCTTCCATGCCAAAATGGAAACCCGGCAAACAAAATGGTAAATCAGTACCTGTGTACTTTACCCTGCCGATCGTGTTCAAGTTGGAGTAATACTGAATAATTTTTTTAGAACGGCTGGCCTGAAGGTCAGCCGTTTTTTTATTGAATTCTGTCATCCTGAGCCTGTCGAAGGATTGCTGATGACCTGCAAATAGCACAGGTTCTTTGATGTAGCTGTCTCCTAAACTTCAACAAGGTTCGACAAGCTCACCACGACAGTCTTTTGATTAGGGTTGTTACTCCTTCACAAACCGCCCTGCATACACACCATTTATCTTTACAAAGTAGATACCGGCAGATAGCACGTGGATAGCTAACAACACCTCTCTATCCTTACCCGGTATCCCCGGAACAGCCACCACCTGCCCCATCATGTTTTGTACTGTTACATTTTCTAGTGCTGTGGCAGCGGTAATGGTTATCTCGTTGTGGGCGGGGTTGGGATTGACGGCTATTGACTTTGTATTGGAGGTAGCATTATTTACTGATACATTCTTGTATTTATCTACATACCTGATGCGGTTATTCTTCCAGTCAGTAATGTAAAGGTTTCCGTTCTTATCAATAGTCACTCCTGTTGGACGGTCTAATTCTGCTAATAGAGGGTCACCGCCATCACCACTAAATCCCTGAGTTCCTTTACCAACGCATGTTTTAATGAAACCTGCAGTATTCACTCTGCGAATCTTATTATGAAATACGTCACATATGTACAGGTTATCGGAATCATCAAGAGCTATTCCACCAGGATTATATAAATGGGTATTCGTGGCAGGTATATCTTCAGCCGTAGAACCTCCCGGTCCTGCCATCAAAGTGATTATTCCAAAAGTGTCTATTTTACATACAACCCAATATGAGCTACATGATATAAAAATATCCCCTTTCTTATCTACCAATATATCTGCCACAGGTCCAACAGATGCTGCCGTAGCAGGACTTCCATTACCCGTATATGTAGTAAATGTTCCATCTCCAGCAATAGTTGTTATTATTCCCGTATTGTCAATTTTCCTTACCCGGTTATTTGTTTGATCACCTATATACAAATTTCCAGCACCATCTATTGCAACACAACCTGGGGATACATTTGCGTTTGTCGCCGGAATATTATCCCCATTATACCAAATTCCTCCCGTACCTGCGATAGTTGTTATTTTACCCGCTGTATTTACTTTACGTAATCTGCGGTTGTAAAAATCACATACGTAAATATTTCCGGCATTGTCAACTGTTACGTCTCTTGGGCTGTATATTTCAGCATTAGTGGCATCAATTCCATCGCCATTGTAGCCTGCAACTCCTGTACCAACAATAGTAGTGATAATACCAGATGTATTAACTTTTCGTATTCTATTATTTGCTTCATCAACAATGTATAGATTGCCAGCCGTGTCAAGTGCAGTTCCTTCAGGATATTTCATGCCGCAGTCGACAGCTGATCCTCCATCACCTAAAATGGTGCTATCACCAGTACCTGCAACAGTAGTAATTATTTGCCCCTGCCCACAAAAAGGCACCAGCAACAAAAAGAGTATATAAAACAGGCTACGCAAGGGTAAAAATTCAGGATATTGCAATTTATTAAATAAAAATGAGTTTTTAACCTATTAATTACAAAGTCAATTAGTTACAAATAGTTGGCTGATATTTGGATAACTGGCGGCTTTAATTAAATTTGTGAGATATTCATCACACTAAAACAACGAATTGTGGCGTACGAAAACAAAAATTTTGGAGAAAACAGGGGCGAGAGCCGTAATGAGAGCTTGTATAGCAAACGTATTAAAGCAGGTAAAAGAAGAACTTACTTTTTTGATGTGCGTGCTACCCGTGGAAACGATTACTTCATAACCATTACAGAAAGCAAAAAGCGTTTCGACGATAACGGTTACGACCGCCATAAGATGTTCCTGTACAAAGAGGATTTCAATAAATTCCTTGCAGGCCTTACAGAAACCATCAATTATGTGAAAACAGACCTGATGCCTGATTTCGACTTCGACGCCTTCAACCACGACCAGGAGAATGAAGAAGGTGGCGCAGTAGTGGCAGAAGCTGCAGAAGTTAGTGTTGCAGTGCCCGAAACATCAGCAGTTGTTGCCAGCGAAGGCGATAATGTGGATGACTGGAAGATCTAAGAGAAGAACACAAATTTCAAATAACAAATTCAGGCCTTTATGATTAGAGTCATAAGGGCTTTTTTATACGCGGGTCTCACTGCCCGGTCCTTAATTTTCGCGCTAGTGCAATGACCCGTGATCGGAGTTTATCTGCAAAAGCAAGTGTGATCTCCGGGGTGGTTGTAGTTGTTACGGGTGCAATAGTCCTAATTGCTTTCGCATACCTTTCCAGGCACACCTCCATACCGAATTCCTGCTCAGCCAGTTGCCGTGCAGCTTTGCGGCGAGTGCCTGCAGGCACCGCGGCCAGTTTGTTTATTTTAGATACTGCCTCTTTAATATCACCTGTTTCAAAAACACCCAGGCAATCGGTTGCCAATGGGTGCAGCTCATAATCTTCTATGCCGCTAACTCGGGTGCCCACCATACCACAACCCGAAGCGAGTGCTTCCATCATGGCTATCGGCGTCCCCTCAAAATCAGAAGTAAGAAGTAGTATATCTGTATCGGAAAGATGCTGTGCTACCTCTTTTTGCGATAGCCAGCCGTAAAAAGTCACATACCTTTCCAGCCCTTCTGCTTGAACGGCATTTTCCAACGGGGCCTTAGCATCGCCATCACCAATCACTTTAAGATGAAAGTCAATACCCTGTGCGGCAAGCGCAGCACATATCTTTGCCAGGTCGATTGCACGCTTCTGGTAAATGCTTACCCGGCCCACATAAGCCAGTTGCAAAATATTGCCATGTGCAACATTATCTTCAATGGCTGGCAAATTAATACCACACGGTATAGTGAATATATGACTCGCATCGAATCCCGGCGCTCTTTTCTGCGCCGTATTATGCACACGCGATGAGACGCATGCAAAGACAGCAACTTTATTATAAAACTGCTCTGCCAGTTTGTAGTATTGCTCCTCATCGGCGTGCAGCACACCCACTACAGGGTATAGCTCATACAGTGCTGTTGCAGCCTCCCACACCACGCGGTCGTCTGATAGAATAATCGGTGTTCCTGCAGGTAGCTTTACTAACAACTGCTTATAGACATACGCCCTGTATTCCGCCGTACCAAATTCAAATTCATACCCTGCCTTTGCAGAGATGATCTTCACCCCATTAGGCTCCTTTGCCAGTAATTGTATCAGCGTTTCCCTGCCTTTGGCCGAAAAGAATTCCTTTACCGGGTCAACTGTAACAAAATAGACCTCCAGGCCCTGCTTATCATAAGCAATGGCCGCATCTGCCATCCAGCGGGTAACACCACCTCTATGGTAGGGATGGCAGAAGAACGCTATTTTCTGCTTATAGGCCATTTACCTGGTTATACCACTTATAAAAGCAAACTATGCGCCACGGCATGGAGTCAAACTCACGTCTGTTCTCCAATATATCGCTCACGTATTGTTTCACTTTTTCAGCATGCAGCAAGGTACCGCCAAATTGCTTGCAGGCTTTGTCTATATTTTCCAGGAACCACTCCTTGCCCTCACCACGCAGCCACATTTCCTCCGGCGTCACAAAACCCATTTTGTCCTTTCGGTTTTCAATATCTTCGGGTATTATGCCGTGCATCGCATGCCGCAGGATGTATTTTTTCACCCCATGCTTAACAATATAGCGTTCCGGCAGGTGCTCGCTCAGCTCCACCAGCCGGTAATCCATAAACGGCGTGCGCGACTCCACACTCCAAGCCATAGAGTTATGGTCCTCATATCTTAAAAGCGCCGGCAGTGGCTGGAATTTGCGCTGGAACCTTAAAAAATTTACCATATCCGAGGCAATAAAGCCGCCATATATCTGCCCCGGTTCCGGTGTCGAGAGCCAGTCAATTGCAGGCTGCGCCTTCAGCTTGTATTTTGCCGGCATCATCCATTTGCCAAAATTCAACTGCAGCGCACCCAGCAAAAAGCCTACGGGCCATCTGCCTTTTTCTTTTTTATAATGCAGCGCTTCGTCATACAGCTCGCCCAAATGCATTTTGTGCAGCAGGCCTGCATACATACTCAGGTCATGCCCCCCATAGCCTGCAAGTTGCTCATCTGCCCCTTGCCCGTCTATCATCACCTTAAGGCCCACCTCATTGGTCTTCCGGAACACCGCCCATTGACTAAAAATAGATGTACTGCTGAATGGCTGGTCCTGGTGCCAGATAAGTTTATCTATAGTCTCTTGTAAGCCGCCGAAGGAAGGGAATACCTTATGCGGGTTTGCGTCGGTTTTCTTTATTACTTCCTCTGCAAATTTCCATTCGTCATATTTAAGGTCGTTAAAGCACGCCGTCACAGTTTCCTGGCCCGCAAAATCTCCCTTCTGCTTCAACAGATTTGCTGCAAGGCACACTATGCTCGATGAATCCAGCCCACCCGATAAACACGAACCAACTTTCACGTCTGAACGCAAACGCAGGTTCACCGCATCAGACAATGTATTTCTGTATAATGCGGATGCTTCTTCAAAATCCCTGAAATGCGGATGTGTATCATGGTAATACCATCCCGACTCAAACAATTCAATTTTTTCTTTTGACAGGTCGATCTCTATATAAGACCCCTGGCAAACAGACTGAATGCCTGCTTCAAAAGTGCTTGTGGTATGATCGGTAGCACCCAACGCCAGGTACTGTCGTGCTATGGGTACATTCAACTCAAATTTGTAGCCGGGCGCTGTACGTATCTGCTTTATCTCAGAGGCGAAGTAGATCGCATCGTCGTTCTCGTAATAGTACAGTGGCTTCACCCCAAACCTGTCACGTACGGCATAAAGCTCTTGCTTTTGTTCATCAAGAATAATGAAAGCAAACATGCCGTTGAAGTCGTTAAGGCATTCAGGGCCCCATTCTTCCCAAGCATGTAATATCACTTCAGTGTCGCCCGAACTATGGAACTTATGGCCTATCTCCTCCAGTTCTTTCCGTATCTCCGGGTAGTTATATATCTCCCCATTGAATACAATAGACAAACCCGCCTGCGATAACCGCATTGGCTGGTGGCCGGTGGGCGAAAGGTCAACTATGGAGAGCCGCCTGTGTCCTAATCCCACTTTGAACGATGCATCCTGCAGCAGCTTGTCATACTTCCAGTGTTGTAAGGTAGATGCTGCCGTATCTTCTCCTGCATAAATATCCGGCTCCTCACCCGGCACCCATGTCAAAAAGCCCTCATCATCAGGCCCGCGGTGCCTGATGACGGTGCAGGCGCGCTGTAGATCGGCGCCTTTGCAGCCTCGGTTCTTATTAACTATGGCAAGGATACCGCACATGGTTACTCTATATACTTCAGGCTTTCAGGGCCCTCATTAAACAATAGGTCAATAATCGACAAGTTCGGGATGAAATCCCCACCCCACAATTGTCGGTATGGCTTAGGTTCATAGCTCTGCCATACCAATTCTATACCTGCAGCTTTAAAATCATCTTCATTTATATACCGCCTGGACCCCGCACCCTTACCACTCAAATAAGTTGTCGCACTCAGGCTTTTCAGGATGGCAAGTATCTTCTCTTCCCCATTCAGCCCGGCCGCCTCAGGTATCTCCGACGAACGAACGAGCTTGGTAGTAATACCGGTTTTAGCAACAGCAAAATTCATCAGGGCAATGTTCAGTTCACTCAGCACATGGTATTTAGTAGTGTAGATGGCAGCAAACTCATCCCAGTAACTGTTAAAATGTGCTGCCTTCTGGTATGCCAGCTTCAGGGTCTTTAGCGATTTGCTCGCCCAGTTCTGGCTGTTGTCAATTTCTACTTCATTAAAGTTATTCAGCTCACCACGGTTGGTCACCGGCACCGTAAGCCAAACAGCCCCGTTATTGGTCTTTATCTCTACTCGGTTACCAAATGTTTTTGCACGCGGGAACTGTACATCATCGAACAGAACAAAAATATCGCTCTTGTTTATCTTATTAAAATAGCCCACCCAGGGAATGAAGTTAGGTTGATGGATGGCTACGATCATGCAGTTACTTTTAAGTTCAATAATACCAGGTGATCCTGTTCGCCCACTATCTCAAAATTCAACCCCTTATAAAAACCTAAGCTTTGCGGGTTATCATTCTCAGCCTTCAAAGTCACTGCATTCTTGCCAAGCCGTTTTGCATCGTCAACAATTTTGGCAATTAGCTTTTTGCCTATGCCCAGTCCTTGTAGTTCTTTTGACACCACTATCCTATGCACATGCAGCGATTCAGGTTTCTCTGAGTTGATAATGAACGCGCAAAGCTGATCACCTTTATATACTGCCGAGCTCAACTCCCATTTACGGTTCAGCTCGCCCATATAATGTTCCAATGTCCAGTAGTCGCCTTTCAATTGTTTGGATAACTCAATGAGTGTGGCCACATTGTCTTTTACAATGTCGGGCGTTAATGGCCGGATGTCAACGGTTGTATCCATGTTTTAAAACAGCAGGCGTATTATTTCAAAAGCCTCCGCATACTGGCTGCCCGATTGCACACCGCGCACTCTTGCTTGCCCCTTCAAAAACTCAACATCAGAGTAAGGACGGTGTCCCTGCGAAGCATAGCAGTTAACAGCTTCTATTTTCTTATTCACATGCTTTTCTTCCAGCGCTACAAAGCATGCATTGTTGAAATCAAAATTGTTCCATGTAAGCTCATAGCACAGTATCGAACAACCTTTGGCAGCACGTATTGCTTCCGTAGTAATAGTGATATGGTCCTGGTGAATATCATTTTGCGATGGGATAAAGATCACATCGGGATTCACCTGCTTCTTTATTTTCAGTATGTCGTCAAGTATCTCTTGCCTGTGATAATTGAAAGTGCGTACTTTATAATTAAGCACCCGCAGATTCTCGGGCTTCACCCCCAATACTTCTGTTGCTTTCTTTACTTCTGTAACCAAAATATCTTTCGGGTAACCTGCCGGAACAGAGTCCTCACAACTGGAGAAAGCTACATAATGCACCTCGCAGCCCTCTTCTACTAGGCGGTTGATAGTGCCGCCACAACCAAATTCACCATCGTCAGTATGTGGCGCGAGTACAAGCGCTTTTTTAAATTGTTTGAGCATACTATAAAACTATTTCTTTCCTTTTAAATGCGAAATAATTTTCTTTATCGTCAACTCTGCCGCATCTCCCTTTCCATATGGGTTACCTTTCTTACCCGGCCCCGCATGCAACGCTTTCTTTATTTGCTTGTACATCTGCTCTTTCGACTTCGGCACCACCTCCGTCATCCAGCCCATTTCCACCAGTTCTTTCCACGATGTTTTATCATCGAAATAGAAGATACACGGAGTTTTTTGATAGAAAGCCTCCTTCTGAACACCGCCGGAGTCGGTAACTACCAGCTTCGCATGCTTTTCCAGCACCAGCATATCCAGGTAACCAACAGGGTCGTAACCAACAGGGTCTGTCAGTATCAGGTGTTCACTATAGTAGTCAAATAAATTGTGCTGTTTCAGCATATTGCGTGTACGTGGGTGCAGCGGCAATACCACTTTTATATCCTTAGCAGTGTCCACAAGCGCGTCCAGTATTATCCTCGCGCGCTCAATGCTATACGTATTCTCTATACGGTGCATGGTCACCAACACGAACTCTTTCTTCTTCAGCTTCAGCTCTTTAAAAACTTTAGCGGTTTTGTCCGCTATTTTGTCAAACTGCAGCAACGCATCATACATCACATCTCCATATTGACAGATAGCAGATTTCGGAAAACCCTCCCGCTCCAGGTTCTTACGGCCCACCGCCGATGGTGCAAAAAGCAGGGTCGACATATGATCGGTCACTACACGATTCACATCCTCGGCAAGATGCTTAGCATACATGCGCAGGCCTGCCTCAACGTGTGCAATAGGTATCCCTAGTTTTGCGGCAGCTAATGCACCTGCCAGCGTAGAATTAGTATCACCAATAGAAATGACCATATCCGGCTTTTCAGCTATCATCACTTCCTCCAGCTTTATCAGCATTTCGCCGGTTTGTTTACCATGAGTGGTACCCATGTCCACATCCAATTGGTAGTCGGGGCGAGGTATTTTCATCTCATCAAAAAACACATCCGACATATTCACATCAAAGTGCTGCCCGGTGTGCAGGATGAAATAAGTGAGGTCTTTATGCTTTTTCTGGAACTTCTTTATAGCGCTAACCAATGGCGCTGCCTTTATAAAGTTTGGCCTCGCACCCACTACTATACATAATTTCATTAAATACTATTTATATGTGTAGAGATATTGTCTTTACAGACAATACTATTTGTTAATCGATCATTAACCGAAAGAACAAAAATACATAAATTAGGCAATAACCTTTGTTATCCGTTTGCTCAATACAACCTCATTTTCTTCCGATTTTGATTACTTTTATGTTCTCTTTACGCTATATTCCACTATATTTTACAACATTAAATAATAATTATTTTATATCATTTTTATTTGGCAGAGAATAATCCATCATATCACTTAGTTCATATTGTAGGTGGGGGCGAACATAAAACACCTCTTGTGGCTAGCCAGGTATTTGACAGGGCACAGGTGCAGGCAACTACTGCAGGCCCCGATAAGCCATTATCTGTTTCCGTTTGGATAATAGTACCTATGCGGGTGTCTTTCCAAAAAGAGAGTAACGTCATAATAGACGGACTAAGAAAACGCTGCCCGGATGTAAAAATAGAGATCATTGCGGGCATCAACCGAATCAACGACTGGCCCGGCCGTGGCAAAATGCATCGGCTAAGGCGGGCTTTAAAGGGCAAAGTTGCATTTCATTGTCGGGGAGAGATGTTCTTTGAATGGCCATACATGGTGAAGAAAAAAAGTCCGGGAGATGCGATAGTACTGGATGTTCGTGGTTTTTTCCCATTGGAGCGTTTCATTAACGACCATCATATACTAACCACAGACGACATGACCAACGCACAAAAGGCCATGTACTTTAAAGATCTGGGGCGCCTGCAGCATGCCGTTGACAACTCTGAAGTTGTGGCAACAGTAAGCGAACCATTACGCCAATACCTTATTGAACATGTGAAGGCCGGGCAGGACACAACCGTTGTACCCTGCTGTGTGAAGAACACCGTTGCAGATACAAGGAGGGAGAAAATACGGCAACTGCTGGATGTTGAGAATCGTACGGCAATACTCTACCTGGGTGGCGTGCATCCCAACCAATATCTTGAAGAATTGGGCATCCCTTTCATGCAATCCGCATTAACGCAGTCAAACAATAACGTAGCTGTATTTATTACGCAGAACAAAGACAGGCTCATGCCGCTACTCACCAAATTCGCCCTCGATATGGACAGGGTGCGGGTATTAAGTGTGCCACAGAACGAAGTCGCCGATTATCTTACCGGTATGGACCTTGGATTATTGCTGCGCGCACCATCAAAGCAAAATAATTTTTCGCAGCCGGTGAAGTTTGGCGAATACCTTAGTGCGGGTGTGCCTGTAGTATTGGAGGAAGGCACTGGTAATATGGCCGATATGCTGAACCAATACGGTATTGGCAAAGTGGTGAGATTATGGGAGCGACCGAAACATGAATTCGATGCGGAAGTGAAGAAAACACTGGATTGGCTGAAAGAAAATAGTAGCACAGTACGCAACAATACGCGTATGTTTGTGGAAGAATGCTATACATGGCAGGCTAATGTGCCGAAGGAAAGGGCTATGTATATTAGGGCTTTGGAAAAAGCAAGTAAAAAGTAAGTCATGAAGAATTTTGCGATGATAGGCACCGCGGGATACATTGCCCCGCGACATTTAATGGCCATAAGAGATACCGGCAACAACCTGCAGGCTGCACTGGATAACTTTGACAGTGTAGGTATACTCGACAGCTATTTCCCTAACGCACATTTTTTTACAGAGTTCGAACGCTTCGACCGGCATATAGATAAACTGAGAAGAAAGGGCACCAAAATAGATTACGTCAGCATCTGCACACCCAACTACCTGCACGATTCACATATACGCTTTGCACTACGCAACCGCGCCGATGCCATCTGCGAAAAACCCCTGGTACTGAACCCATGGAACCTGGAAGCACTTAAAGAAATAGAGAACGAAACCGGCAATAAGGTTTACAACATACTGCAATTGCGCCTGCACCCAAGCATTATAGAGCTGAAAGAAAAGATAGCCAATGGCCCGGCAGACAAAATATATGATGTGGATCTCACTTACCTCACATCACGTGGCAACTGGTACTTCATCAGCTGGAAGGGCGACCAGAATAAATCGGGTGGCATAGCTACCAACATAG
>JBGAJU010000018.1:0-61907 GCA_044224775.1 Flavipsychrobacter sp.
CATCCAATGCAGCCACTTTATTGCAATGCCAGAACTTATTTACCGGCTGAATGACCGCAAGGCGCTCATCAATTATACCCATACTCTCTCAGGTAATTTTCATTATCACGCCATTTGGGGCGCACCTTTACAAACAGTTCCAGGTGTACCTTGCGGCCCAGGAATTCTTCTATTACTTTGCGCGAATTGATACCCAGTTGCTTAATCATACTGCCTCCTTTGCCCAGCAATATCATTTTTTGCGTTTCGCGACTCACAATAATGTCTGCTTTAATTACATTCAGTGTCGGCTTTTCTTCAAATGCCTGTATCAGCACAGCGGTGTGGTAAGGTATTTCTTCTTCGTACAAAGCATATATCTGCTCCCTTATCATCTCTGCCACGAAAAAACGCTCATTCCTATCTGATATGCTATCATCAGGATAATACGCGAATCCCTCCGGCAAACGCTGCAGCACTAAAGGCATTATCTTGTCTGTGCCTGTCTTATTCTTGGCCGACACCGCCAATACTTCCCAATTTGGGTACTTCTCTTTAAAACGCCTGACAATGGGCTCGATCGTGCTTTTATCCTTTATAGTATCTGTTTTATTTAACAGCAGTATTGCCGGCACTTTTAACTTCAAGGAATCGCTTATTGCTGCGAACTCCTCAATGGGTTGGTTGATGTCGTGCATCAGTATAGCCACATCTGCGTCTTCCAGCGCACTTTTCACCTGCAGCATCATTTTTTGGTGCAGTTTGTATTTAGGCTCAATGATACCCGGCGTATCAGAAAACACCACCTGGTAACCGGGTTCAGTCAATATGCCCAATATCCTGTGCCGTGTAGTTTGCACTTTAGGTGATATAATGACAAGCCGCTCACCCAGCAGCAGGTTCAAAAGGGTTGATTTACCTGCATTGGGTGCGCCAAAAATATTCACGAAACCGGACTTGAACTGCTCTGCCATACGGTAAAAATAGGTTGTACTTGAATAACATCAGCCGTATAATATTTTTAATAAATTTCTTTTATTTATTTAAAATTATTATATTGGCAATACGAAACTCCTTTAATTACCTAAAATCTAAAAAAATGAAGAATTTATTCCTTATCGCAGCCATCTCCTTACTCAATTACGTATCCTTCGCGCAAACTGTTCCTGCTTACATACCCACAAGTGGTCTGTTGGGATGGTATCCCTTTAGCGGCAATGCCAACAATGCATACGGCACAGGAAAGAACGGATCGGTAATGGGCCCCATGTTAACATCAGATCGCTTTGGAAACCCTAACAGCGCATACTATTTCAATGGCAACCTGGACCATATTGTAATAGACACCACTTTCTTCAACAACGGATGGAGCAACTATACCATCTCATTGTGGATGAACACGGATACGATAGATAACCCAAACAGTATTAATAACGATCAGCAATTTATTAACACGATACCACATAATGGTATTGGCATAAATATGAACTGGGGGCACTGTAACAACTATGGTTTTTATATTAATGCAGACCCTTCTGTAGTGGGCTGGAGCGTATTAACACATTCGCAATCGGACGCCCCGATCACAGTACGTACCTGGAACCATATAGTTTTCGAAAGGAAAGATGATACGGCCTACTCCTTCTATCTGAATGGCGTATTGGATACGACTTTCATTAGTCATGTGAGCGTAGTCAACTACTTCTGCAAAATGAATATCGGCAATATAGACAGTGCGTTCGGTGATGAAGGCTTCTGGGGCAAGCTGGATGATTATGGCCTGTGGGACCGTACATTATCATCCTGCGAGGTGAAAAGGCTTTTTGCAACAAACCAATATCTATTCCTTGCTACCCAGCCGGCAAATGACACTGCAAATGTAGGAACAACAGCCACTTTTTCAGTTACAACAACAGGCACAGGCAATACTTACCAATGGCAGGAAAAAACAGGCACAGCAGCATTTACAAATCTCAGCAACGGCACTCCTTACTCAGGCGTTACCACCCCTACGCTCACCATTACCCCCGTTACATCAGGAATGACAAACAGGCAATACCGCTGCATAATTAACGGTGGCGGCGCATGCACCGACACTTCTGCCAGTGGCAAACTAACGGTAAGCACCCTAAGTGTGAACAATGTTAATAATGCCCCCGCAATTGCAGTTGTCCCCAACCCTACTACCGGCAACATAGCTATTATGGGGGTGGATCATGTAGATCTTGCTATTTATAACATTATCGGACAACAGGTAAAAACTACCAAACAGGCTAACCAAACATCAATTAGCGATCTGCCTGCAGGGGTTTATATCATCAAACTGTTCACCGAACACGGTATGAATATCCACACACAGAGGATCATTAAACAATAAGGAAAGAAATTAATTTCTGAGTTTCACAATTAAATAACATCAAAAAAAACCTATGAAAACACTGATCTTTTCCTTTGCTTTACTGGCATGTATGGCCAGCGTGAATGCACAAATTATTACTACCATAGCAGGCACAGGCACTGCAACCTATTCCGGCGATGGCGGTGCGGCCACCAGTGCAGCGCTTGACCACCCTTATGGCGTGGTAGCTGATGCCATAGGTAATATATACCTGGCAGATGCACTAAATAACCGTATCCGCAAAATATCACCTTCCGGCATTATTTCAACATTTGCCGGCACAGGAGTATCCGGCAGCAGTGGCGACGGCGGTCCGGCAAGCGCTGCACAAATATTTGCCCCACTCTGCCTTGTTTTTGATCACCGTGGCAACCTGATCTTCGCCGACCAGGACAATCATAAAGTAAGAAAAATCACTCCTGCCGGCATCATCTCTACCGTTGCCGGCATCGGTTCGCCCGGTTACAGCGGAGACGGAGGTATTAGCACCGCTGCTAAACTAAATTTCCCAACGGGCGTAGGCGTAGATGCAATCGGTAATATTTATGTAGCCGACCAGTACAATAACCGCGTTCGCAAAGTAGATACCTTTGGTGTTATTACAACTTTTGCCGGCACCGGTCTTTCAGGTTTTAGTGGCGACGGCTCTGCTGCAACTGCAGCAAAAATCTCCGCCCCGTGTGGTGTTGCCGCGGATAACAGCGGGAACATTTACTTTACTGATTATACTAACCGGCGAATTCGTAAAGTGGATGGTGCAGGCATCATTACAACTTATGCCGGTAGCACAACAGGCTATGCAGGCGATGGCGGGCCTGCATCTGCAGCTCTATTTTCATCTCCGTTCGGCATCTTTATTGACCCGATGAACAATATGTATATCTCGGATATCTATAACCACCGCATACGCAGGATAAGCGCATCTGGCATGGTATCGACTGTGACAGGTAACGGTACAGCCGGAGCCTCCGGCGATGGCGGCCTGGCAACTGCGGCCACAACCAATATGCCGTCGCATCTATATGCCGACTGTGCCGGCAATGTTTATTTTGCTGATCAATTCAATAACAAGGTGCGGCAAATAACCGGGCATAACTATGTGCCACGGGTTTTGACTGAAGCCGGCGTTGCTATTGTTGTTTGCAAAAACAGCGGCCCGTATTCGCTTGATGGGATGTTGTCCATTATCGATTCTGACGCACTACAGAATATAACTTATTCTTTGTTAGTTAGCCCGTCTCACGGCACCGCCGTGGTATCTTATACCGGTTCATCAACCGGTGGTGTGTTCACACCATCCGGCTTGAGCTATACACCCGCTACAGGTTATCTTGGCACAGATTCGTTCTCGGTTCTCATTACCGATTGCGGCGGTGGTGCGGATACACTCACAATTTACGTATCCATTGTCAATTGCGCGCTTAGTACAATGCCGGTAAATGAGCATAATACCTTGTTTGCGATCTTCCCGAACCCTGTGAAGAAAACCCTGACAATAACAGCCGACAATCAAGCGTTTGGAGCGTATCGTGTAACGAATAGCGTGGGGCAAACAGTGCTTAACGACCGGATGACCACAACCATTACCGTAATAGATGTGAGTATATTGCCACAAGGAATATATTATATCTTCCTTAACGGAGTAAATGGTGAAGTTGCCGGGAAGTTCATAAAACCCGAATAGGCACCGATAAAACTGATTTTTTTTAATCGAAATTGATGCGTTCTTTTTCTACGACCAAAGGACGTTTCCGGACCTGTGTGTGAATAGCACCTATGTACTCCCCAATAATACCAATGAAAAAAAGTTGAACTGAACCAAAGAAGAAAACACCAATTACCAAAGGTGCAAGCCCTACTTCAAATCGGTCCCAATATATGAGTTTGTATATGGTGTATGCGACAGCAAACAACAGACTTATCATTGCTGAGAAGAAACCTATAAACGCCGAAAGGCGCAGTGGCAGCTTGGAGTGGTTGGTAAATCCAAGCATTGCAATATTGTAAAGGGTAAAGAAATTGTTTTTGGTTTTACCCCCCGCACGTTGCGGCTGGGTGTATTCAATTTCATGACGCTCAAAACCCAGCTCTGTTATCATACCCCTGAAATAAGGATAAGGGTCATCCAACGACCTTAATACCGAAATAAATTTCTGGTCATACAAACCATAGCCGGTAAAGTTTTTGATCGGGGGCTCTCCGCCATCAGACATTTTGCGAAGGGTGTTGTAAAAGAACTTACGCACCGCAAACATCATTGGGTTTTCTTTACTCTTCTTCTTTATACCAATCACAATCTTATAGCCCTTTTCCCATTCCGCTAAAAACTCCGGAATCATTTCCGGAGGATCCTGAAAATCTGCCACTATATATATTACAGCATCGCCTGTGCACTGCATTATACCGTGAAATGGCGACCGTATCTGTCCGAAATTGCGGGCGTTAACTATTACCCTAACACGTTTATCTTTTTGAGCAATCTCCTTCAATAAAGGGACTGTCCTGTCTGTGGACGCATTATCAATAAAGGTGTGTTCATAGGTATACTGGGGCAATCGCTCGAAAATATCTGCTATCGCCTTTACAAGCGGCACAACGTTTTCCTCCTCGTTAAAGGTGCCGGTAATAACCGAAATATGTTTTTTCACTTCCATTGGGGTCTGCGGGCAAATTACAAAACAAAAAAAAACTGGAACTATATAAAGCTAATCAATAATTTACAACGCCAAAAATATGCATTCAAATTTATTCAACAACTCTTTATGTGTAGCAAATACTTCATCGGCATCAACAAGGTCTTCACTGGTCAGGGTAGTTTCCAGGGCATAACATATACAACCAGCCGCCTTTGCCGATCGTATACCTAAAATAGCATTCTCCACAACTAAACAGTTCGCTGCTGGCTTGTTTAATTTCTTTACTGCCTTTAAATAGGGTTCGGGATGGGGCTTGGTATGGGTCACATCATCTGCTGTGACCAACACTGTAAGCGATTCTTCAATAGCCTTGTCCAGGTGTTCGCCTATCCTGGCCCTTGAGGCTCCGGTAACTATGGCCACCGGCACATTCTTTTCTTTTAAAAACCTGAATATATCATCAACGCCATCATAGAGCCTGAAAGTATTGTTCTGTTTATAGTACTCTTCTTTGAATGTTACGATATCCTCAACCAGGCTAGGGTCCAGGTTATTCTGCGCAAGTATCTTTTCCGCTATCTGGTAACGCCCCATGCCCTCCAGCTTGTAATAGTCAGCAGCAGGCAACACATAATCATACCTCGCAAATGACTTCTGCCATGCCACACAATTATCTTGCATAGTATCTCCTAACACCCCATCAAAATCAAATATTACTGCTTCTATCATTATTGCAAAGGCGCTACACCCAGTTTATCGGCCCATTTATTAAAATCTTCCAGTATGGTATCTGAAACCGGTATACCACCCTCCTCACGAATTTTTCTGCTCATATACTCC
Source organism: Flavipsychrobacter sp. (assembly GCA_044224775.1). Classification (GTDB taxonomy): domain Bacteria; phylum Bacteroidota; class Bacteroidia; order Chitinophagales; family Chitinophagaceae; genus Nemorincola. The sequence goes on from JBGAJU010000018.1 coordinate 5,854, forward strand.
GGCTGCCCGGGAAACAATACATTGTCTCCGTGCGTGCGCACCTGGTTAATGATGGCTGTTCCAACGGTCCTGATAACGCCACGCCCACCAAAACGCTCCGGGTCTATGGCTATCACCAGCGAACCCAGTTTCCTTTTCTTATGCAGGTCTTTGTACATCGAGGTCATGTTAGGCCCGTAATTCATTCCGTTCAGCGGGCCGCAGAGCATATCCACCATAAATGCCAATGCGTATCCTTTATGTTCCGCCATAGGCTTCACGGCCACTATATCATCTGCATTCTCACAATCATTACCATCTTTATCTACAGCCAGGCCAAGCGGCACTTTCTTTTTCTCCCGGCGGGCATTCATCACATAATTCCATGGCACAATACTGGTTGCCATATCCAGGCATATAGGTTCATCATTGTTCTCTGTAGGAAAAGCTATCGAGATGGGATTCGTGCCAAAGAATGGTTTATTGCCACCATGCGGCACTACCAACGCATCAGCATGCGTAAATGCAATGCCAACCATGCCCGCTTCAGTTACCTGCCTTGTGTACAGCCCTATTGCCCCGCAATGCGATGAATTACTAACACCCACCACACCCGTTCCCGCTTCTCTAGCCAATGCTATTGCATGGTTTGTAGCAGCCGTCATGATAACGATGCCATGCCCGTCATCGCCATCCAGTTGCCCAGTGGCAGCTGCGGTTTTGTTTAGTTCCAGCGCGGGTGTTTTATTGATGGTACCATTCTCAAAACGCCCCAGGTAATGTGTTATCCGGGCAATGCCATGCGAGTCTACACCCCATAAAGAGGTCTTCACCAATGCATTGACAATAGTTGCCGCATCTGCTTCGGGTACGCCCATTTTTACAAACATGCGGATACCCCAGCCTGCAATTAATTTATGATCTATCAGTTGGTCTTGCACTCAGGTATAAATTGATCAGCTTAAGAAAGAGGCTACTTCTGCATAGCTTTTTTTGGCTATATCCAGGAACATTTCTGTGTCCATCCTGTAATTCAGGTATTTAACACCCAGCGAGCTCCAGTGCTTAATGCCTTCTGCAGTATCTGTAAACACGCCGGTGAGGATGCCCTTGCTTTTGCATATCTCAATTATGCGAGTTATTTCGCGCGTCACGTCCGGATGCCATATCTGCCCCGTCAGTCCCATAGATTGACTAAGGTCATACGGGCCCACAAATATCACATCCACACCTTCAACACTACTTATCTCTTCAATATTCTTTGCACCCTCAACACCCTCTATCTGCAGAACTATTATCGACTTTGAATTAGCATTGTTAATGTAATCCTCCTTTTTGGTATTCGAAAAATCAGCAGCCCTTACAAAACGGCACAGGCCGCGCTCACCCATCGGGTAAAATTTAGAATACTCCACCGCCCTTTCGGCGTCTGCTTTTGTTTTTATGTGTGGTATCTGCAAACCGCCAATACCCAGATCAAGCAGCCATTTAATATACATTTCATTCACTCCCGGTATCCTGGCCAGTAACTTCAACCCACGGTTCTCTGCTGCCAATATCAGCGGGTACACGTCGTCCATGTTAATTGTACCGCCATGCTCCAGGTCTATTACCCCAAAGTCATAGCCGGCCATAGCCATCATCTCCACTATCTGCGGGCGGGCAATGCGTATAAACGGGCCTATCAGTTTGTCTTTCGACAGCAACCAGGGATTCTTTTCCATGAACTTAGTTCTTTATTTGTTGCGATTTAGGGTGCAATGGTATCACCATCTCCTGCTGCAGCACTTCCCTCGACAGGAATGGGTAAAGGTCCTCCAGCGGTGGCGATACAAGCGTGCCATCAGGGTTAATGTTGAATGAGGTCTTTGGCGCCAGCAATTGCATAGAATGTATGAACACCTCGCACAATACCGGGCCATCCTCGTTCAGGATCTTTGGGATAGAAACCGCCGCCTCCTTAAGTGAGTTTATTTTAAAAGTTTTGAAACCGAATGCTGCACCTATTTTACCAAAGTCAGGGCAGCTGACACCTGAATCAGCACCCGAACCGGCAAACTTCTTCCCAAACAACCCGTTCTGGGTATGCTTGATGGTCAGGTAACCATCGTTAATATAAACGAACAGTTTTACCGGCAGTTTATGGTGTACAATGGTCTGCATTTCCTGCAGGTTCATCATCATGGATCCGTCGCCCGTTATCAGTACCACCCGTTGGTTATTTGCAGCCATCGATGCACCTATTGCACCCGGCAATCCATAACCCATTTCCCCCAGGCCCGTAGAGGTTACTACACGCTGCTGGTCCTTCACTTCTATCACCTGGTGGGTACAGGTGAGCGCTGTGCCCATATCCGTAACTATTATTTCATCAGGAGCAAAGTGTTTGTTCAGCTCTTTCACAAACGAGTAAGAGTTCAGCATACCGTCCACTTCTTTATGCAACCCGTTAGGCTCCACGAACGGATAAGCCTCTTTCCATTGATTACACATGCTCACCCATCCAAGTATATTTACCGCCTTTGGGGGTGTCACCTGGCCTATCATCGTTTCTATGAATCTCTTCGCATCTGCTTCAACAAGCGTGAATGATGGATCGCTGGCAAACTTCTGCAACTCGGCAATATCAATGTCTACTACAACTTTTTTGGCTTCACGCGCAAATTCTTTCAGGTCATATCCTACCTGCGGTATCGCCATCCTTGTGCCAATAGTAATTACGAGATCGGCATTCTGTATAACAAAATTCGCGCAACGCTGTCCATAAGTTCCCTCACGACCATAATTCAGCGGGTGATTGGAAGCCATCAGGTCCACTCCGTTCCACGAGGTCAGGAAGGGCACCTGGAATTTATCTACTAATCCCTGAAGCAAGTGCTCTGCACCACCCAGGCGTATGCCATTACCAAAAACAAATACCGGGCGTTTGGCAGTCTGCAGCATCTGGTTCAGCTGTGCTACATACCTCACACTATTGTCCACTTCCGGCTCAAAAGGAACGAACCCTTTTAATTGCCCGGGATTGATCTGAGCAGCCTGCACGTCTGTAGGAATATCTATCCAAACAGGGCCGGGCCTGCCACTTTGAGCAATATGAATTGCCTTCTGGAATTCATATTTAACCTGCATCGGGTCCGTTACCAGCACCGAATATTTAGTGATATTTGCTACTGTCTTGGCAATGTCAAAACCCTGAACGCCCCACATCCTCAGCTTCTTATGCTTGGTCACAAATTCCGACTTCTCTTGTCCCGATATGATCAATACAGGTATCGAATCGGCCCATGCATCCAGTGCACCGGTTATAGCATTGGTCGCAGCACCACCTGATGTGGTGATCATTACTCCAAGCCTGCCGCAGATGCGGTTATATGCGAGCGCCGCAAGTGCGCCACCCTGCTCATGGTGCGGATGAACGGGCACCAGCGCGGGATTGTCTGCTATCGAATTCAACAAATGCACATTGCCCGCACCCGATATAGAGAATATGTGTTTCATATTATTCTCTACGAACAGGCTCGCGATGTAGTCAGATACTTTCATACAAAAGTTGCTAAATTATATTCTGTTAAATACTAAAAACTGGTAATCCTTATGGCCTATCTCATCCACCTGCAACGATGCAGTAGTTACCGGGAATGCTTCACCAACGTCTATTATGTTGTTAGACTTTGTTCGCGCATGTCCGGCTATAGGCACTATCATCAATGTATTCTCCTTCACTTCGGGCTTCTCCCTGCACAGCATAATTTCTATGTTCCTGAACCTCCAGCCTTTGTAATCCTTTTCTTCAAACGGAAAATATTCATACGCCGCAAAATCGGTTGAGTATTCATTCGTTTTCTCGTAGCCGCTGTTCTGCCTGCCATAGGCATCATGCATACGCACAAGGTCGCCCTTCATAGGTGGTGTTTCTATTTCCATAATGAATGCACCTTCCTCGGCAATAGCCATAGACGAGTGGAACACACATGGCTCCAACACTATGGCCTCAAGGGTCTTTAGCTGGTACTTGTCATCTATGGTAGTGCATTGCACAGCACCATCCAGCACTATCAGCGATGTGCGCTTTTTAGCGTGGCAGTGCAGCGAGGTAGCCTGCCCTTTAGTGATACGCAGGAACCATATGGCCACCTTCTCTTTCTGAAACCACAGGTACTCATACCCCCATGGTTTATTGACCACTATGTTACTGTAGTCAAAGTTGTTGGCAAAGTCAGATGACTCCACCTTCAGCCTCGACAGGTTCTCAAAATCGTTTAAGGAAGGATATACTTTATAGATCATTACTGCTTATTGATTGCATAATAAACTTTCAGGGTCTCTTTCAGCCAGGCTGCATTATCCCTGAAGTGAGGCGCTGTAACTAAATTGCCGTCTGATACCACGCTCACGTTTTGGTAATCTGCACCTGCATTGATAAGGTCATCTTTACAACCTACGTAGCAGGTCATTTTCTTACCTTTTACAATTCCTGCTGAGATCAGCACCCAAGGGCCGTGGCACACGGAAGCAATCACTTTACCGGCAGTATGCATATCCCTTATGAACTGCAATACTTCAGGTATCTGCCTCAACCTGTCCGGTGACTCCAGTCCGCCCGGCACCACCAGCAGGTCGTAATCCGAAGCCTGCACTTTCCTTACGTCCGCATTCACTTTTATCGGCAGGCCATGCTTGGCAACTATATCAACGCCACCATTAGACGCCACATCAACCGTAAAACCGTCTTCCTGCAAACGATAATACGGATATGCAAACTCTGTATCCTCCACCGCAGGGCCAACAAATATTATTGCCTTCTTCATAGAATTTTTTACTTTTTTTAGTCTGTATTAATTGATTCCCAGCCAGGGGCGCTTGTTAATGTCATATAGGGCCTGCATATATTCCAGGTCACGCTCAGTATCCACGTTCTGCCAGAAACCATCATGCTTCCATAGGCCAATATTGTTCTCGCCGATAAGTGTACTGAACACTTCCGACTCCAGGTTACACTCACTTATTGGCGACAGTTTCTCGAACAGGTTCTCGTTAGCTACCATAAAGCCACCATTTATCCGCGACTGGTGCATCTCCAGTTTAGCACTGGCATCGTATGATGAGATGTTATCAGCATTAAGGTAAAAAGTACCAAAGCGCGACGGCGGGTTAACACCTGTCACCGTCAGCATTTTACCACTTGCTTTATGATGGTCCACCAACTGGTCTATCTTCACATCGGCCAGCACGTCTGAGTAAGCAATAAAAAAGGGCTCATACTTCAGGTAGCGCTCGCAACGCGATATACGCGCACCTGTGCTCGCCGATATCCCTGTATCCACCAATTTTATTATCCAGTTCTCTTCAGGTATCCTGTTCAGCGATTTTACCTCGTTATTGGCTATGTTTATTTCCACGTCGTGCAGCAGCTCAAAGCTGTTAATGAAATATTCCCGCACCTGGTCCCCTCCAAGGCCTAATGCCAGCACGAATTCATTACATCCATACTTGCTGAACAACTTCATAACATGCCATATTACCGGCCTGTTGCCTATTTTCATCAGGCATTTGGGTATACGGGTTCGCGTTACAGGGTCAATGACTCCCCGGCCGCCACACAGTATTAAACACTTCATAAATATTTAGTATTCCTATGTATGGGATAAAAATAATTGCAATATTACTTAATTTATCCCGTATTTGCTAATCAAAGGAAGCTCGCTACGGTTCTTTTAAAACCTTCATGCACAGTCACTTTGGGCTCCCAGCCAAGCTGTTTTATTTTGGTAATGTCGGGCGAATTCCTGAGTATCGGACTCTTCATATAATTAGCATCTGCAATTGGTTTGTTCTTTACCACCATCAGCCCGAATTCCGGGTACAGCCCAACCATCACTTCGGCCAGTTCCATAATACTGTGCTCTTCGTTAGGATTGCCCATATTATATGCCTGCCCGTTCTCCCCTTTTATAAGCACTGTAAGAAAACCGAGGGTAGCATCCCGAAGGTAGCAGAATGGCCTTACGGCACTGCCGTCACTCATCATCACTATATCCTGCCGGTTCACCACGTTAGCCACGAAATCTGCAAATACCCGTCCGTCGTCAAGCGCCATGCCCGGTCCGTAAGTATGGAATGGCCGCACTATTTTGGCAGGCACACCATATTGCACATTATAGCTCACACATATATTCTCCCCCATCCGCTTGCTTTCGCCATAGCAGGCGCGCACATTAGCACAGTTCAGGTAACCGAAAGTATCTTCCTTTATAGGTATATCCTCCGCCTTCACCTCTCCATACACCTCTCCAGAACTAAAGAACAGGAAAGACTCCACATTATGCTTCCGCGCCAGTTCTATCAGGTTCAGGGTGCCCAGCACATTGGCGCTCAGCGTGCCCACCGGGTCAGTTTTATAATACTTCGGGCTCGCCTGGCTGGCCGCATGAATGATAAAGTCTATCTTCTCCTCTATGGCTATAGGCGCTGTAACATCCTGCACAACAATTTTCAATGCCGGGTTATCAAGCAAATGTTTGAACCTCGCTTCAGCTTTTTGCCTGTTCCGCACCAGTGCAATGACTTTAGTATCATAGGCTGCATCAAGTGCCATAAAAGTTTCCACCAGGTAGGCCGGTAAAAAGCCATTGGCACCTGAGATAAGTACGGTCTTGTTTTGAAACCTGCCCCAATCGCCAAAGTTGGCGATTATGTGGGCTATGTCTTCTTGTATTATTTTATTCAATCGAAATTTATTTAAATAAACTATGGATAGCTAGCTTTATTCCCCTTCTGGTTTAAGTCTTTGACTTAAATCATGAATGGAAAGCAGGACTCCGTCCGGCAAAACATGTTCAACAGCTAAATTAATAACTTTTCTGGACTACCATAAGATCAAAGCAAATGCACAACAGGCAGCAACCCTTTATGATTTGAATAATAATCAATAGCACTGCTGTATACGTAATGTTGTGGCTCATAAACAATACCTGCCCTCACAGGATTATCATGTATATAATTCAATTTTTGCAGCCCCATTTCATGAGTAGTTAATTGGATGGGATGGTTGTCCTGCTGCCAAAATTGGTATTTCTCATTATTTGAATTTCTTTCGCCTGATACCCTGAACAGCCATTCCATCCATGATCTTCTGCTTTCGCTATTGTTGTCAGTTATCGCAGCCAGAAGCATTTTTGCTGTGAACTTTTTATGGTCGCGAATAATATGCTCAAGTTTAGTACCATCTTCTCCGCTAATAATAAGATGTACATGATTATTCATAATAACCCATGCATGTAAGATCGATCCTTTTTCTTCAATGCAGTGTTTCAGGCTTGTTACAACTATATCCTTATAAACTGGTCTGCTTAACGCATCTACCCATTGCACAACAGAATAGGTAATGAAATGTGGATAAGCACTTTCTCCAAAACGGTAACGTGTAGCCATAAACCGAAAATATAAAAAGTTAGCTTTATTGAGGAACTTAGATTGAGCTACAGAATAAGCCTTGCCGAACGGAGTCCTGCTGTTTATTCATGATTTAAGTGGAACACTTAAACCAGATTGGGAACGGTAACGGGTAGCCATGAACCGAAAATATAAAAAATTAGCTTTATTGAGGCACTTTGATTTGGCTGTTGAATATGTCTTGCCGGACGGAGTCCTGCTTTCCATTCATGATTTAAGTGGAACACTTAAACCAGATTGGGTAAGTTTAATCTCCATAAAATTTCAAATACAAGTGCGGCTCTCTCAATGCTTCTTTACATAATCCTATTGCCAATGAGAGGAATTTCAATATTTCGTTACTCATTATCTGCGACTGCGTCATTAAAAACTCAATATCTGAAACTAAGTCTTTTACTTGCAAACTATTAAATGTTGTATCATCATACAGGTCAATATATTTCAATACATTAAAATCAACTGAATTTTGATAACAATAGTTCAATACAGAATTAAGCAATCCTTGATGGTCATCACACTCGACAATAACTTCACCCTTGAAATCTTCTACTCTTATTAGCAATGGCATATCTAAATGTAGATAACGATTTAATACTATAAATACCTGTTCAGATAGTCTTCTTCCTCATATCTGGTTTAAGTCTTTGACTTAAATCAGATATAAAAGCAGGACTCCGTCCGACAAAATATATTCTTAGCTAAATTGTAACACTAGTTGGCAGATGCAGAACGCTTCCTCCTCATCCCCAACACCACCAACCCCGCAAACACCACTAGCGCACACAACGATACCACTCCTCCCTTCTTCATCATTCTCGGCTCAAACTTAATTTCAACATCGCTCTTACCCGCCGGCAACTTCAGCCCCAGGAAACCGATGTTCACCTTATACAACTTTGCATCCTTACCATTCACAGTTGCGCTCCATCCCTCGTCAAATGGAATGGAGAAGAACAGCACTCCGGGCTCATTCAATGTAATGTTACCCTTAATATCGCTTTCCTTGAATTGGGTCATATTGAACGCACGTCCCTTCAGTTTATTCACGTATGCCCCATACTGGTCTAGCGAGAACGGCACTGCCGTATCTGCCAGGTTGAATTTCTTTCCGTGGCTCAGCAGGTCTGCATCGCTGTTAGCAACAACACATCCCCTTAACACAAACTGGTCTTTCTGGAAGTTACTGAGCGTTTTAAATGTTATTTCGTCCAGCACTGTATCATACACAAACCCGAACGGTGCCGCATACCTGTTCTGCATGATCTTCACATCACCAACCTTTCCAATAGAATCATAACCGAAGCTTTCTACACGCGTTTCCGGTTTGCGCACCAGCCAGTATTTACCACCCACCAACGAGAACAGCAGTGGTCTGCCGGTAACACCCATCGCCCACCTCGTCTGGTTTTCATCCTTTGGGTCCAGTACATTCAGCTCTGCCAGGAATTTGATGTAATTGATCTGGTTGAAAGAATGGTACGATGCCGACCCGAAATATCCCTGTGCTTTCGCATCATTGATACTCTGGTGTATGGCCACACCCGAGCTATAATCCTTGTTCACACGGAAGAAGCCTTTATCCTTTTCCTTCAGGTACTTAACAGCATCGCTCGTATAGTCATTATAACCTATTTTTTCCTTCAGGTCTTCCCCGGTCACTACATCCCTGTCATTGACCGTCTGCGATGAGAAATACCCCATTTCTATGAACACCACCACCGTCAGGCCAATGAATGCATACCGTTGCATATCGCCGCCGCGGCTCAGCCCGAATAATACACCGGCATAAACAAATATCAGCAGCGTTGCAAACGACTTCAACCCTACATTAATTGCCGGTGCAAACTGCTCATTAGGTGTATACAGCAATACTAATAGAACAAGCACGGTAACTCCCAGCACTATCAGGTTCACTTTGCCGGTGTTGATAATATTGTCCAGCGCCTTTGCAGTGAACAGGAGCAATAGCAAGGTAACCACAAGCGAATAGGTACGGAAGTAATCTCCTGCAAATGCCCAGAATGTATAACGGAAGTATGGGAACAAAATGGGTAGGAAGAACAGGCCGCCCAATATGCCATAAGCTATACGCTGCCCTTTCGTCAGGCCAGCAAACATCTGCGGGAATGTCACCAGGCAAAAAATGCCACAGTAGAACAGAGGTGCTTCAAGATAATTCTGCCACCCCTGGAAGGCGCTGCCCGTTCCCAGCATATCGCTGCCAAATGCACGGAAGGTGGTTGTGAACCTCAACCATTCATCGGCCATACCGAACATAGGTTGCTGCTTCAATTTCTCTATCAGCCGCGCTTCTCCCCCAACCCTGGGGCTTTCCATATACTGCAACACATCAGGGAATAACTGGTACGAAGCAATGGCCACACCGATCACAGCAAGCCCCACCGTCATCGCCAGGAACAACGGGAATTTACCCCACTCACCGCCACGCACATCGTTATACCTGACAGGTATATATGCAGCCAGGAATATCGCGTACGGGAACAACAGGAAGGGCTGAAGGAAACTGAGCAATGCAATACCTGCTACCAACCAGAATATTTTGCCATGATTCAGCCAACGCTCGTATCCATACAATATGATCGCCACATACAAGGCCTCAACCGAGAATATAGTCCAGCAGCCACCTAATATTATATATCCACTGAATGCAAACAGGTACGCCATCACACTAACCGTGAACTTGTTCAGTTTCAATTCACTCAGGTATTTATAGAATACAAAGCAGCACAACAATATCTTCACCACCTCTACGTAGGCAATCGTATACGGCAGGCTTTCCTTGCTGAACAGCACCAGTATAATATTGGTAAAGAAATCACTCAGCCACAGCGGGAACATGTTCTGCCCCAGGCCCTGCGAGAATGTCCAGGTGAGCCCGCCATATTGCTTAATATAATCGCTCATATGCATCAGGTTAGGGTAATACATATTCAGCGAGTCACTGCCTATATCCTTAAAGAAGTAGGTCTTTTCAAACGTCAGGAAATCCCAGAACACGAACAGTATACTCAGGAAAACCACACCCAGCAGAGCATACAACTCCTTGCCTGCAAGCATTTTAGCAAACCCGCCACTTTCCGGATTTGCCTCACGGGGTGCAGTAGGTTTTGGTGCAGCAGGTGCTGCGACCGGTTTATCAGGCGCGCTTTTTTTATCGTTTTTATTATTCTTTTTCATAACTGATCTGCAGTAAAAATATTTAAAATCAGGCACTACATTTTCTTAATTTCCTCCCATGTAGCCGCGATCTTCTCTTTTTCCAGGTTTCTGTTGATAACTGCCACCTCGGCAATAGCACCCATATAATAGCGCATATAACCCAGGTTTCCGATACCAACCCGCTCCGGCGACATATGATAGGGCGTTTGTAACGGCTGCGTATTTGCCAATGCTCCGTTCACATAAACCTCCACACGGTCGGGGAACACATTCATCACGCAATATACCCATTGGTTGTTGGGCATCGGCAAGGCAAACCCTTTACCATTTACGCCAAAGAAGTAGTTAGGTGTTCCCAACACATTGGCTATGATAAACCCGGATGTGTCGTTCATATTACCGGCAATGGTAGCAAAAGGATATACCTGCGTTTTTGTATAGAACAAAGCTTCTACCGCAAACGACGGCCCCAATGCCACCGGCTGCCCGCCTGATGCATCATTTACCCTTACAGACAAACCTGCAGTATCATCGGTGTATTTCCTGTGCAGCCCCATACCCTCCTCCTGGCCAAAGAAAGCCGTTGCAGGCAATTTAATCTTCCTTTTGCTCAACACACCCATGCTTTTATTGAACGAATCAACTTCGTATACTGCCGCTACTGCAGCCATAGGTTTAGGTAAGAAATAAGCTGTACCCTCCGGCTCCACATATATTTTAGCTTCGCCCTTCTTAATAGTTTGTTCCAGTTTCACCAGGTCGGTCAACGAGAACATATCCATCAGCCCCGGGTTGAACGCTGACTTCCTCCTCGTTGCACTATGGTATATTCCCTGGTATTGCATGGCAGAAAAAATGAGCACATTATCCTTTTCTGAAGATGACTTTGTGATGAGTTCCACATTGCCTTCAAAGCGTTTTTGATCCTGTGCAGCTTTTTCTTTGCTCTCCTCCTGGCTTGTGAGCTCGCTCAGTTTCGGCATACTATACAACACCTCGAAGAACGAGAAAGAGATACCAAACAGGAATACTACAAACAGGGCATTCAGCCCTAATACATTGCTGTTTTTTACTTTCTCCCACAATTCACTACCCAGCAGCGTCAATAACATTATGCTGAACCCTGCTATGCTCGCAAATGTCCAGTTGTGGCTCCTGCCCTGGAAGTAGAAGAAAAAGCCCAATCCTATTACCGACAGCAAGAAGATGACTGCGTCCTTCGGCCTGATATCCTTTTTGAACAACCTGCTGATGGCATGTACAAAGCCCAGTATCAGCACCAGCACCATCAGGTTCCAGGGGTGCACGAATGCCATGGGTATCATGTTGAAGCCGATCTTCCCGAACACTGCCATTGTTCCAAACAGCAACGACAGATCCGGAGCAACCCCGTATATCATATATACTAGCCCTTTGAACAGGTAGAACACCACCACAGCTACCCCAATGCCTGCGACCCAATGCATTCCAACTTTCTTCAAATTCACCTTACCTTCCTCATTATAGAAATCAGCATAGGTATTCATTGCGAGCCACGAGAGGTAGGACACCAGCCCGATCTCCGGGTTCCACAGCATAAAGAATGCCTGGATGACCGTTGTGGCCCAGTACAGCACCTGCGATCTCTTGAACAGGTACATAGTTGCCAGGAAAACCAATGTGCTTGGTATTATGTAGCGTATGGGAAAAATGGCAAAATACGGGTCAAAGTCTGTCAATATCCTGTTCGCGAAATAAGGGAAGAACAACACACTCAGGAAACCCAGCAGCAATATGATCTTGTTGCCAACAAAACGGTTCAGCACATAATAATTGAATAAGAAACAGGTGACGATCAGTATCGCCATCACCATAGAGAAATTGGTCACACTCAACCCTATCAGCTTGAACACCACGTTCAGGAACATGGGATAAAGCCCATAGGTATTGGTAAAGCCATCCACAAGCATAGGCGCACCTGCATGCACCTGTGTCATGGAATAGAACACCGCATTAAAGTCATATTTATTCTCGAAAGTGTACGGAAAATCAAACGTATTCATAGCCAGTATCACCAGCATCAGACCGGCTACTACCACATACCCGGCTATCCCCGTTATTGAGTTGAATTGCTTACTTTCCTCCCATCGGTTCTTCTTCATTGCGTAGAACAGCAAAGCGATAGCCGGAACGAGGATGAAGGCATACAACAAAACACTATTCCCCAGGAATATGCCGTCAAAGTAAAAGTCGAAATTGGTGAATCCAACATAATCCCTGCTGTTTTGCGGCGTGTCGCCCGCATCTTTGGCGTAGGGGTTTGGCGCAGAAAAGTCCATATATACCAATGCCAGTATAGCCACCGCACTCGCGATCGATGCAACAGTAAAGAACGGTTTGTGTGCTGCAGCCTTCAACGCAGCCATTTTCGAGAAAACAGCGTAAAAACCCAGCAAGCTCAGACCTATTGTAACTATCCCCGCCTGTGTCAGCAAAGATTCCACAGGCTCCGGACGCACACCGGCCGACTGAATCAGCAATTTATTGGCTATTTCCTTAAGCGCAGCTATATCGGGGTGATAGACACTATGTATGATACTGCCAACTATATAATAAACTATAACAGAGCAAAGTATAGTACATATCCACACAAGGGTCTCTTCTTTCAGCGGGCCGGATTTATCATCCTGCATCGCAGGCACCGCCTTGGGTTTGGATATAGTTTGTTGAGCCGCTGCAGACCCTGCAGCTTTATTTTTCTGCGAACTCATAGGTTGTTTTTTTGAAAAACAACCCAATATAGGCTAAAATCGCTACTCATTACACTTTTATGCCCTTTCACAAGAAGCTGCTTTTTTGCCATTTTGCACCGCGATCGCGCATATAAGAGAATTTGACTATTTGCATTAAAAAAATGAATATACCGCTGAAATTGGTTACCTATCTTTACTCAAAACATTCATTATCAGAATGCAGCTAATGAATAGACAACGTAAAGTACCGGCTCCGGGTTTTACCATTGTGGTAGCAGCAAGACTATTTGCACACTACTTCCTGCTGCTGCTCGCCACTTCTGCGTTCGCGCAACCAAAAGACACCGTCCGTGTCTTATTTCCCCTCGACCGGCATTACCTTACCGAAAAAGCAACAAAGCAGATCGACAGTCTTATTGAAGCGAACGTACTTGAACGCCATAAAAAAATGATCGTGCTGGGGTATGGAGATTACCTCGGCACCAGCGAATACAATGATAACCTCTCCTACTTCCGGGCAAAAAATGTTGAGGAATATCTGACCATGGCCAACTTCCCGAAAGAAAATATAACATTACTGATCGGCAAGGGAAAGATCGTGCGCCGCGCCAACGGCACCGGCTACCCTAACGACCGCAAAGTCGAGATCATTTTTGATAAAAAACTGGATACGCCTGCCAGGGAAAAGCTCCACCACTACCTTTACCGCCTGCAGGTGAATGAGACGATCATCCTGCACAACATACATTTTTATCGCGGCTCCATACGCGTTACACCTGAATCGCTGACCGAGATCGACTACCTGGTCCAATTCCTGCAAGACCATCCCTCATGGCGCATCCGGCTCGAAGGCCACATTTGTTGCCTGGGCAACTTGCCCGGCAAAGACGAACCCTACGACGAAAGCACACTTTCTCAAAAACGGGCAGAGACCATTCGCGACTCCCTTGTCGCCCATGGCATTGACAGAGGTCGGCTGCAATGCGTTGGCCTTGGCAATAACTTCATGCTCAATGATGAGGAAACCGGTGAACAGCAGGCAATGAACCGCAGGGTTGAGGTAAGAGTACTTAGCAAGTAGGCATAGGTTTTACGCATCATGCGTGTGCTTATTAATACCGATGATCATATCAACCAGCAGGGGCCAGGCTTGCAGCAATGGCAGTACCGGCCTGGGTCACCCCAAATTCCTGTTCAGGAGCTTTGAAAACGACAAGTGAGCATTAAAATAAGAAAGCCCCTTGCGGGGCTCCTGGTGTGTATAATAAAATGGATACCGGTTAGATAACTTTCACCTTAACGGCATTCAATCCTTTTTTACCATTTTCAACCTCGTACTGAACCCTGTCATTCTCACGGATCTCGTCATAAAGGCCGGAAACGTGAACGAAAATATCCTGGCCTCCGTTTGCTGGGGTAATGAAACCAAAACCTTTGGTGCCATTGAAAAATTTTACTGTACCTTCTTGCATTGCATTTGTTTTTAACTGTTAATAATTGTTTTATTGAAACACTCTTTAATTATATCTTTTTAACATTAATGGCGCTCCAGCCCTTTGGGGTCCTTTCTTTTTCATAGGTTACCTTGTCTCTGTCTTTTATGGGTTGCTGCAAGCCATTCACATGCACAAATATGTTTTCTCTAGTGCTGCTGTCTGTAATAAAACCATAGCCTTTTGCTTCATTAAAGAAAGATACTATGCCGGTGTTCACCGAAGGTACGTTAGCCTCACGTTTTGCTGCTCCCAGTTGTATGTCTTCAATGTTTATCTCCCTTCTTTTTTCGCCCGTAGGAGGCGTGGAAACTATGTTGCCGTTCTCGTCAAGGTAAGCCATCATATCTTCAAGGCTTTTACCTTTAGCGCTGTTCGCTTTACGCTCTTTCATGCGTTCCGCCTTATCTTGCTTTTCCTTTGCGCGCTTTTTTTCTTTTTCTTTTTTAGAGAATGTTTCCCCCATAGGTGTTGATTATACCGGTTGTTTTTTGCTGGAAATTATTTCCTTGGTTATTGATAAATATGGTGCTGGAACGGCGATAACTGAGGAGAAAGAATTACCTATACAGATCAGAAAAAGCAAAGGCAGTGAACCATTGTCCCGGCAAAGGTAGCCTTTTTTATTCAGATAGAAAAATATTATAATCAAACCCTACAAAAAACGAAGCTCCCCGGCCATGCCACTGACAGGCACGATATTTCATACGCCATCTATCAAAAAAAAACAAAATGACAACATCCATCAAAACCGGCGACCTGATGACAGGCATGTTCCGCACAAAAGAAAGATGCCGGGTTCATATAAGACGAATGGGTAAAGAATAATGTGATAGAGATATAACATTGATAATATAAGGCGCTATTTCAAAAGCCGGGCGCTTCACGCTAATAGCTGATTGAGCGCGCTACCCTCTTTTAAGTGATCCTACCAACATCCGGTATTTAATTTTCGCCTTCTAAAAAACAATGCAGCAAAATTTCCGGAAAAAAATTAGCTTTGGTTACGCAAAACCAACAATATGAGGAATAAAATATACACAACTATATTATTATCATTATTTGCGCTAACATCCCATGCCCAAACATGGGGCGAGGTAGCAACCGCTACCGATAGCCTTTTTGCCAATGGTGTCATCAGCACCCTGTGCAAAGACAATGCAGGCAACCTATACGCTGCCGGCTACTTCACCAATTCTGCGTTCAAAAAATTTGTGGCAAAATTCGATGGCTCTACCTGGACCGAACTTGGGGGGCTAAGTGCATTGGCTGCCAATGGCCAGATCTCCAGCATATGCGCCGATACATCGGGCAACATATATGCTGCCGGGCAGTTCTTTCATACCTCTTCGGGCAACTATTATGTTGCTAAGTTCAACGGCACATCATGGAGCGAGCTGGGTGGCACCAACAGCCTTGCCGCCAACAGCCCCATAAATGCCATCTGTACAGACCAATCCGGAAATGTATATGCCGCAGGTGCATTCTACAACGGTGCGGGCCATCAATATGTTGCAAAATTCAACGGCACATCCTGGAGCGAGCTGGGTGGCACCGATGCCCTTGCAGCCAACAACCTCATTTTCACAATTTGCAGCGACAATACAGGCAATATATATACAGCGGGTATGTTCTCCAACGACTCCGGCAAATTCTACGTAGCTAAATACAATGGCAGTACCTGGAGCGAATTAGGCGGCGACAATAGCCTCAAGGCCAACGATTATATATACGCCGTATATGCACATCCCGTTACCGGGCAGATATTCGCCGGAGGCTCGTTCACTAATGCAGGAGGCAAAAAATACGTGGCTCATTTCGGTGGCACTTCGTGGACAGAATTGGGTACATCTACCCCACTGAACGCAAACGACAGGATACGCACTATTACCGGCGACATAACAGGTAGCACTACCGGCCCTGGCGGAAATATTTATGCAGCCGGAGAATTCACTAACACATCTTCAAATCGCTATGTGGCAAAATACGATGGCGCCAACTGGTCAGAGTTAGGCGGCACCAACAGCCTGCAGGCAAACAACATCATCAACAGTATATATGTTCGCGGCTCCGGCTTCCTCTATGCCGCCGGCGATTTCACAAACCCCAGCAGCGACTGGTACGTGGCGCGTATCATGATTGGCTCCGGCCCTACCGCCAGCAGTATGGTTGCGCATAACACGGATAACCCCGTATTCCCCAACCCATGCACGCTTTGCAGCATAAGCACCCAAGGGCAAAATACCGCAGACTACAACATTACAGACGCATACGGACGAAAAGTAGATGCGCATTTCTCTACTACTTCCGGCAGCCTGCAGTGGGATATGTCATCACTGCCCGCTGGCATGTACCTGTTCAGGAATACGGAGAACGGAACTGTTCAGCGCTTTGCAACGTTTAAATAGCGGTTCTTGCAAAATGCGTATCTCCGCCCGTGTTGGTCTTATTTTCTGACCAACACGCTCGCGCAGGATTAAGGCTCGCACAAATCACGCAACAAAAAATGCACCCGAAAAGAAAAAATATAAAATCCATCATCCGCCGAAACAATTGCCCCAAAAGGGTTTCAGCCACCCAAAAACCATGATGGTACTGTTACTGTACCATCATGCAAAATAGATTTGGATACCCCTACCCTCATTTCGTAACTTTACTGCATACCCCCTGAAATATCGGGTAAGTTCTTTGACAGATCGCACCTTGCACTTCCATTCTTTCAGCACTCGCAGAGTTTGCCGAAGGGATGTTTATTTGTTCCAATACACCGGGAAGGCAGGGTATAAAATATACCTTAACAGGGTATAATTATACCTAAACAGGGTATAAATATACCTTTTGGGGGTATAATTATACCCTTTTATACCCCTTTATACCTTAAACTAAAAAGCAAGATGATTGCCCATGGCGCATTTCACGCATGCCAGAAAAAATTATCTACCCAAAATCGAACACTTTCCCCGAAATTATACCCCCTCGGCCTGTACCTTTGCCCGCTAACAAAAAAGATGAAGGAAAGTCCCATTAGGGATTTAGGGTAAAATCAGGCAATGAGTACACCGCAGGACATAGAAGATGTTTGGGATGACGAAGAACCCGAAGAAGAGGTCGCCGAAGCTGCCGGTGAGCCCGTGGAGCGCATGCGCATCATTACCGACAAACGCCAGGAGCCCCTTCGCATCGACAAGTTCCTCATGAACCGCCTCGAAGGCGCCACCCGCAACAAAATACAGCGCGACCTGGAGGAAGGCCATATCATAGTAAACAACGAGGTCGTTAAACCCAACTACAAAGTAAAGGCCAACGATACCATCGTCATCTACGAGACCCGCCGCCCCGAAAGCCAGGAGATAATCCCTGAGCAAATGCCGCTGGATATTGTATATGAAGACAATGACCTGATGATCATCAACAAACCCTTTGGCATGGTGGTGCATCCCGGCTGCGGCAACTACAGCGGCACACTCGTCAACGGCATCAGCTGGCACCTGCAGCAGCAAAACATAGTGGTAGATGGCCTCACGCGCGTCGGCCTCGTCCATCGTATAGATAAAGACACCAGCGGCCTGGTGGTAATTGCCAAAACCGAGACCGCTATGACAAAACTGGCGGCACAGTTCAAAAAACATACCGTGCACCGCCGCTATGTAGCGCTTGCCTGGGGCGATATGGAAGAAGATGAAGGAACCGTAGTAGCCCATATTGGCCGCAATCTCCGTTTCCGCAAAATAATGGACGCATTCCCCGATGGTGAGCATGGTAAGGAAGCGATCACGCATTATAAAGTGCTGGAACGCTTCAACTACGTCACACTCCTGGAACTCCGTCTCGAAACCGGCCGCACCCATCAGATACGCGTGCATATGAAGTACATGGGCCATCCGCTCTTCAACGATGCCACCTACGGCGGCGACAGAATAGTAAAAGGCACCGTCTTCAATAAATACAAGCAATTCATAGATAATTGCTTCACCATCCTCACACGCCAGGCGCTGCACGCCAAAGAGCTGGGCTTCACCCACCCCGCCACCAACAAGTGGATACAATTCGATTCAGACTTGCCGGCAGATATGGCCGACGTGATAGAAAAATGGCGCATCTACACTAAGGGCATCAGAAATTAGTGTCCGTATCCCGTTTGTTAAAATCAGGATATTTCATGCTTTTTGTTAATAAATCACGTATCTTTGCAGGCGTTTTCAATATCGTATTGTTTAATAAACAAATAAATCGTGTAGTATGTTAGTAACGAGTCTTAGCCCGGTAATGCTTTTCGGGATGCCGAATGCAGGTGAATTGATGATCTTATTGTTGATCATCATTGTTATGTTTGGTGGTAAGAAGATACCGGAGCTCGCAAGGGGCCTTGGTAAAGGCATTCGCGAGTTCAATGAGGCGAAAGACGGTATTAAGAGTGAGATCGAGAACGGTATGAAGGACAAAGACAAGATCCAGTCCGGAAATACGCCCAATAATTCGTAGGATTTACCACAATCCTGTTCCTTTTTTACCACGTTTTTCTATTTTGGCACAAATTACCAGGTTGAGATGCTCCACCGGTCGAACTTTTTTTCTTTACGGTTAAAAATTGCCTTGTGCTCTTTGAGCATATTGTCGGCTGCATATGCCAGCGGCAAAGGCGATACCGTAACGATAGTTCGCAATAACCCTGCGCCAGGCACTAATCCAGCCATAGCGGCCAACTTACCGCCGGCCATCGATAAAAAGAAGGGGTACGACAAAGTGCCTTTGGCAGGACAAAAGTCCTACTTCGGGGAGAAGAACGACTTTGTGAATGATTACACCCGCCGCTACCTTGAGTTGCATTACAATACACTGGGCTGTGTGCAGAATAAAAGCACTACCCCATTCTCCGTAATTGACGGCGAGCTCAAACGCAAGAATCTGCCCATGGAACTGAAATACCTGGCGGTTATTGAATCTGCGCTTAACTATAATGCCGTATCTAAGGTTGGCGCCGTAGGCCCGTGGCAGTTAATGAAGACCACTGCCGAGATGCTGGGCCTCACAGTTTCACGTGCAAAAGACGAGCGTCGGGACATCTACAAATCAACTCTTGCAGCCACGCGATACCTCGAGATATTATACAACGACCTGAACGACTGGCTGCTGGTTATTGCTGCTTACAACTGCGGCCCTACTCCCGTGCAGCGGGCTATACAGCGCACAGGCAGCCACAGTTTCTGGGATATTAAAGAGCAACTGCCCCGCGAAACACAAGGCCACGTACTCGCGTTCATAGCTACCGCAAGCATTTTCGAGAACCTCAGCAAATTCATCAACCTGGGCAGCCTGCCAATTGACATTAAGTTTGGAAAAGAAGAAGATCCGGTGCCAGCCGGCATTTCAAGCGTTGCGGGGGCTAAACCCGGCACTTTAGTGCAAAAGAAATCCCAGTTCACCGATGATGAGCTGAAAAATATGGCCATTGTGCGTATCACCGAGCCGTTATTCCTGGATATGGTAGCACAGGAAACCGGAATGGACAAGAAACAACTGGTACGATGGAATACAGATTACGATATGTTCATTTATAATACATATCCTACCCCGTTCTATAACTTCCGTATACCAAAGGACAAGTTGGACATCTTCCTTGCTAAAAAGGAACAATTGACCAAAAAATCAACCGTATATTATAATAATTACAAATAATATCACACTATTCCGTTTTATCGTAACTCTTTCTGTAATATTTTTTGTTCAATAAAATATTTGAATTACCTTTGCAGTCCTTAAAAAAGTAGAATTGAATGGCAAACCATAAAGCAACCAAAAAAGACGTACGCCAGAGCAGGGCACGCAACGAACGCAACCGCTACTACGGCAAAACTACCCGTAATGCTATGCGTGAATTACTGGCATCTGCTGATAAAGCAACAGCAGCCGGCGACCTCAACAAGGTTATCTCTATGATAGACAAGTTGGCTAAGCGCAACGTAATACACAAGAACAAAGCAAGCAACCTGAAATCAGGCCTCGTAAAGAGGGTTAATGCTATGGCTTAGTAGTTATACTATTACATTTTTCAATAGTCCCGATAATATCGGGACTATTTTTTTGCCTTCTATTGCCATATATTCGCTGCTGCACGTGGAACACATCATAGGCATCATGGGCGCCATGCCCGAAGAAATAACCGGCGTTGTAAAACTGCTTGCATACAAGCAGGAGTTTACCCTTGGTATGCGCACCTATTACACCGGCAAGCTAAACGGAATTAACACCGTAGTTGTCTTCTCCCGCTGGGGTAAAGTTGCGGCAGCCGCTACCGTTTCCACGCTCATTCTCGAATTCAAAATAACTCATCTCATATTCACCGGTGTGGCCGGGGCTATCACATCACAACTGAATATAGGGGACATTGTAGTGGCAGCAAGGTGCATACAGCACGATATGGATGCCCGTCCCATTATGGAACGCTATGAGATACCACTATTAGGCAAAACCTGGTTCGATTGTGATGCACAATTACACTCAGTTGCACTGACGGCAGTCAACGATATGCTGCAGAACAACCACCTGCACGAATTAATAACAGCAGAAGAACTGCAACGTTTTGGCATAGAAAAACCCAAAGCACTTTCCGGCGATATTGCCAGCGGTGATAAGTTCTTTGCTAACAACAACGATAAACTACACATTGCAGAAAAACTTCCGGGTATCCTCTGTGTAGAAATGGAGGGCGCAGCCGTCGCGCAGGTTTGCCACGAATACAAAATACCCTTTATCATCATACGAACAATATCAGATACCGCCGACGAACACTCCCCTATCGACTTCCCATCCTTCATCAATAGTATCTCCAGCAGGTATTCAGTACAAATGATCCGGAATATTTTTAAGCACTCGCTTTTTTCCTGAGGAGCCGGGCGATTAAACTCATAAGGGCATTTGTTAAAAAATCTCAAAAATCCACCCCGGTATTTTTATTTACGAAAATATTCGTAGGTTTGTTTACGAAATCATTCGTAGATAGATCATGAGCAGCAATATCAAACCAACCGACAGCGAACTGGAAATACTCAACATCCTTTGGGAGAAAGGCCCCAGCACAGTGCGCGATGTGCATGCCGAACTGGAGAAGATCAAGGATGCCGGTTACACTACCACCCTAAAGCTGATGCAGATAATGCACGACAAAGGCCTGCTGAAACGCGACACAGGGAACAAAAGTCATGTGTACACCCCCAACGTATCGCAGGAGAAAACACAGGGTCAATTGCTAAAACGGATGATAGATAATGTATTCAATGGCTCTGCATCACAAATGGTCATGCAGGCCCTCGGTAACCACAGAGCAGACAAAAAAGAACTGGACGAGATAAGGAAGTACCTCGATGAGATAGCAAAAGGAAATTCCAAATAACATATTCCAAACAACTAATTCCAATACTATGAGCACACTATTATCACATTCACTTGCGTGGGCGCTGCTCTACTCCTTGTGGCAAGGGCTGCTGCTGTACGGCCTGCTGTTTGTGCTGCTAAAGGCAATGCCCGACATAAGCGCTCGTGTAAAATATAACCTGGCATTAGGCTCCTTCGCCGCGCTCTTCATCTGGTTTGCCGACACTTGGTTTGCCCAGTACCAGAAACTTAAAGGCTCTACAGTATATGTCACTGCCCCCGCAGCAGGCAATGCCAGTGAAACAATGACATTCAATACAGTCATCGCCCCCTACAATGATACCTCCTTGCTGCACCGCTTGCTGCCGGATATACAGCAATACTACCCGCTCATCATGCTGCTATATAGCCTGGGTCTCGCATTCATGGTGTTCCGCTTTATAGTGAACATAGGACAAGTAAGGGCATTACGCACGCAAGGCATAGCTATTCCGGCTAAGGAATGGGCTGATTTTGTGGCCAAATGGCAGGGCAGGTTCAATATTTCTTCCCCTGTACAACTATTCTTGTCCAACCGCATATCTGTCCCCATGATGATGGGCGCCGTGAAACCGATCATTCTGTTACCCATAGCCACCATCAACCACCTCAGTACAGAACAGGTAGAGGCTATATTGTTGCACGAACTGGCCCACATCCGTCGCCACGACTATATAGTGAATATGCTGCAGACCATTGGCGAAACACTCTTATTCTTCAACCCATTTGTTTGGCTCATCTCATCAGTCATACGCAAAGAACGTGAGCATTGCTGCGACGACCTTGTAGTGGAAAGCGCCGCCGATCCGCTGCCCTATGCCCGCGCCCTCGCGATATTAGAAACTAATCGCCTGGAGAACAACCTCGCAATTGCCGCAACAGGAAATAAAAACCAATTATTTAATCGCATAAAAAGGATCATGGAAATGAAAAAAAACAACCTCACCAACAGCCAGCTCACTATTATTGTAGTGGCTATTCTTGCCATCACTTTCAGCGTGGCAATGTTCACATTCACGCCATCATTTGCCCAAAAAACCAAAAAAGAAAAACATACTACCAACACCACCGACACATCCTCACCCAAAAAGATATACAAGCACAAAATAGTTGTTATTGATGCGAACGGCGGCAGAACAGAAGATGAACACGGCTCTTTTGAACCGGTAGAGGAGAAAGAACCGGGAAGCAACAAGGTTGTAATTAAATACAGGGAAGATAACGATAAAACGCACAAAGGCGGCCATGTATATACCAGGACCTACGTTTACGACAGTGACTCACCCGGCACCAACAAGACTGTAAATATTTCCGTTGCCAATACCGATGATATAATGAACGAGGTTGAGAAGGCCATGGTTGTTGTACACAAAGAGCTGAAAGATATGGACTGGGTGGGCATGTATGATGATATTGAAAAAGCCCTGGCCGAAGTGGACAAAGAGATAACCGACCCAAAGCTGCGTAAAAAAATAAAGGCAGAAATTGAAAAAGAGTTGGAAAACGCGAGGAAAGAAATGAAGCATGCTAAGGTTGAAATGCACCAGGCGCATAAAGAAATGGACAAGGCAAAAGAAGAACTGAAAAAAGAAAGGAAAGTCATCGTTAAGGAGGTTACAGCAGGTGGCGGGAATAGCTATTCGTATGACAATAACGACATAGAAAATATGCTTGATGAAATGGAGCAGGCAAAACTCATAGACCGTTCAAGATCATTTGAGATCAGCAAAGCAGGCGATGTGCTGACAATAAACGGCGAAAAACAACCGGCTGAAGTACTTCAGAAATACAAAAAGTACCTTGGCAGCAAAACAATGCACATCAACGGCAAAAAAGATAACCTGAATATAAATATCAGCAACTAATGAAGCGTCATAAATAGTGCTTATAAACTTTGCCGCAAGGGCGCTTCTTATTATGAAGCGCCCTTTTATTTGTGCAGGTCTATACTTACCCCACTACCTTGAACCGATACACCCGCCTTCTCTAAATAGCCCGGCGCTACCCAATGGTTGATGACATAACCCGCAAGTGCAAATCCTCCCCCTATCACGAACATAGGTGTGTAGCGCGATTTGGGGTTGTTAGTACGGTTCATCTCTATCAGGTTCAGCGCCACCACACCGGCTCCTCCTATCTCCATAACACTGCCCATCATGCGGGCCTTCCTGTATTCATACAACATTTTGTCTGCATAGGCTGCCCGCTCACTTTTTGCAGTTAAAGATGGCATTGGTGCGGTTGCAACTGCAGCAGTAACATCTTGTTTCGGTTGGAAAGCTATTTCTTGCGCACTGGCAATAAGGGGCATGAGCCCTACAAGGGCAGTAATAATGGGGCGTTTCATAATTTTATAGTTTATTAGTTAAGCAAATAAAATAGAAAGGGTTCTATTAACTATAACGTAAAAACCGCCGCCCATCTTGGGACTACATTAAAAAAATGTCTGCTTTTCTCTTCCCACATTTCCCTAACTTCATAATCCCTTATGGAAGCCGATAAACAAGAAACCACTGTATTACACAAAGCACTCAATGAGTGGGAGCGAACTGGCAAGCTATCACCAGATCAGGCCTCAGATCTCCGAAAGACCATAGTACCCAAACACACCGAACGCCAGCAGATAGCCCAGTATTTTTTCTTCATTGCCCTGTTTTGTATCCTTATGGCATTCGGCGCCATCTTCCTCAATGAAAAACTTTTGGAGAAGATAAAAGCCTACTTCGCCCTCAGCGACTTGATGATCGCCCTAATCGCAGCCGCCCTGTCAGCATTGTGGTTTTGGTACACCGGCAAGAAACGCACCACCATTAGTACAGGGCCATACGAAGTATACATGGTGCTGGGCGGACTGTCCGTCCTCACCTCATTGGTCTATTTCTGCAAATACGCACATATTGATAAAACCCCAACTGCACTATTAAGCTTTGCCCTGCCCATCTTAGCAATCATCGCCCAGTCGTTCCGATCCAAGGCACTATGGATAGGCACCATCATCACAGCCATTGGCTGGTACAGCGCTTATACCGATTGGCAAAGTACCAACTACCTCTTCCTCGGCATGAACTACCCTATGCGCTTTGCTATTTTCGGTTTAATCATTTTAACCATATCATTTATCCAGTTAAGAATATCACTAATATCTTTCGCGCAACGTATCACCTATGTCTCCGGATTATTAATTCTGTTCACCGGCCTGTGGGGTGTATCCATATTCGGAAATTATAATTCGTTCGAAGCATGGCAGACGGTCAGGCAGGTACAGGTACTGATCTGGTCGTTCGTTTTTGGCGGGGTGTGTGCGCTGAATTTTTACCTGGGTATTAGGTATAAAGATGAACTTGCCCGCGACCTCGGCATGCTATTCCTCCTAATTAACTTATATACACGCTATTTCGAATATTTTTGGGACAACATGAACAAGGGCCTGTTCTTCCTGGTCTTGGCAATCACCTTTGGCATCCTCGGTTGGTGGCTGGAAAGGAAACGAAAACCTAAAAACGTACCTAATAACACACCTGCTTAAGGCTGTGGTTTCATTACCTCCGTAATAGGCTTACCAACACAACCATTAGGCATCTGCACATGAAGCATTGCCCCAATTGTCGGAGCTATATCACTCATGTTCAAAACATTATTTGATTTTCCTTTTTGCACACCCCATCCATACCATAGCAATGGAATGTGAGCATCATATGGATTCCAACTGCCATGGGTAGTGCCTGTTTTAGAACTGCCGCACTCATAATAGGCTGGGTTTAAAATGAGCTGAATTGCCCCGCTCCGCTTACGGTTATACCCATTCACTATCATAGTTTTTACCGGCTCCGGCAACACCGCATCCTTCATATTCTCCATATCTGCCACATAAGTCACATCTTCTCTTTTGTTCAGAAATTCTGAAATCACCTTTTTCACCTTTTCACGGTCCATGTTTGAACCCGCTATAAGTTGCTCATTCAAAAACAACTGGTAGTTAGTATAATCCCTTACTAATGAATCTCTTCCAAAGGCTACTTGTAAATACCTATTCAAATTTACCAACAGCTCCTTATACTGAAAGAACCCTGCCGGCACATCTTCATCTATCATATATTGTGAGTTATGCGCAGCTCCATGGTCAGCCGTAAGGAAGAACAGGTAGTTACCATCACCCACCCGCACATCCAGGTATCTTAAAAAGTCCGCTATCTCCAGATCCAACCGCAGGTACATATCCTCCACCTCAATTGAATTCGGCCCGAACTGGTGACCCGCATAATCGGTACTGGAAAGACTGACACATAGAAAATCTGCGGCACCATTGCCACCTAAATTTTCACCTTCAATACACGCTTTAGACATACTGAATGTCAATGAGTTACCAGCTGGCATTGCTTTTAGTGCATTATACCTCCCTCTGCCGCGCAAAGAATCCATTACATGAGGAAAAACAGGCGCGCGTTCGTACTTAAAACATTGCTCATACTTACTTTCATCACTAAGACTGTTCTTGTATTTTTCTTTAGGTAACAACAATGACCAATTGATTTTCATTAAACTATCTGAAACATGGCGTTTATTAAAATTTTTCAGCCACTCCGGACGTGGATTGGGGTAATATGAGCTACTATGAAACCCGCCCGTACTATCATCCATCCAGTAAGCCCCGTTGGCCAGGTGACCTGCTGGCAGTATGCAACTCCTGTCTTTAATGGCAATCCCATATACTTTTGATGCCATGTTTGTAGCCAGTCTCAGTTCATCGGTTATGGTGGTGGTCAGCAGGTTTCGGGGGCTCATCGACCGCTGGGTGGTGTCCCCTCCCCCCACAGAATGCACCGCACTATCCGAAACACAATACATATACTTACCGCCCATATTATCTCTCCAGTCGTTTCCCGTTATGCCATGTATCGCCGGCACAGACCCCGTATAAATACATGCATGCCCCGGGGCGGTATAGGTAGGCAGATAATTGATCATAGTATTTTCGCAGCTAAACCCTTCATTCAATAACCGCTTGAAACCCTCATTACCATATAGATTATAATACCTATATAAGTAATCCCAGCGCATCTGGTCCACCACCAAGCCAACAACCAGCCTGGGGCGTTTCACCCCTGTAGCATCTTTGGCATAGCTCCCAAGACCAACAATTAACAAAATAATAAATAGTACTGCCTTCCTCATACTACGGCTGTTTTAGGATTTAAAATGCTAATATAAGAACGTTAGCTGTGCAAATGTGCATATTGCAGCTAAAACCACTGCTATATTTTTATTATTTTTGCACCCATATTTCTTTACTCAGAAAAGGACAGTTTATGGCTACTAATGACATTTTTGCAAAATTTGAGAACAGGTTAGGACCAATAGGAGATTATGCCGAGAAGTCGCCGGGTTACTTCGCCTTCCCTAAGTTGGAAGGAGAAATAGGCCCGCGCATGAAATTCCGTGGCAAGGAAAAGATAATATGGAGTTTAAATAACTATCTGGGATTGGCCAACCATCCCGAAGTGCGTAAGGCAGATGCCGAGGCTGCTGCTAAGTATGGCCTCGCTTCACCTATGGGTGCGCGCATGATGAGCGGTAACTCCGACATCCACGAGCAACTGGAACGCGAATTGGCATCTTTCGTTGGCAAAGAAGATGCTATGCTCTTCAACTACGGTTACCAAGGCATGGTATCAACTATTGATGCACTATGCGGTCGCCACGATGTGGTGGTGTATGATGCTGAATCTCATGCGTGTATCATAGATGGCCTGCGCCTTATCCCAAGTCACCGCTATGTATACAAACACAACGATATCGCAGATTGCGACAAGCAACTGGCACGCGCTACCGAACTGGTGAAGAAAACAGGCGGTGGCATCCTCGTCATCACAGAGGGCGTTTTCGGTATGAGTGGTAACCAGGGCAAGATCAGGGAGATAGCCGTACTGCGCGAAAAATATAACTTCCGCCTGTTCGTGGACGACGCTCATGGCTTCGGCACAATGGGTAAAACGGGAGCCGGCATAGGCGAAGAGCAAAACTGCATAGATGATATAGACATCTACTTCTCCACGTTTGCTAAAAGCATGGCAAGCATAGGTGGTTTCCTTGCCGCCGACAAGAAGCTGCTCACCTACCTGCGCTACAATATGCGCTCGCAGATCTACGCTAAATCATTGCCAATGGCATTTGTTGCCGGCAACCTGAAGCGCCTTGAATTACTGCGTAGCAAACCGGAACTGCGTGAAAAACTGTGGCACAACGTGAACAGGCTGCAGAACGGTTTCCGTGAGCGCGGCTTCGACCTGGGCACTACCAACACACCGGTTACGCCTGTATTTATGAAGGGTGGCCTGTACGATGCCGTGCAACTCACCTACGATATGCGTGAGAACCACAACATCTTCTGCTCGGTTATCGTTTACCCGGTAATACCAAAAGGACAGATAGAACTCCGCATCATACCCACCGCTGCCCACAGCGATAAGGATATTGACGAAACACTGGCTGCCTTCTCCGCCGTTCAGGAAAAGCTCGATAAAAAGCTTTACCCCCAGGAGATGCCAATGGTTGGTGCGTAAACCAAGCCTGATAATGTATATTATAAAAAAGGCCCTGCACTGGCAGGGCCTTTTTTATCGCTCTAGTTGTATAGTCTCACAGAAGGCGGTCTTTGAAATTTTATTTCCCCGGTCTCCATCATCATAGTTTCACACTTTATGACATAACAACCACATTCTTCCCCAGCGTCTTGAACCTTACACCGTTTTTTTGCACCACAGTAATTGTGATATGTCCTGTTTTACTGGTATTTATATCCCGTACGACTCCTGATTTCCCGGCATGCGTTCCCGCTACAACAGTGCACTCATCGCCATCTTTTAGTTTCACCTCCTTGCCCATACAGGTAAAGGTATTAATAAAACCAATTGGATATACGGCCTTATTCTTATTCAATATTATCCTTATTTTTACAGTTAAACACAGTTATGAGATCCGAAGCCAAAACAGTAACAGAATATCTAAGCTCCTTACCCGAAGAGCGCATAGTGCCTATGGACAAATTGTATAAAGCAATAAAAAAGAACCTGCCCAAAGGGTTTAAGGAAGGTATGGGCTACGGCAACATGGGCTGGTGTGTGCCACATAGTTTGTACCCGCCCGGCTATCATTGCGATCCCGCTCAACCATTGCCTTTCATAGGTATTGCTTCGCAAAAGAATTTCATTGCACTATACCATATGGGCATCTATGCCAACCCCAAATTGCTCAAGTGGTTCACCGATGAATATCCCAAACATTGCAAGCGCAAGCTGGACATGGGCAAAAGTTGCATCCGTTTCAAGTATATGGATGATATCCCCTACCGGCTCATCGGCGAACTGGCATCTAAGATGACACCCGATGAGTGGATCACGATGTACGAAAATGCATTGAAAAGATAAGCACCCCTTCGCGCCCTCAGGCTTTCTTCACAAACTCCGATTTCAGCGCCATAGCGCCAAAGCCATCTATCCGGCAATCTATGTTGTGGTCGCTGTCCACAAGGCGTATGTTGCGCACCTTGGTCCCTGCTTTTATGCTTTGCGCTGATCCCCTTACAGGCAGATTTTTTATCGTCACTACTGTGTCCCCGTTCTGTAGTATGTTACCATTGCTGTCTTTCACCACAAATGCATCATCGGCAGCCTCAACCGCCGCAGGGTTCCACTCATGGCCGCATTCCGGGCAGGCAAGCAGGTCATCCATTTCATACGTAAAGGTCGATTTGCACTGTGGGCATGGAGGTAGTTCAGGCATTTTTCAATATTTTATGCAAAGATAATCAATAGTTAAAGCATTTAAGCTATAGCATTCCACGTTAAAATCCATTCCTTGATTAGCTTTGTGGAAACGGGTGACATGAACTGGATAATACTAGTAATAGCAGGTTTGTTCGAAGTAGCTTTTGCATCCTGCCTGGGCAAAGCCAAAGAAACCGCGGGCGCCGCAGTGTATTACTGGTATCTGGGCTTTTTTGTTTCATTGGTGGCAAGTATGCTCCTGCTTATCAAAGCCGCCCAAACCCTCCCTATTGGCACCGCCAATGCCGTATGGACAGGCATCGGTGCCGTAGGCACTGCCATTATGGGCATACTCTTCTTTAAAGACCCTGCAAACTTCTGGCGACTATTTTTCCTCACAACCCTAATCGGCTCAATAGTTGGGCTGAAAGCCGTATCTGGATAATTTCCTCTCTCTTGCCGGTCATAAAACCCTGCAGATCGTCTCATACAGTACGCACCATTTCTTTGTGTCTACGCTAAGTGTCTTCGCCTAGTATTCTCGTCGAGCGTTTTTGTGCGGCCAAGGGATCTTGGCTGCATCAGGGAACTGAAGGTCAAGTAGCATCCCCTGCATAAATTTCTCACCGTAATAACATATTGTCTCACCGGCAAACTCGCCCATTTAATGTGTTACAAAAATAAATCTTCATCGATGCGATCAGCGATCATAGCAGCTTTCAAAAAGCAAAAACACCACCATGGTACCGTTACTGTACCATCATGGAAAATCTATTTGGAAAACGCTTCCCCTTCGCCGTACCTTTACCACGGTCATGGATTTTTTGAGTGGGTAGGCAAATAACACTTATGAAGATCGGCCATCACTTCCGCTCATCAGGGGTAAGGTTGGTGTATGTGTTCAGTATTTGTTCGGTGATTGTGCAGTAAACCGCACTTAAACCATTGATTATCAGAAAAACTGCACGAAAGAAAAAAAAATGCGGTTTTGTGCAGTAAAAAAAAATTAAATAACATAAAAAGCCCTTTAGGGGGTCTGGTATATGAAAGTATTTATCTCCGGTGCATCCGGCCTCGTAGGCGGCAATTGTTTAAAGCACTTCACAGAGCAGGGCTGGCAAGTAGTGGGCTCCTATTTCTCTTTCAAAACAGACAACACCGTCTTCTACGATACCCTCAACCCCGCCAACCCGGATAATTTTGATGTACTGAAATTCGCCCCCGATGTCATTGTCCATTGTGGCGCACTTACACACGTAGATTACTGCGAAGACCACCAGCAGGAGAGCTACGACAAGACCGTGCAAAGCACCATCAACCTCGTTAAATTGGCTAAAGAGTGCAATGCAAAACTCGTATACATATCTACCGATTATGTGTTTGATGGCAAGAACGGCCCATACCGCGAGGACGCCCCATTCCACCCGCTTAGTGTATATGCTCGTCATAAACTAGAGGCAGAACAATTAGCGGTAAAGGAATTACCCGACACACTTGTATTGCGCGTGACTAATGTTTATGGCAACGAGATACGCGGCAAGAACTTCGTGGCGCGTATTATTGATCAATGTAAGAACAAACAAAAGCTCACACTTAAGCTACCTTACGACCAATATGCTTCGCCCGCCAATGCATGGGATATAGCACGCGCAATGTTCGTGTTGCTGCGCGATGGCAAAACAGGTATTTACAACATTGGCGGCACAGACTACATGAATCGTGTTGAGCTTGCACTCCGTGTCCTCTCCTACTTCCCCGATGCCGAGTACGACCTCATCCCCATCAGCACCGCAGATATGAAACAACCCGCGGCACGACCATTATTGGGCGGCTTCGTAAAAATGAAGTTCAGCAACGAATACCCCGACTTCCTCTTCGGCAATGTGGATAGCTATGTCAGGTCCCAGCTTTAGCCCGTGCCTGCTGCACACGCTTGTTCTTTTCCACAAGTTTGTCCTTCAGCCACTTTTCAATAGTGTTATGCACAGGCACCAGCACAACCGCCACTACCACCGACGCCAGCAGCACCAGTATAGGCAACTGGTTGGTAACCCGGTCTATATAGGGCCCCAGCACCATGTTCACAAATTCAAAGGTCACCAGCAATGCCAGCGCCAGGAAAAACTCTATCCACCTGGCACTTGATATGAAACTCCGGCTCAACACACTGAACAGGATAATGAAAATAATGATCCCCAACGCTATCGACTTGTATTGTATGTTCACCCGCCGCTGGGCTTCAGCAGCCTTCCGCGCAACTTCCAGTTCCTGCTGCCGCATTTGCTCGTTAAATTCAAGCGTCTGCAATCGGTTTATCTTCTCCCGGCTGAAGAGGCTGTCCCTTGTCTCCACCATTAACTGCTGGTATTTAAAGGCGCTGTCAATTTTGTTCTCTGCCGTATACAGTTTGGTAAGCAATGTGCTGGCCGCCAGTTGCTGCACCAGGAAGCGATGCTCTTTATCTATTACCAGGCCCTTGGTGGCATAGTAGATCGCCGAGTCAGGCTGCTCATATCGGGATAAGTGTTCTGCATACTCGCAATAAGCCCTGGCCAACCTCCGCTGGTCCCCTACCTCATTACTCAGCCTGAACGACGATCGGAAATAAGCTGTTGCAGTATCCACCTTACCCATCTTAGAATAGATGATACCCATATTAGCCTGCACAGTTCCGCCCACAATATTGCGCCCCCTATATTTCCTTAGCTGCATATCAAGCGCCTGGCGTGTATAGGCATATGCTGAATCCAACATATCCAACTGCTCATATGCCTTACCCTTGTAAGTAAGGGCATCGAGCAATACATCATTGTCTGTAATATGCCGAGTTAGTTGTTCAGCTTTTGTCGAGTATCTGATGGCCTTGCCCAGATCACCTTCATTGCGGTTTACCATAGCAAGACCATTATATACCCACCCCATAAGCATAGTGTCATTCATAGCCTCAGCCTGCGCTAAGGCCTTGAAGTATGTCTCTTTTGCCTCAGGATAGTTTCCGGTATACCACAATGCGCTCCCCAACTCAGTCAATGCCCTGGCTTTCGCACCCTCACTGAAACTGCCCTCATTCTTCATACTTAAGTAGACAACCTGTTGCGCATAATACACCATTGAATCAGGGTTAACGTCTCTGTACGTATTACTTATTGCTGTTAGATAAAGCAGCTTAATGCTGTCGCTGCTGGTTGTATCAATTATTCTCCTCAGGCCGTTCACATTATTGGCAACCAAAACGTCATTCAGCCTACCCTGTCTCCTTGCGTGTTCCAGTTCCACAAGATCCGCCGGCAGTTTTGTCTTATTACGCGGGTCGCTACAATACTCAAGAAAAATCCCTATATATTTCAATTTGAAATCCCTGTTACTAATACCACCAGCCTCGGACAACGCAACTTTGGCTTGACAAGCCATATAGCGTCCGGACAACATACTGTCCTTCTGAACCGCTAAGAATAACGGATCGTTAAAATAAAAATGGTGTTCGGGTGTCTCTATCATCCACGCGTAAAGAAAATTGCGGACCGATGACTCATTGTCATCCTCTATACAAGGGCGAGACAATAAATAATCGGCACATTCCAAAACAATTGGTTCTGCACTTTTACATTGAAGCGAATCCACCAATTGGATAGCTTTCAATCGGGACACATCAATGGCTCGCGCAGCTATCCCTAATATGATAGACGTAAGTAGCAGAAGAGTACTTTTCATAACAGATCGTTTAACATGGCGCATATCACCAGCGCAACGGGAACAATATAATCAGCAACCGGCAGGAAACAAAAAGCCCCTTGATTCCGTTGCCTCACAGAACAATTCGGAGGCGAAACCAAGGGGACTAAGCAGCATTACATCCTAAGCAATGTCAGGATGTATACCTACATACCTGGGGGCATCTTTTATAATAAATAGCCAGAATAACGCAGAGGCTATTGGCGCCATCACGGAAAGGAATATGATCCACTCCAGTTTGATCGCCGAGTTCATATGCTTCATTCGCGCCAATATAACCAGGCAATAGATGAATACAGGGGCTGTAATAATAGCAGAAGTAGCCAGCATCAAAAATAAACTGTTATAGTTTTGGCTGGTGATCATCTCCAGGCTATAAGCCGGAAACCCTGCGCCAGTTTGGGGAATGATGAGTGACAGGTAGTAAACCAGGCACACGAAAAAGCATATCACAGGTATAAAACAAATAATGCCCATCCGGTTTTTTGTCTTGGTATCCAGAACCATTAACTTGTCCATAGGAATCATGATTTAGTGAGACAATTATTTACCCTAAACCATGTAAAAAACTATGCCGTCGGATGTTAAAGGAAATATACTTATTTGTTCATTATTTGTTGTACTATGGCCTGATACTTTCTGGTTGAATCCTCTTTACCCAAGGTTCTATAAACATAAGCCAGGACATCATAGCAACCATAAAAATCCGGAGCCACAGCCATGCCCATACGCAAATAGTATATTGCGGAATCTGCATTGCCAATATTAACATACGATATACCAAGATCCGCATAAGCGTTTGCATTGTCTGGTATCAATGCAAGCGTTTCTTTACAATGATCAATATTTTTATCATATTGCTTCGTTGCAATATACACACCCGACAGATTGTTCCTGGATAATGCATCTTTGGGGCGCAGCTTCAATGCCACCCTATCATAAATTTCCGCGGAATCGTACTGCTTCCTAAAAAAATAAGCGGCTCCAAGGTCGGTGGCTGCATAATAATATTCAGGTAATATCTTTACTGATTTACGCATATACCAGATAGCTTCATCTATCAATTGATCTTTTGTCGCAGGGTTTCTTTCCTGCTTCGCCATTGAGAACAGGTCGTAACCCAGCAAGTAATTCATATGGCTGTTTTCCGGAGTCTTTTTTACATCTGTAACAAATATGGTATGATTATCGAACCAATCTCCATTTCTGTTAATGACTATGGCCGAATATATTATACATATTGGAGCCAACACTGCCCATAGTTTCGGTTGGCCGAACAATACGCTGTCCTGCCCTTGTTTTGCCAACCATTTATCAACCAGTAGTGCAATTACCAAACAAAAACCTACGGACGGGAAAAACATGAACCGCTCGCCCATCGTAGATTTGATCATAATAAACAGATTAGAAAACAGGGCCATGGTCACCAGAAAGAAAAAGATGCCAAAGGCATACGGGTCTTTTTTGTTCTTCATGAACCTAGCCACACCAATTATGGCTACTGCAAGGTAAAACGCCACGGACAACAATACACGCCAATCACTGAAATGGGTAAATGGTATTGTATTGTATGAATATTCTGAAACAAGCGGATAGGGTACAAGCAGCAACTTTACGTAGTAACCAAGAATAAGTATTGCAGTAGCGATCCTCGATTCCGCCGATAATCCTTCTTTCACCAACGCATTCTCTATGACATTTATTTTAGTCATATTATTGGTGTGATAATGATTGAGCACGGCAAATCTGATCGCCACGAAAATGACAGTTGCCACAATAGCACAACCGAGAATATGGACACCACGTTTTCTGTTCTCATCTCTATAAAAAAAGAAGACTAGGGGAATGACAGCCAAAAAAGTAACTACCGTTTCTTTTGACAAATACGCAAGAAAGATGTAGAGAAAGCCAACTAACAGGTATTTAGCTTTGGCAGATTCGGCATAAGCAAGAAAAACATTCATTCCCAGAAAAGTAAAGAGAAAGCTCAACATCTCATCACAGCTCTTGATATTTGCCACAACCTCGGTATGCAACGGGTGTAAGGCGAACAACAACGCGGCCATAAAGGCAACATTTGTTCGTTTTCCATCAAACAACTTTACCAAAAACCGAAAGAGCAACACCACACAGCAGGCAAATAAAAGAATATTCACAAAGTGGAATGGTGCCGGATTCATTCCGGCAAACTGGAAAATTATAGCGTGCAATATTAGTGGTAGCGGTCGGTATTCATCGTTTTCTATTGCCCAAAAACCCCATTGATGGGGAGTCACCAAAAGTTCCGGTATTGAAGATATCCCCTTGGTAACAAGGCTGTTGTTCACTATCATCACCGAATCATCCAGCGCAAAGTTATTTTTCAGGGTATTAGCGTAAACAATAAAGGCAACAACGGCTAACAACAATGCGAGCCCTCTTAATGACAGCGTAGCCGGTTTTGCTGCTTCTACAACCTTTTCCGGCTGTTTGGCTACCGGCCTTTTTGCTTTATTGTTCGCCATTTATTTTCTCTTATTTCTGTATTGCGCCAGGAATGCTTCAAACTGCTGTAAGGTAAAACTGCTGAGGTTATGTTGTGCCGTCAGTCCTCCTTTCTGTGCTACCATCACACCATAGTAGGTGTCCTTATACCCTTCTATCGAGTGTGCATCGGGGTCTATAGACAACAACACACCCTTTTCGATAGCATATTCTACCCATCGCCAGTCAATATCCAACCTACGGGGATGCGCATTTATTTCTATCACCACATTGTGTGCTGCGCAGGTATCAATAAGTATTTTGTGGTCGAGAGGATAACCTTTCCTTGAAAGCAATAATCGGCCTGTAGGATGGCCCAGTATTGCGGTATATGGATTTTTCACAGCCGTCAGCACCCTATCCATTGCTTTCTCTAAAGACATTTTTAGATTACTGTGAACAGAAGCTATCACCAGGTCAAATGTTTCCAGTACCTTGGGTGTATAATCCAAGTTGCCATCGCCTAATATATCAGACTCCACACTCTTGAATATTTTAAACGGCGCCAGTTTCACATTCAGCGCATCTATTTCTTGGTGCTGGGCCGCAATTTGTTCAGGCTTCAACCCACCTGCATAAAAGGCAGTTTGCGAGTGATCGCTGATGACCAGGTATTCCAACCCCTGGTCCTTTGCGGCCTTTGCCATCTGCTCTATAGTATGCACACCATCACTCCAGGTTGAGTGAGAGTGGATGATAGCCCTTATATCAGAAGGCTTTATGAGTTCACTCAAGCCGTTATTCGCAGCCTTATCCAATATCGCTGCTGTCTCTCTTAACATGGGTTGGATATAGGCAAGTCGGTTCTCCGCAAATATTTCTTCTTCTGTAGCAGGGGCATCCGGTACCTTATACTTTTCAAGGAATGCACCAATAAACTCCTCGCTGCCCGTGGTCATGAACAACTTATGGAAGAATTTTGCGCTTTCGGTAAAATGGAACCGCACGCGGGGTTGCCCGGGCATACGGACCAGTACCCTGTCGTTCGGCTCTACCTCTATGGCTGTATCGGGCACCGTCTCAAATTCTTTTTCTATCGTTGCCTTATCCAGATCGGTCACTATTTCTATGAACTCCACCGTTTCGTTCTGCCTGCGGATATCACCTGTTAATGAGAATAAATTTTGGGGGTGATTGCCCTGCAACTGGTTCATCAAAGACGCAGCTACTACCTCAACCTCAGCCCAAAGGTAAAAACCAAGGTTCTGCTTGAAATAAACAATATTCTGTAGTACGCTCTCCTGCGTCTTGGCACAAAATCCCTTCAGTGCTACCAGGCGGTTCTCATTACACGCATATTCCAATTCTCCCAACGATTCTATGCCCAGTTCCTTCCAGATAACGGCAATTTTCTTTGGCCCCAATCCTTTTATCTGCAGCATATCCAGTATGCCGGGCGGGGTAACAGCCAGTATATTTTCCAGCTGAACAAGCTTACCAGTCGTTAACAATTCCCGTATCTTCTTTGCAGTTGATGCACCTATCCCCTTCTGTCCGGACATTTCACTGTCGCTCATACCAGCAAGCTCACCGGTTAGCCGCTCTATATTAAATGCCGCACTGCCATATGATTTTGCCTTAAAGCTATCCTCCCCATGTATATCCATTAATTTAGATAAAAGGGAAAAATGGTCGGCTATTTCGTAATTGTTCATTGAGATTTTCTATTAGCTCAAAAGTATAAATATAATAGATACTGAGTTTCTTAATTTCATGTGTATATATCAAATTCATAATTCCCTTTTACCTTATTAAATTTGCCGTACTAAGCAATAAATAATGATCTATCATATAGTAGTAGGTGATATGGCGGCTGCCCCATTGAATGACGCAATAGTGCTGGCGCCGGAAATGGCCGGAGAAGTAATTGTACTAAAAGACATTCTGAATGTTGGCCCATTACAAAAAGACGAAGGTCAGTCATTCTCTGAAATGCGTACCGCATTTTGGCAGCAGGTTATCAATAATGAGAAGCACACTGTGCAGGTAGATGATTTCGAGCGGTTGTCTGATGTATGCATAGAACTGTCCAAAAACGAAGAAGCAATTGCATGGTTCTGGATGGCACCATGGCCTGCCGATATATGTGCCTACTATTGGTTATTACAATACTTAGGCAAATATCCCGGTCGTTTCTTCGTGGTGAATATAGCCGGCTTACCCTTCCTGGATGCCAACGGTAAGATATTCTTCCCTAAGAGCATCAGCGAGATACAGCCTAAAGAAATAGTGAAAGCAAAACGACTGGCGCGTGCAGTAAATGCTGCCGAGCTGGAAACGGATGGCGAAGAATGGCGCAAATTGGTTGCTGCAAACGGCGGGGTACGTACGCTGGAAGGCGGCAAACGCGTTGCCTCTAAGAACGACGACCAGTATGATAACCAGCTGGGCAGTTTTTGCTCGCACCAATACCAGAAGGCATCTAAAGTAGTGAACCAGGCATTGAGCAAATTCGTTATCCCTACAGGAGATATTTACCTCGGCTGGCGCCTCCGCAAAATGGTGGACATAGGCAGGCTACAGGTTCAGGGCGAAATGAGTAAGACACTCAAAGACTTTGAGGTGAAACTGCCGGGAGATGGTGCGGAGGCACAGTTGAATTTAGCTGTTTAGTAAATAAAGTACCCTTTAGGGGTTGGGGCGTTTCTTTCGTACCTTTGCACCCATGGTATATGATTTACCTGTAATGGAAGAAAAGGTAAAGCCCCACCAGGTTACTACCCTTCATATGGTTTGCGCTTTGGCATTTATTGTCACAGGTGCTATTATTTATAGATATAACTATTCTATACCTTATTGGGGTGCGGCTTTATCGGTTGGCGGCATCGTACTCGTAATATTGGTGATGGGTAAGAATAAGTGGCTGACAGGCCCAAAAATCAACCCTTTATTCCGCATTGCTGAGTTGCTTATTTCCATCGCCATAGCCGCCTATTCATTATCGCAACAATGGAAATTCCCTGCGGTTATTTTTGGCCTTCTGGCAGCAGCAATGTTGTTCGCCCTATACTGGGAAAAACCATCCGGCAATACACTTTCTGTGCATATAGATAATGATGGCATCAGGTTACCAATCACAGCCCGGAGGCGTTCCCGCCCATGGACTGAGGTGGACCAGGTGATATACCGCTTTGGCATTCTTACCATCAGCTTTGCCGACAATAGCTATGCCCAATACGATATTAAAGAACCCATAACCGATTTTGAAGCATTTGAAAAATATTGCACCACACAGGTAGAAGAAAACAGAAGTAAACGAAGGAATGATGAATGGTAATTGCTGAATGATACTTTTAGGTTCTAACTTTTGACTTTTAATTGAACATGACCCCATATATTTTATATTCAGATGGCAACGGGCAAATATTCGAGGATACATCGCTTTATGTGGTGGGCCGCAGCGGATGGGACGCCATGCCAATACCGGAGGAAGATTGGATAGAGTTGCCTGATGGCGGCAACCTTTATGAGCTGCCCGGCCGCCGCGGCATTGGCATTGATGTGAAAACAGGCGACATGCGCCTGTGCGAAAAAGGCTGGGCTGTAGCGGTATCTTCATACCACCTGCGCATACCGGCTTTTACCTGGCTGCTTACGAAACACTGGATGATGCACCTACCCTGCCCCTGTTCTGCTATACGGCAGCGGCCTGGCATGACAATAAGTTTTACGTGCCGGCTATGCGCATTGAACGCGATATAAGGCAGGAATGCAGTGGCTACGATGAAAAGTTGATCAAAGAAGGAGTAAAAACACTCACACTGGCCTACCCGCATAACAGGCTGGTAAAGCACCTTGCCGAGAACTGCGCACTTACTTATAACTGTCCCGCTGCCCGTAACTATTTTATGGGTCGTTGGGAATGCCCGGTGCCATCATCTCCGGCATGCAATGCCAATTGTGTAGGGTGCATCTCTTTCCAACCTGAGGATGAATCTATCGTTTCTCCGCAAGACCGGCTGCAGTTCAAACCAACTGCCGATGAGATAGTAGAATTCACGGTCCCTCACCTGGAAACCGCCCCCTATCCTATTATCAGTTTCGGGCAGGGTTGCGAAGGCGAGCCGCTGCTGATGTGGGAGACAATAAAGGATGCAATTGTAGAGATCCGCAAACATACCCCTAAAGGCAGTATCAATATCAACACCAACGGCAGTAAGCCTGATGCAGTGGAAGAATTAATGAAGGCCGGGCTGAACAGTATTCGTGTAAGCCTCAACTCAGCCCGGGCCGACCTTTATACCAAGTACTACCGACCTAATAATTATGCGTTCGAGGATATTGTGGAAAGCCTACGCGTGGTACGCAAATATGGTGGCTGGGCTTCTATCAACTACTTTGTTTTCCCGGGCATGACCGATAGCGTTGCAGAATATGAAGCCCTGCGTGAACTGATAAGCACAACCGGACTGAGCATGATACAATGGCGCAGTTTCAACATAGACCCCGATTGGTACCTGGGCAGGATGGGCGTTACAGACCCCGGCGAATGCATGGGCATCAGGCAAATGATGGAGTTGATACATGAAGAGTTCCCCGATGTGAAATACGGCTATTTCAATCCACCCATAGAACGAATGAAGAATTATGATGTGGATTTTGCGCATTGGTGAGTCTTATATACTATACATTTAACTTTTGCGTTTTGATTTTTTAGCTAATTTTAATTGCTGATGGTAGCCGTACAACAAGAACAGCCTGTAAATTATAAAGCGCTTGCCTGGACAATTGGCGTTCATTGCCTGCTGTTCCTGCTGTTCTTTTTACTGCATTATACTTATCCGTTCCCTCCTCCGGTTGACGTGGGCGGTGGCATGGAAGTAAACCTTGGCACCAGCGACGATGGCAGCGGTGATGACCAGCCGCAGTCGACCAAGGCACCGGCTGAGTTTAAGTCTGCAGTAGTATACAAGGCTACTCCTGTTGCCAGTACCATCCCTAAAACGATACTTCAAACAACCGCTGAGGATGCCCCTGAAGTAGCTACAAAGACCACGGTAAAGAAAGACAACGTGCGGGCAGACACAAAACCCGAAACCAAGCCGAAACCGCAAGCACAGGAAAAGCCTAAATATAGCTATGCAGGTGAAACAGGTAAGGGTGGTAATAGCTCTGACCGGGACAAACCCGGCACCA
Source organism: Flavipsychrobacter sp. (assembly GCA_044224775.1). Taxonomy (GTDB): domain Bacteria; phylum Bacteroidota; class Bacteroidia; order Chitinophagales; family Chitinophagaceae; genus Nemorincola. Next base: position 47,254 of record JBGAJU010000018.1, read on the forward strand.
GCGAAGGTAATGGCACTGGCCCGGGCGATAAAGGTGTGCCTGGCGGAACGCCCGGTGCTGACAACTATTCGGGTTCACCCGGCGATGGGAATGGAGGCATACGTCATACTGTTGCAGGCAGGGATATCAGCCCAAAGCAATTTGAAGCTGAATTCAATGAAAGCGGCGTAGTAATAATACAAGTCGGAGTTGACAGACAAGGGAATATCGTAAGCAAGAACTTAGTAAGCTCATCGAGCAGGCAGTTAACAAGTATCGCTTTCGAAAAACTCAGGAGCGTACGGTTTAGTCCTTCTACCGGTCCGGAACCCATACAATATGGGAAGGTTACAATAGCATTTAAAACACGCCAATAAGTCTATGGCTGACACCAATACCTACCAACAAACGCTCAATTACTTATACGAACGACTACCTATGTTCTCTCGCATAGGAAAGGCAGCACTAAAGCCAGATCTTACCAATACTATAAAACTATGCACCGCCCTTGGTGATCCGCACACTAAATTCAAGTCGGTACATATTGCCGGCACCAATGGCAAAGGCAGCACAAGTCATGCATTGGCAGCCATCTTCCAGCGGGCCGGTTATAAAACCGGATTATACACATCACCCCATCTCGTTGACTTCCGCGAGCGCATCCGCATAAATGGAGCAATTGTGAGCAAACAATGGGTGGTTGAGTTTGTGGATAAGAACAAAAGCCTTATTGAAGAAATTCAGCCTTCTTTCTTCGAGATAACGGTTGCCATGGCATTCACAGCCTTTGCTGAGCAGGGCGTGGATATTGCCATAATAGAAACCGGCCTTGGCGGCAGGCTGGATAGTACTAATATCATTACACCCCTGCTGTCTATTATTACCAACATCAGCTACGATCATAAAGACCTTTTAGGTAATACTTTACCAGAGATAGCTGCAGAAAAGGCAGGCATCATCAAGCAAGGTGTTCCCTGCGTTATTGGCGAACAGCAGGACGAAACAGGGCGTATTTTCTTTGAGTACGCCGTGCATAAGCAAAGCACGCTCCATTATGCGCAATCGCTTTGGGGTATAGTACGCACCGGCAGTGATGCCAAATACCAGTATTACAAGGTCATCAACAACGCCACCCGCGAAATGCTGGACCTGCGCACCGATCTGCAAGGCAACTACCAGCAGCACAATATCAAAACCGTACTCACCGCAGTAGAACTGCTTGCCCACCAGGGCTATAAACTATCCATACCCGGCGCACTTTCTGCTTTGGCTCATGTAAAGAGCACTACCGGCCTGCACGGCAGGTGGGAGTGGCTGCAGGAAAACCCAAACATAATTTGCGATGTAGCTCATAATCCTGCAGGACTGCAGGAAGTATTGGGACAATGGAAACAGTTACAAGCCACCAACAAGCATATCATCCTCGGATTTGTAAAGGATAAAGATGTTGATGAAGCATTGGCCCTCTTCCCTAAAGATGCCACTTATTACTTCTGCAATGCACAAATAGAGCGGGCATTGCCTGCCGCCGAGCTAAAGGAAAAGGCAGCATGGGCTGGCCTTGGCGGGAATGCTTATATGACTGTGGCTGAAGCCGTATATGCTGCACAATCTGCGATGACAGAGGAAGATGCGCTGCTCATAACAGGTAGTTTCTTTATTGCAGGCGAAGCATTGGCTATCTTGAAGCTTGAGAGTGCCGAAACGTAGTTTCGACTTTCCTCACATTACTTTCCCCGGCCCTGGAAGATAACCATTATGGTATAGAGCATTATCTTTATATCCAATGCCAGTGAACAGTTCTCTATATACAGCAGGTCATACCGCATGCGCTGTATCATTTCATCCACATTCTCGGCGTATCCAAACTGGACCATTCCCCACGAGGTGAGGCCGGGTTTTACCTTGAGCAGATATTTGTAATGCGCGTGGGTGTCGCTGATGATGTCTATATAATGCTGGCGCTCCGGCCTTGGCCCTACCAGCGACATATTACCTTTAATTATGTTCACAAACTGGGGTAACTCATCAATACGCCACTTACGCATGAACCTGCCCCAGGGTGTTATCCGCGGGTCCTTCTTACTTGATAATGCAGGTCCGGCATGCTCTGCATCGGTGTACATAGACCGGAACTTATAAATATTAAATGGTCTGCCAAACCTGCCCACACGCTGTTGTTTATAGATGATCGGCCCCTTTGACGATAACCTTACCATTATGATAGCAAACAGCATGAGCGGAGAAGAGAGCATGAGCGCAATCAAGGAAAAGACTATATCCATAGTGCGCTTGCATACCCGCTGCCAATCGGGCATCAGGTCAGGGTGAATATGAATGAGCACAGCATCATACACATTGCTCGTTTTCACCGATCCAGATATGATATCGTAGTAATCGGGCAACACCTTCACTACCACTGGGCGGTAGCAGAGCCGCGTCACTATATCCTCCAGCATGTGATGCTCAGATGAATCTACCGCCACTATCACCTCCTCTATCTCGTTCTTGTCTATGATGTCCTCCAGGTGTTCTATGTGCCCCAGTTGCGGCAGGTATTGGCTCATGCCATTGCTCGCTTCTTTGTTGGAATAGATAAAACCTTTAAAGATGTTGCCCAACACCTTCGGGCTATCATGCACCTGCTTGTAAATGTTTATAGCCTGCTGGTTGCCACCAATGATCAAAGTATTGAACCCCACCTTTCCTTTCACCAGGTTCCTCTTAACCCGGTACAGAATAAATAACCTGAATACCAACGCAAAGCTTGTGTGAATCAGGAGATAATGGCCGAACTCATTTATGAAGTACGAATAATCCGCACTGTCATTGGCAAATACTACCATCGAAAGGACCAAACACCCTATGATGCACGATATAAGCGTGCGGTTTATCTCGTTCAGCCTCGACTTGCGGTACAGGTCAAAATAAGTGCCCGATAGCAGGTAGGCAAACAACCAAGCCCCCGGCACCACGATAAGTGTATTAACATAATCGCGGGTAATGAATAGCTGAAGGGTATCCAGGAAGTCGCGCTTGGTAAGTTCCTGTTGCCTATACATCCACAACGTAAGCCAGGCCAGGGAGGAAGCCACATAATCCAGCAATACCAATTGCCTGATCGCTTTTCTCTTCAGTGGGTGGAGACGCATGAATACTTAGAATGTGACGATTTGGATGTTATCTAATAATGCCCGCCCGCTGCTCTTTCCTTCCGGCAAAACTGCCTTTATATATATCCTGTAGCTGGTAGCCTGTTGCTCTGCAACATAGTCCTGAAGGGCAACATAGAATTTCTTCCAATTATTACTTGGCCTGGCGGCAGCTAAATACCATGTATCCTGCGTTATACCACCCAGGAAGGGTTTTATGCCAACAATAAGCACAAGATCGCCTTTATAATCCAGTTCCAGCACCTGGTTGCTCTGGCTTGCCGGAATCTCGAAAGCAGCCACAGAACTATCTATGGAGCTGTCTCCTACGCTGGCGAGTGTTATACTCCCAACCCCGGCACCCCAAAATCTAAGCGAATCATCCTGGGTTTTAACAAGCGGAACAAGACCAGGTATACCATTAAGCACCATCATTTCGACGGTAAAGTCTTCAAAATGTCCGACCCTTTGAATTTTTGTTGCGTTGAAAAAACTGGTTGTAGGTGTGTGGTTCAATATTTTGCCGGGCTGCGCTTTAAACCCCCAGTTATCCAATGTATAAAAAGGATAGCTGCTTAAATTATCGTTGAAACCGTTTATTGACACCCCGGGAGCCAGTGTGAGCGTACCGCTGTCATTATCACCGTTTGTGATCACAGGAATTGTTGCGGGCAGATCGAACACACCGATAGGGTTATTGTTGTAATAAACCCATACAGTATTAATATCGTGAGAAATTGAGGAAGAGATACCGAGCGTGGTATTCTGGACAAAATGGAAGGAATCGACGTGAATATACGTTGGCACTTGCTCCTTAGGATTGATGGTATTACAACCTAACCAGGAAAACAGGGAACCGAATATAAATATTAAATAAAATAATCTTCTATAAATGTGCTTCATGATACCCTTCCGCCTCTATAACGTAAAATTTTGTTAAACATTGTGCAGTTCTGCGTGCAAACTCATTTTTTTCAACACCTGGTGTGCTACATCCATTGCCTGGTAGCCATCGTATACCGATACACGTACCGGACGGTCGTACAATATGGCGTGGGTGAACTCCCTTAATTCCGTTTGAATGGCGTTCAGCATGGTCACTTGTGGTGTCTGTACTGATATAATCTTCTTCTCGCCATTGGCCATCTCCAGCGGGAAATCCAACATACCCATTTCTGCACCGTCATCTTTCAACCTCACAACCTCGGTCTCTTTATTCAGGAAGTCGATACCGATATACGCATCGCGCTGGAAGAGGCGCATTTTGCGCATGTTCTTCAGCGATATGCGACTGGATGTAAGGTTAGCAACACAACCGTTATCGAACTCGATACGTGCATTGGCAATATCTGCCGTTTCGCTGAGCACTGCTACCCCGCTGGCCGATATACGCTTCACCGGGCTTTTTACCAGGCACAGCACAATATCAATATCGTGTATCATCAGATCCAGTATCACAGATACGTCTGTTCCACGTGGATTGAATTGTGCCAACCTGTGCGTTTCTATGAACATTGGCTGCAGCAGTTGGTCGCTCACTGCGAGAAAAGCAGGATTATAACGCTCCACATGACCCACCTGGCATTTTACGTTGGCTTCCTTCACGAGGTGCACCAGTTCCATGCCTTCCTCTAATGTGTGGGTGAGCGGTTTTTCTATGAAAACATGTTTACCATTGAGCAGGGCGTTTTTTGCAATTTCGTAGTGAAAAAGCGTAGGGCAAACGATATCGATAGCGTCTACTGCTGCGATGAGTTCATCAACATTGGTAAAACGCTGAACATCAAATTTTTCTATGGCGGTCTGCGCCATATTATCATCGGGATCATAGAACCCTACCAATTGCGCCTCTTTTACCTCGCCCCACTGCTGGATATGGATCTTACCTAAATGGCCCGCACCAAAAACACCTACTTTAAGCATGAAAACCTAAGAATTATAATGAATTACCCTAATGCAAATAAGGTGCTGCAAGATACACATTATAGCCCGAGGTAACAAGGTGGGCTTGCGGCCGAAAGGGAGCACTTCCCTGCCAAAAAGACTAAGGTGGATGAAAGGTATAATTTTCGGCATAGCCTTGTTTTCGGTTAATAATTGGGTGCGGCATGTTGCGAAACGAGCCATGGGTAATCATCTTGATTTTTATTTTAAGGTATAAAAGGGTATAAAAGGGTATAATTATACCCCCTAAAGGTATATTTATACCCTGTTTAGGTATAATTATACCCTGTTCAGGTATATTTTATACCGTGCCTTTCCGGTTATCTGGAGCATGACCACCCCCATTCGGCAAACTCTGAATGAGTACCCAAAGAACGGAATTTCACGACGCAATCTGTCAAAGAGCTTACCCGAAATTTTAGGGGTATGAAGTAAAGTTACGAAATGAGGGCAGGCGTTTCCAAATCTATTTTGCATGATGGTACTGTTACTGTACCATGATGGTTTTGCCGCTTTTGAAACCTGCTACATTAGCGGAGCCTGCTGTTATATATTTTTGGTTTACATACGTGTGGAGGAGCACCAATTCGCGCATTTTACGCTTCGAAGCTCAGCATGAAAGCAGGGTTACCGCATTACCACCAGTTTCCTGCTCACCACATCATCACTCGCTATTAAACAAAAAACACCTAAACCAACAGCCATCTTTTTATTTAAATATATTTATACATGTAAAATTACCGCTATGCAATACTAATAACAACGGCATAAATACCTATTTTTGCTGCAACAATCCCTGTAAGACACAAATTCTATAAATCCGATTGTTATTTATAATTATTTCCTTACCTTTGCAGTCCGAAAAATTCAATAACAATGGACGCTGTAGCATTTGTACACGAGCAACTTACCGGTAAAAAAGAATATCCCAGCTTTAAAGCGGGCGATAACGTTACGGTTAATTATAAAATTGTAGAAGGTAATAAAGAGCGTATCCAGTCGTTCAAAGGCGATGTATTAAAGCGCCAGGGCCGCGGATACACTGCCTCTTTTACCGTTCGTAAAATATCGGACGGTGTAGGTGTTGAACGTTTGTTCCCGCTATACTCGCCAAACATCGAGTCTATAACTCTGAACAAAGCCGGTAGCGTGCGCCGTGCCCGCCTGTTCTACCTCCGCGACCGCCAGGGCAAATCTGCGCGCATCAAGGAAAAGAAGCAAATACACCACGCAGAAAAAGCATAAGCTGCTCTGTTACTATACTGAAAAAGGATGCCCTGGGCATCCTTTTTTGTTTTAAAAGTATTCTTGGTGAGCCTGCCGAACCATTGCTGAGTGATAGGATACAGCCCAATCACGGAATTTGCTACTTGCTAACTCTCAACAATCCTTCGAAGCTCAGGATGACAACCGTATAAACAACGAAAGAGGATGCGTGCCACACGCATCCTCTTTTCTTCGTAATCGGGCATTACACTTAACTCACACTACAAATCTCTTCAGCATACCATTCCATTCATCATCCATCAGCCCGAAACAGCCCCCCGGTGCAGTTACCTGCTCTCCGGCAGTGTTCCTGTAATTGAACACTGCAAATACGTTCTTATGTTTTCTTTCTATTATTAATACCGCCCTGAAGTCATCGTCCCCACTCTCTTCCTCGTTCTCTGCACCGTGTGCGCAGGGGTGCAGCTTCATGGTAAAGGCTTCCATACCCAGGTCGGGGTAATCGTCATATTCTATCGCGTCTATCACCACGCAGCACTCCTGTATATCGGGGGCATTTATCTTAATATGATCGCCCTTATGTGCCCGCCTGCTCACCAGCCGGCTGTGGCTGTCTGTAAGGCTGAAGAAGACCCCGTTATGGTTGCAATAACGGTTCCAGTGGTTCACATCCAGCATTCTTTCCTTGGCATCTACAAAGCTGTCCTCCGCATCCTCCACCGTTTTTGTGATGATACTCTGCTCCATATAATGTTCCCGGTTCAGTTCATTGGCGGTTAGTACTAGTTGGCTTCCAAACATGAGGATAATGGTTTTACATTACCTAAAGAAAATATTGTGCCAAACTTTACGGAGAACCGAACTTTTTTTGCCGCTAACCTAAATTTCGTGAAAATCCAGACATTAAGGAACGAAGGCAAAATAAAGTCCACCAATTTAACTGTCCTTTTCCATTTCTGCTGCGTTGCAAAAGTCTTTAAATAGTTCACTATTCGCAGATTTTGCGCCTTGCATAAAAGAAAAATAACTATTTAACTTAGTAGACTTTATTTCGCCAACGTTCCTAATATGACTATTTTTACCCTCTTATTCACACTTTTATGAGCCTTGCCGATAAATTGTTCAAAATGAACTCAGAAAGATCAGAGAAGAACCTGAAAGCAGGCCAGGATTTCCTGGCGGCAAATAAGCAGAAAGCCGGCGTTACGGAAACTGCCAGCGGCCTACAGTATGAAGTGATCACACAGGGCGATGGCCCCAAACCAACAGCTTCTAATACCGTTACCTGCCACTACCACGGCACGCTTATAGACGGCACCATCTTTGATAGCTCTGTGCAGCGCGGCAGGCCGGCATCTTTTCCGCTCAACCAGGTCATCAGCGGCTGGACAGAAGGGCTGCAACTGATGCCACAGGGCAGCAAATGGCGCTTTTTCATTCCACCGGCGCTGGGTTATGGCAACAGGCAGGTAGGCCCTACCATTGGCCCCAACAGCACCCTTATTTTTGAGGTGGAGCTGATTGATATTAATTAGAATTCGGCAATTCGATAATTCGGCAATTCGACAACTAAGGCCAGAATTGCCTGAGTTTATACGTGCCCCGGGCATTTGTGTTGTTGGGGGTTAACAGTATCTTGTGTGCATAACAAACACACATGAAACGCTTACTGCTCTACACCTGTATAGTGGCAGCACTGCATAGCAATGCCCAGCCTATTGACCGTTACTTCGAGAACATACGCAACAACAGGGCTGAGCTGACGGCATTCTTCTCGGCCATGCCCAAGGGCGGCGACCTGCATCACCACTACAGCGGCTCGGTATATGCCGAAACCTACATTGGCTACGTTGTGCAGCAGGATTACTTCATTGATACCGTAACCCTTAAGGTTGATACAGGAAAGAACAATGATAATTGCCTGCGCTTCTCGCAGCTTAACACACTAAAGATACTCCCGACATTCAAGCAAAAGCTGATGCAGAAGTGGTCGGTAAAGGACTACAATGGTGTTAGCTATCCATCGGATAAACTATTCTTCGAAACCTTTCCGGGTTTTGGCATTGCGAACAACAGCCAGGCAAGGCTGGACACAGGCATATTAGAACTTAAACGCCGCGCCATAAAAGAGAATGTGAGCTATATAGAGACCATGTTCACCAGCATTCCGTGTGGTAACACATCCGGTATAGATCCCAACCTCAACAGCCAGCTGCTGAGCGCGCAGGCGCAGGGCAATGAGGGGTTGGCAATGTCGATACTGGATAATATATTCCGGCAACTGCAGGCAAAGAATGTGAAGCAATGTGCGGCAACTTTCAATAACGAGCTAACAGCTATGCACAACCGCCTGCAAATAGACGATGCGAACTTTACAATGCGATACCAGAACTACGTTACAAGAGTAGTGCAGCCGCTGGATGTTTTTAAGAATATGGTGGTTTGTTTTGAATCTGCCAATACTACCCCATTGGTTGTAGGCGTGAACATTGTAGCACCCGAGGATAACGAGATATCCATGCGCGATTACTGGCTGCATATGATGATGTTCAGATTCTGCCATGCTCGCTACCCTGCCGTAAAGTATGCCATGCACGCAGGTGAGCTGACCCTTGGCACAGTGAAACCGGAGGACTTGAGCTGGCACATAAATGCAGCCGTGCGCACCGCAGGCGCCAACCGCATAGGCCATGGAGTGGATATGCCGTATGAGAAAGGCAGCTATGACCTGTTGCGCCACATGGCCAACAACAATACCGCTATAGAAATAAACCTATACAGCAATGAATTCATACTGCACGTAAAGGAAGATGCTCACCCGCTTGACCTGTACCGCAGATTTAATGTACCTATTGTTATCTGCACCGATGATGCGGGTGTGCTGCGCAGTAATCTCACCCACCAGTATATGCTGCTGGCAACCCGTTACCCCAATGTATCTTACCGGGAGATAAAGGATTATGTGTTCAACAGCATAGACTACAGCTTTATAGAAGAGAAGACCGTAAAAGACAACTTAAAAGCCGACCTGCAAAAGCGCTTCGAACGTTTTGAACGTGAAATCCTGAACACGTATAAATAAGGGAAGCCACCGGAAGGCAGCTTCCCTCTTAGTTAAACCTCGCTTCTTTTGCTGCTGCTAAACGATCGTAAAAAGCTTGCCAGCGGGTGTTAAAGGGGCATTAAGAATTAGCTTTCTTCGCATATAATGTATTGAAAAGCAAATTCCTGCCTACCAATTCCCAATTCCATATATATCGCTTACTTTTGCCTTCCTAAATTAAAAAACATGCAAGCCTGGAAAGATTATCAATCTCAAAATAAAGACCGTTTTCTGGATGAACTGATGGAGTTGTTACGCATACCATCGGTGAGTGCTGACAGCAAATACAAAGACGATGTAGCCCGTTGCGCAGATGCCGTAAAAGAGCATATGCTGAAAGCAGGGTGCGATAAAGCTGAAGTTTGCCCGACAGCAGGCCATCCTATAGTTTATGGAGAGAAGATAGTTGACCCCAAGCTGCCAACAGTGCTTGTGTACGGACATTATGACGTGCAGCCTGCCGATCCGCTGAACCTTTGGCACAGTGGCCCGTTTGAGCCTGTGATAAAAGACGGCAAGATCTATGCACGCGGCGCCTGCGATGATAAAGGACAGATGTTCATGCACATAAAGGCGGTGGAAACAATGGCCAAGACCAATAGCCTGCCATGTAATGTAAAAATAATGATAGAGGGTGAAGAAGAGGTAGGTTCGGTGAACCTAGGCAAATTCCTGGAGGATAATAAAGAGCGCCTGAAAGCGGACATAGTGCTTGTATCAGACACTTCTATGATCAGCATGGAGACTCCATCTATCGAAAGCGGGCTGCGTGGCCTTGCTTATATGGAGGTAGAGGTGGTTGGCCCTAACCGCGACCTGCACAGCGGTGTGTATGGTGGTGCTGTGGCAAACCCTGCTACGATCCTCTGCCAGATGATAGCCAGCCTGCATGATGAGAATAACCACATCACCATCCCGGGCTTCTACGATAAAGTACAGGAACTCTCCAAAGCCGAGCGCGATGCGATCAATGGTGCTCCCTTCAACCTTGACGAGTACAAAAAAGAACTGGGCGTGAATGAAATATGGGGAGAGAAAGGCTACACAACACTGGAGCGTACGGGCATCCGTCCGACGCTGGAAGTGAACGGCATATGGGGCGGCTACACCGGCGAAGGCGCAAAAACAGTATTGCCATCAAAAGCTAATGCAAAAATATCTATGCGTCTTGTGCCCAACCAGGTATCGCAGGAGATAGCAGACCTGTTTGAAGCACACTTTAAAAAGATAGCTCCGGCATATGTTAGCGTGAAGGTAAGCCACCACCACGGCGGCGAAGCAGTGGTAACACCAACCAACTCCCCTGCCTACATGGCAGCGGCAAAGGCTATCCAGACCACATTCGGTAAAGATCCGATACCAACTCGCGGCGGCGGCAGTATCCCGATAGTGGCATTGTTTGAAAGGACGCTGGGACTGAAAACCGTGCTCCTCGGCTTCGGATTGGATAATGACAACATCCACTCGCCTAACGAGAAGTATGATGTCTTCAATTATTACAAAGGCATAGAGACCATTCCTTACTTCCACAAGTACTTTGCTGAAACAATGTAACAATTCGGCAATTCGACAATTAATAGCATAATAAAGAAAGGCGCTGAAAACTCAGCGCCTTTCTTTATTTTATCTCGTGCAAAATTGGCACATTCAAATTGCCGAATTATTCATCCCCCGCAAACGCATCCACATCTGTAAGGGCGTAGTAAGACATGCCCTGGTAGCCTGGATAGAAACCACCTATCTGCAGGTTTCTGCCTTGTGCAATTGCCTGTTGCAGATCACTAACGCCGGTTATCGTTGAATTGTTAACGCTGGTGACAATAAATCCTTTGCGGATATGCGCCTGTTTTGACAACAGGCCGTTGCCCGGATCAGTAACCACTGCTCCACCATTCACATAATACTTCGATTTCTCATCATCGTTCATCGGGCGGAAGGTTGCCCCCAGCAGCTTGATGGTGCTCCCTGCTTTAATAATGTTGGTAGTACCGCTTACATTCGTCAACAACACATTGGTCGTATAGCTCTTACCGTTCCTCAGGTAGCCAACGCTTACATTATCTCCCGGGTGGAAGCGGGCTATCTGCCCCTGTACCTCGCTGGAATTATTAACCGGCTGGCCGTTGATGTGCGTGATATAGTCGCCCTTGGCAAGGCCTGCTTTTGCGGCACCACCCCTCACATCGCTCACGTACACACCATTGGTTTTGTCAAGACCGTATTTTTGCACCATTTCGGGGCTTGCTGTTGCGCCGTCCACGTAACTTACTCCCATATAAGCACGCTGCACGGTGCCATACTGCATCAGGTCGTTAACCGCCTTGCGCACAATGTTGGATGGTATAGCGTAAGAATAACCCGCATAAGAACCGGTTGGCGATGCTATGGCAGAGTTGATACCTATCAGCTGGCCATATGTATTCACCAGCGCACCGCCACTATTACCGGGGTTCACTGCCGCATCTGTCTGTATGAATGACTCAATGGCAGACTGTTGCTTGTTCACTCCGATAGAACGGCCCTTGGCGCTGATGATACCTGCTGTTACAGTGGCATCCAAAGTAAGGGGGTAGCCTACGGCAAGTACCCATTGTCCCAGTTTGGCATCATCAGAGTTGCCGAACTCCATATAGTCAAGATCGCTTTTGCCATCTATCTTTAACACGGCGATATCGGTAGCGGGATCTTTACCCACTACTTTGGCATTTGCCGTGTAGCGGTTGTTGAAGGTAACCGTCACCTCCTCCCCGTTTGCCACTACGTGGTTGTTGGTTACAATGTATCCGTCAGGAGATATTACCACGCCCGAGCCGGCTTCCTGCTGCGGCGGGATATAGTACTGTTGCGGCCCAAACATGCGGCTGAACACATCGTTGCTGTTGGCAACAATAGTGCGGCCAGCAGTGGTGGTTTTAATATGCACCACCGCCTTCACGCTGGACTCTGCTGCGTTCTCAAAATTAACGCCCATGGCGCTTGCCGTGCCTGCGTTGTTCGAAACATAGTTCACAGGCAGGTGCTGCGGTGTGGCAGCCGTACCTATGTAAGGTACCTTCTCCTGGAAATTTGATACTACGAAGAGTGTCATTACAGATGTCAGAGCAGCTGTAACAATGACCGGGATCAGTTTGAATTGCATAGTTTTCCTTGATTTAATTGTTTGCTGTTAGTACATCAAATTTATTGCCGTTTTGCAACAGGAAAAAGTTAAAACACAATAAAAAAAATGTTAAAAACGGGAGCTGAGGCAACCAGTTATTCGCCATTCCGGTGAGTATGTTCCAGGGAACCCGTATAAATTGGAGGACTACATATTTAGGCGTCTACTTCTGTATCATTACTTTATCCCTATGCACCTGACCACCAGTTATTACTGTTATAAAATAAAGGCCGGTGCTCCACCCTGTTGTATTGACGGCCGTTTCAGAAGAATTTAGTACCTGCTCAGAGACAATACAGCCATTTATATCGGTCACCCACATATGTGCATTGGGTGCCTGGGTGTGGAGATAAAACATATCGTTGGCGGGATTAGGATATGACGCTACGTAACTGCCGCGAGTAACTGCCACACCCGAAACAGCTACATAACACAATGGCATAGACCGGCATAGGCAGCCATTGCTATCTAAAGCTGTGACTGAGTAACAGGCACCATCGCCCCCCGCAATGGAAGCACCAGTCACACCGGGTAGTAATGTGTCATTCCTGTACCACTGGAAGGAGGTGTATGTGCCGGATGCTGTAATTGTGCTGCCTGTTTGCGATATGGGAATAGTTACCAATGCCAGGTTATCTGTTTCCAGGCTATCGTTTACAGTTTGCCATGCGATAGTACGTAGCGTGCGCGCAACTGCACTATCCAATCCTGCTGTATAGTTCAGCTCCACCGGGCTCGATCTGAAGATAGTACTGTATAAGACCGCCGCGGTAAGGTAAGTACCGGCTGCCGACTGGTGTGCACTGTCCGGCCCCCAAAGGTTCACAGTGGGTAGTATTGCTATAGCTCGCCGCCAGGCAATGCCTATCGGCGAGATAATTTCGTGCATCGAATCATTGAGGAAAGCGTAATTAATGGCTATGGTATCGATAAGCCCTACGCCGGTGGGCGAATAAGGCATGTACCCGCCCTGGAAAGCCCAGCCGGCAAATAACACCATTTTAGCACACGGACTGTAGTAACGCATACTGTCCCTAATTTTCAAATGTCCTTCTACTACCCTGCTTGTGGTAAGTGCAGGAAATTTATGGTGCCCCAGCACAAAACGCCCCTGGTTATCCTGCAGCACTACAAAGTCCCAGGTGCGCGCACTAAGTGTATTGAAAACGGTTGGGTTAAGCCAGTGTGCCGATGAACCTTGTGCTATATCACCTACAGTTATGCCTCCGGGGGTATGTTGCTCATAATACAGGTTCTTGCTCGCCATGTTTGCGAAACTTTTCACCACGGCCGGCACATCATACGTGTAGATAAAGCTGTTACCTATATAAAATACACGGGTGGTATCTGCGGCGTGGCAGATCGGGGACATGAAGAAAAAGGCTATATAAAAAACAACACGTATAAACCTGAACATTTTATGCTTTTGGTTAAAGACTAATCATCCGAGGCGCCTGGTTGGGTATTTTACGTTTCTGCTTCAAAAATCCCCCTATTACATCACCTTACCAAGGCTTCATACTTCGCGGCAGAATCCCTGTTACCCATAATGTTAAACGTGTAAGCTAAGTTCTTATAGAACATACCACTCATATTCGGATAAAGGAATGCCCCAAGTTCCAGGTATTTAACTGCGGAATCGTACTTAGCCAAATTCAGATAGCTATAGGCAATATCAGCATATACTTTAGGGTGGGAAGCACTGAGCCACAGCAATTGCTTGTTATATTTCGCGGAGCCTTCAAGGTCTTTTTGCAGGTTGCACAAGGCTATGAGGTTTTTTACGACAAACAAAAACCGTGGGTTGATGGCATAGGCTTTTTCAAAATGCACCTTCGCAGAGTCGCGCTGGTTGAGGTTGCGGTATGCCGCGCCCAGGTCGTTCTCCGCCAACGCGTATTCCGGGTAAATGGCAACCGCACGATACAGGTAAGGCAACGCCTCAGTGGTATACTGCACTCGTGCACCGGCATCCTGCCCGACAGCAGCCAGCAGGTCGTTGGCAACGTAGTAGTTCAGCCGGGCATTATCGGGCAGTAGCTTGCTGTCGTGAGTGTATAATTTGGTATTGCTCTGCCAATCGGCATTA
>JBGAJU010000096.1:0-10477 GCA_044224775.1 Flavipsychrobacter sp.
GGGATTTGCGACGCCGAACGAGATAGGCAGGTGGGCACAAAAGGCCATGAGTGGTCATGCAGGTGCACAATATTTCAGGAAGATAATTGACTCGGTGTATGATGGTAAAGAAAAACCAGGTATACCCTGGGAGTAATTAGGTGTAGTTTGGAATTTATTATTTTGAATTTAGGATTTAACGGATGGTATTAGTAGACGCTTTATTTATTAATAAGGGCGGGGGGGCGGTGCTCCTTCAATACCTTATTGAGCGTATACTTGCACATCCAAATAAAGACAATTTCTTTTTCCTCCTCGATCCGCGGTTTGACAAGCCTGAGATTCTGAATAAGAATTATGTTGTCATCAATAACAGTATCAATGATCGCATTAAATTCTACAAACTCAATAGAAACAACTATAGTAAGGTGTTTTGCTTTGCTAATACACCTCCGCCTGTAAAACTTAAAGTGCCTGCATATACTTATTTTCACAACCAAAAATTGCTGGAAGCTCCGAAACACAGATTTGATAAAAAGTACTTCTTGCTTTACCTCAAATACCTTGCTATAAAGCTCTATAATCGCAACACCGATTACTACATAGTGCAGACCCCGCATATGGTCCATGCGCTTACGGAAATGGGGCTGAAAAATAAAATGTATTGCCTTACTATTCCTTTTTATGATGACCGTAAGTATCGCACAAACCACAAACCTTTCGGTCAGCGGGTTAAGGACGAGTTTGTGTTCATCAGCAATCCCTCTCCTCAAAAGAATTATCCTACATTATTGGATGCTTGGGAGCATTTGCTGGAAAAAGGATATAAACCCAAATTACACGTAACTATCGACGATACGGCGCCGCAGTTACTGATTCGAATGGAAGAACTGGTAAAGAAAGGGGCACGCATATCAAACCACGTCTATGTTGATCCAAGGGAGCTGTATTTTAATTGCCCATACCTCATTTTTCCTTCCGTTACAGAGAGTTTTGGATTGCCATTGATAGAAGCTGTGGACAGTGGTATGAAAGTGATCGCATCAAATTTGGATTATGTGCATGACGTAATAACCCCCAGTCTCACATTTGATCCGTTGGATAAAGTTTCAATTGCTAATGCTGTCATACAGGCTCTGGAGCAAGAATTACCTTTCCCCAGGATTAAAACTTCAAATGAAGTTGATAAGTTAATTGATCTTCTGGTTTAATCTTCAGCAGAATCGCCGGTAAATACTTTCCAGAGAAAGAAGGCAATAACTCCCAGTATTACGATACCGATCCAACTCGCAGTAGAAATGAGAAATAACATATCGCTTGATTTATTCACAATATATTGAACCGGACCGGTATTTTATAACGATTTCCTAATATTATAGCCTTGATAGTGCTTTTTTTATAAATTGTGAGCTATTAAACCTATGCTTCGTAATATACTTTTACCTGTTCTTATATGCGGCGTGCTTGCAGTGCATGCGCAAAATTCTATTCCGGGTAAGCCAGACTATAAATATATCCAACAGGTAACGGGTGATCCGGCTTCTTCTATGAATTACCCGAGGTTGTTTACCCGTTACATAAACGATGATACCTCGCTGACCCAGCCTGAATTTCAGTTGTTGTACTATGGTTATTTTTTCCAGGATGAATATGAATCATACAATTCTACCGGATATAAGGACTCGCTGAAAGAGATGAGCAGGAAAGAAGGGTTGACTCTTGCCGAGCGAAAAAAAATGATCAGTTTTGCAAAAAGAGACCTTAAATTCACTCCGTTTGATCTCAATGACCTGAATTGGCTCTGTAATCTGTACTATACATTGAATGACGTCGAGAACTATGCACTGTACAAGTATAAGGTAAGCATGATCGCGAAAACTATTCTGGCATCAGGTGACGGACATAGTGAAAGCACCGGCCTGCATGTGCTTTCAGTTGCTGACGAATATAGTGTGCTGGCTTTACTGGGATTAAAATACAAAGGACATGAAACAAATGCTGAAAAGAAAGTTGATTATCTCAGCGTTGCAGATAATGGTCAGGGGATAAAAGGCGTTTATTTTGATGTAAGCCAGATTTTTGAAGGTTATGCCAGGACAAAACCATCAAAACAATAAGCCATGCGCGTGTGGTGCTTATTCATCTTCACATTTGTCTTGCCTGTTGCTCGCAGCCGTGCTCAATCCTGTAAGACCGATGCGAAATACGTAAATACCAAAGAGACATTTCTTGAGTCGATAAAAAATGATCCGGGCAAGCGGCTTGTTGCCCTGCAGAAGGTTATACCGGGCTTGGTCGTAGACATACGCTACGCAACTACAAATAACTTCACTAAAACTGTTTTGTACGATCACCCGGTTGCATATCTGCGCGAAACGCAGGCCCGTTCACTAAAATTGGTACAGGAAGAATTAAATAAAAAGGGCTTGGCGCTAAAGGTATATGATGCATTTCGGCCTTTCAGTGTTACCTGCAAACTGTGGCGACTGATTGGAGACAGGCGCTACGTTGCCAATCCACGCAAGGGCAGTTTTCACAACAGGGGCATTGGCATTGATGTAACGCTAATAGATCTGCGAACCGGCAAAGAACTCGATATGGGTACCGGTTATGATTGCTTTAATGATTCTGCGCACCACGATTTTTATAAATTACCTCCGCAAGTATTGGAAAACAGAAAGTTACTGAAGAACACGATGCGTAAATACGGCTTCGGTATGGTGCCTGAGGAATGGTGGCATTATCAATGGCGGTATAACAGGGAAAACTACGAGGTTATCGACCTCGATTTTGATCTGTTAGAAGATATTGTGCAGTAACTTATCGTTGTTTGTGCATTATTGTTGCCTTCGCAGCATCAGGATGAACAAAGTCCGGCTTTGATATTGTTCCGTCCTTCTGGAAAAACTCATAAGCTTTATGGAAGATGTCCCTGAATGCCCACTGTTGTATTAGTATAGTGTCTTTATGATCATTCATAACGGCATAGAACCTGTCCGCATCAAAATTATCGGGTACGTCAGGGTTAGAGACGGTCATATTTTTACTGCGCTTATTGATGGCCATCCAGTATATATCCAGCAGTTGGTGTTGCCCATGTATTCCGGTCAACTCGATAGAGCAATGTTTGGGAGCGGTTTTTAAAGTTGTGTCGTTGTCCGGTAAGCCATTGATATAGCCCTCGCAGTTTACATTACTAAAGTACTTCAGGAATATCCGGGCTCTCCGATAGTTAGGAGAATCAAGATGTTTGGCTATTTGTGGATCGGCATTAATGACAACGTTATCACCTTCACGCACGATCTCAAAGGAATTTATCGGTTGATCAATGTACTTAACTGATACACTTTTTATTTCCTCAGCAGGTAGATTAAATATTGTTCTGTCACGCCAATAGGTCAAGCTTGTGGTATAGCGGGGAGTTAAAGCACCATTGAAACTGGTGATATGCACCACATACGGCGTTTCAGCGCCCTCCATAAGCATATTGGTGCCGGTGTTGTTTACTGCGGCGCCACCCACGAAGAAAGAAGTTATCTTTTTGCCCGACCGGTCATATATTTCTGTTTTTACATGGTCTGTGGTCATTAATTTAACAACATTATCAAGGGCGTTCTTAGTAACAGGATATAGTGCGGCTTGTTGTGTAAATGTTTTCAAAAGAAGGTTCAATGTGCTGGGTAACGCTTTGTATCGTTTGTTGACCATCCATCCCGAATCAGTGCGCTCAACTAATACAGATTCACCGCCAGACGACACAAGAAATATTTTCCCTATTGAAGCAGTATCTTTAACCGTAAACCCGGCCTGCGTGTCACTGTAACCGGTACCTCCGGGCTTGATAAGAAAATAATATACTCCAAACCCGAGTATAAGCAGGATCACAAGGTATAAAATGGTCTTTTTCATTATGAGTTTGGTTTTGTTTCGTATTTTCTTTTACGGAAGAAGAAATAGCCTGACGCAAAAACCAGGATAATGGCAACAGGTATGCCAACGTTTACAAACTGCCATGTGCTCTTTTCGTCCTTAGCACGGGCATTGTCCAATAGGCGCTGTTTTACATCTTTCGATCGTGATTCCAAAACACCCGAATGGTCAGTAAGGTATTCCAGGCAATTGAGCAGGAAATCCCTGTTTGCAAAATATTCGCCGGTATACTTATAGTAGCCCATCGGTATTAAACCATCTTTAGCACTGAATCCATTGCTGAATATCTCACCGGCAGTAACTACGATCATGCTGTTCTCGCTATCGCATTTTGGTTTGAAAGATAGCTTTAATGAATCCAGCAATTTTAAATATTCCGGAGCTAACAAGCCTTCATAAACAGAGTGGAACTTTCCCTCAAGCAATACAGCGATTGGCTTATACGGATTGTTGAACATCTCATTCTTTAACGGATAGCTCATCATAGTAAGGCTTACCCGAACAGGTGACCGGGATACGCGGCTATACTTGGAAGACTGGAGCAATATGGTCTTTTTTATTGGAGATCGAAGGGTATCAATGCTATTACTGAACTGCGACAGGATAAAGTCCATGTTTTTTACAATAGGGTGTTCTGCAGTAGGGTTCAGCTTAGGAAAGTATATCCAAGGACGCATTTCCGGGGTGCCGCCTTCATAGGTTCGGGGTAGTGGGATATTTTGCATATCCTCAACCAGGTCGTTATTGATACGTACGCCATATTTATACAATATGTCATCTAGCTGCAGCCCGTATTCCATAGCCAGAAATTGAGGGGAATTCCTTAAGCTGTCTATAGAAGCATTCAATGAATTAACGATCCACAGTACATGACCACCGTTCATAACATACTGGTCTATCTTTAGCTTTTCAGGACCGGTAAATGAATCGATTGGGTGATACATTACTATGGCGTCATATGCCAATGATATTTGCAGCGTATGGGTCAGATCCACTGTATCCAAAACATAATTATGGGCAATGGTAGTGAGCATGTCCGCAGTTTCTATCCCTAGTTTTTCGCCATTGCCTACTATATAGGCTACCCTTGGATCGTCGCGACGGTTCATGCGGTTGAAGGCATTCGCGAATTTATACTCCAACGTAGCCTCTGCATAACTGATTTTTTCAGATGGGCTTTGTCCGTAAGGGTTTTCTATTAGTAGCACCGGTATTTCCTTACCGTTGTAATGTATCAAAGCATAGGGGAAACAGATCTTCATAGAGTAGCCTCCCTCGTCGTCGTCTCTCTTGCTCAATGGCATGTGAAAAATGCCCTTTTGCCGTAGATCCAGAACGATCTGCTTCAGTTCATCATCGTTTTTGCCTTCTATCGGGTCTATGAAACGGTAAATGATCTTGTTACCTGCTACATCTTTGAATGACTGTAGTTTTTCACGCACAGCCTCAGTAAGTCGCTGAAATTCTGCAGGGAATTTGCCTTTCAGATATACATCTATCACCGCTACCTCTTTCATCTCCTTCAGTAGCTTCACTGTTGGCGTGGTGAGGGTGAACCGTTTTTCGTTTGTAAGGTCTATACCTGCATGAAAATAAGAAGCCAATATGTTGGCAAAAAGCAGGATACCAGCCATTATAAAAAGGCGGATAAGTGCTTGTTTCTGCTTTTGGTTCTTATTTTGTGTCTTTCCCATCTGATAATATTACCCGATCCTCGCAACGCCTCGTGTCCGGCTGTTAAGTGAATAACGGGTAAGCGATATGAAAAATATGATTATGGATAAAAAGTAAATGACATCACGCGACTCTATCAGTCCCTTGCTCATCGAGTTGTAATGGAACGACATACCAATCATGCTCAGGTAATAGTCTATGCCCTCAGAGAACTTTGGCAGTTTGCTCAGTTGCTCAAAACCATCATAAAGCAGGTAACATGCCAGTAGTGAGATGAGGAAGCCTACTATCTGGTTGGCGGTAAGCGATGAGCAAAAAATACCAACCGCCCCAAAGGTAGCTGCCAGGAAAAAAAGCCCTATATAGGAGCCAATTATCGCGCCTCTGTCCAGATCAACATCCGGCAGGGAAAGGTTGCTGATAGTATATACATATATCAGTGTCGGTAATAATGCGAATGCTATAAGGGCGAGCGTGGCAAAATACTTGCCAAGTATAATGTCAAGGTCTGTCAACGGTTTTGTCGATAGCCATTCAATAGTGCCTGTACGAAACTCATCGGATAAAGCACGCATGGTTACCGCGGGTACAAGCATTAACATCAAAGAAGGTGCCAGCCTGAAAAAGCTGTCCATGGATGCATAGCCATACCATAACATATTATTTTCCGATGGTATGATCCACAGGAACAGGCCGCATGCTACCAGAAAAACCAGCAATGCCACATAGCCAACGATGGAACTAAAAAATGAGTTTATTTCCTTTATGAAAATACTGCGCATCCTCTTACCGAATGGGCAAATATAACAAAAGGAGGCAGGTTTATCTAAAGTGGTTTTTGTCGTAAAAGTTAAAGATTTTATAATGTCTTTATTTATTATTAAAATTCCGAAGCTACGCAGACAGGGCATAGCTTCGGAATAATGCACTTATCACTACTGTTCAACCATAACCTGCGTTCTGGTGCCATACCAATCTATCTTGCGCGAGTAATACATCATGATCGCAATAATGATAAACAGGCCGATGCTGCCAAATAGGAGGGCATAGTCTTCCGAACGGATCAGAATGAATATGAAACCATATAGGGCAGATAAAGCTAACGAAAATGAAATTGCCGTTTTGCCACTCTTGAACATACTCCAAACATAAAGGCTGATCAAGCCCACGGTCGAGGTTGAGGCGATCATATAGGCTGCATTAAAACCCGTATACTCAGAAATTGAGAGCAGTAGGGTATAGAATATGGTAAGAGCCATCCCCACCAGTATATATTGTAGAGGATGCACCATACGTTTTTGCAGTATCTCCAGGAAGAAGAAAAACGTGAATGTCAGGGCAATAAATAACAATGCATACTTCACTGAGCGGTCGGTTTTTGAATAACCGTCAACGGGTTGGATCAACTTTACGCCAAAGGCTGCCTTATCCAGGTCTTGGCCGTTGTCTTTCCAATACTGGGGGTAGGTGCGGGAAAGAGGCAGTATCTTCCAATGAGCCTTAAAGTTTTTATCTCTGATATCGGATGTGGCCGGTAGGTAGGCACCGTCAAATGCCGGGCTGCCCCAGTCGGCAACCATGTCCATTTCAGTTACTTTACCCACAGGAATAAAGTATAGATTCTCAGAGCCCTTAAGGCTGAGGTTCATGCTGAATGAAGGTGTTGTTTGTGGCGATATAGATACCGGGGCGCTCAGGCCTTCCTTTAATAGCTGGTTATTGGGCACTCCTGCATCCAGCAACTGACTTGTTCCATTCCAGTTAAGTTGTACCTGGTCTTCTATGCCACGCACATCAGTAACGTTTAGTACAATACGTGCATCTTGCCACATGATCGATTCCTGTGGTATTTGCAGATTTTGCAATGAGGCTAAATTGAAATTGCCTGACAGTGTTACTTGAGAACGGTAAAGCAGCACGCTGTAAAGACTGCGTTTTTTCTCATGCGGCTGCATCCGGCCATTTATACGTAATTCATCCGGCAGTAAGTAGGCCGTGCGTATAGTTTCAGTTGTTATTCCGTCACTTGTTTTTTCAAAGTTTTTGTAGGGGACCATCAGAACCGGCCCTGTAACTGTTTGACTACCCGCCCACTTACTGCTCACTTCTTTCACAATTTCCTCGTGTCGCGCTTTTCGTTCTCTTACAAGTTCGGATACCAATGCAGAAGGTATCAGCATTATCAGGATAAGGAAACCTACCATGAAGCCTTTGATGAGCACCCTGTTCCTTTCCCAGAACGAGGCTACGTTTTGATTTGTTAGCATTTGTTTAATATTTATGGTTATGAATGAATTTTAAAAAGTGCTTTGTATTTCAAAGTAAATAGAGCAAAAAAATATCAGTTCAATCCTTTAATAATTTTTTCAAGGGCATCTATATGTGTCCTAAATGCTTTTTCTCCTGCTTTTGTTATGCTGTATAATGTATTTGTTTTACGGCCAATGAATCCTTTCTGAACCCGTATAAAACTGTTCTCCTCAAGTGTCTTCAAATGAGAAGCCAGGTTACCGTCCGTCACATCCATCAGGGCTTTAAGGTCGTTATAGCTAACTTCCTCGTTCACCATCAATGCACTCATTATACCTATACGGATACGGCTGTCAAATACTTTATTTAGTTGTTCTATCGGGTTGCTCATTGCTTATTTATCATACTTATTCCACATTATTGCACCATACAGAATATGCAAAACACCAAATCCGATTGCCCAGAAATAAAGGCCATATCCGGGAAAGGGAAAGAAAAGCCCTGTACATCCTAGTGCCACATCAAACATGCCAAGATAACGGATGTCCGATAGGGTATGCCTGCTTGCACTTATTAATGCCAGTCCATAGAATGTAAGGCTCGCCGGACAAACAAAAATGCCAACACCATAATAAATAAAGATCACAGAGAATATACCACCTGCAAACATTGGAAAGAACAATGAGTATAGCATCTGTCTGGATGCATTGTTCCAAAGTTTTTGATTGTTCTTTTTTGCTTTACGGGATGTGAAAAACAAAGCGCCGGCAAATGCAACCAGGAATGTTATTGCAGCTAAGTAGATGAAGCGCATGGTCATCAGGTCAAAATATCCGATAGAGGCTACGTTGGTTTTGCCTACATATTCGTAGCTGGGTTGATGCAGCCATACACAAGCAATTATCGTACCCGCAAGCGCGGTGCAACCGGCCCATATTCCCGACCATCCGCTAAGCGATACGAACCGCGCAGATTTATCCATTATGCTGCGTATCTCCTGCAGTGCTTCGAGTGTTTCATCCCTGTTTGCCTGTTGCATAAAAGTGCTTTGAAATACAAAGTAATGACAAATTATTGATTGTGCAAATTTTATTCAGGTTAATTAACGTTTGAGAAACTATGAATTGAATAACCGGGCGATAAAGAACGCAGCCGCAGCAGCTACAGATCCTATTAGCATAACGCGAATGGCACCGGCAAAGGCGGGCTGACCGGTAGCTTTTGCTTTAAAATACCCGAAAATAAACAGGCATATAACAGTGATCACCGCAGATAACTTTAGGCCGTCAACGGGCTGGTCAACAAAGAAGTAAGGGGCAAGTGGCACCAGGCCTCCGGCAATGTAGGATAGGCCAATATTCAAGGCGCTGTTTCTCGCTCTCTTAGGATTAGGTTTTTCCAAACCCAGTTCATACCGCATCATGAATTCCACCCACTTTTGCTTGTCTTTGGCCATCTCTTCCACAACTATCTTTTGGGTCTCCGGGCTCATGCCCATGTCGGCAAATATCTCGCGCACCTCTTCTTTCTCCTTTTCTGGTAAATGGTCCACTTCCCACTCCTCGCGTTTTTGCTCGGCATTGTAATGGTCTATTTCTGTTTTGCCGGCAAGGTAACCACCCAAACCCATGGCAATTGAACCTGCAGCTATTTCTGCAAGTCCCGCTATTACTATGATGCTCGTACTGGAAACTGCACCGCTAAGTCCTGCGGCCAGCGCAAAAGGCACAGTAAGTCCGTCGCTCATACCAATAACAATGTCTGTTACGACCGCTGAGCTGCTTAAATGTTTTTCGGTATGTGGGTGGCTTTCCACTTTTGTCTTTGTTCAACGAAAGTAAGTAAAACAGGCTATCCTAAAAAATGACACAGGTCA
Source organism: Flavipsychrobacter sp. (assembly GCA_044224775.1). Taxonomy (GTDB): domain Bacteria; phylum Bacteroidota; class Bacteroidia; order Chitinophagales; family Chitinophagaceae; genus Nemorincola. The sequence goes on from JBGAJU010000096.1 coordinate 9,710, forward strand.
GCATCAATGTACCTCATGCATCAACTTCTTGATTACCGGCGAGATAACGATAAGTACAGCACCCGCCACTAATGCATAAACTGCCAGGTGTTTATATCCTTCAGTATAGGCAATGAGCTTGTCCATATTGCTGGCATTATCAGAAGTGTTCGACATGCCTGCACCCAACAGCCCAGCCGCGTATTGTCCATACGCACTAGCCAGGAACCACATACCCATCATAATGCCATGTAGTTGCCCTGGTGCCAGGGTGGTCATCAAAGAAAGACCGATTGGCGACAAGCATAACTCGCCTAGTGTACTTACAAGATAGGCTAGAGTGAACAGATCAAGAGACGTTTTACCACTGGCATCGGCAAAAAAGCGTGTATAATAGTAGAGGTAGAACGAGATAGCTACGAATAGGAAGCCCACCCCAAACTTTATTACAGTATTGGGTTCCTTTTTCCTTTTAGCCAGCCACAGCCATAGCAAACCTGCTAATGGACTGAAGATGACCACAAATACAGAATTCGAAGAGTTGTTCACCGCATTAGGATCCATCTGTATGCCCAATACAGTATCGTGCAGGTTGTCAGCCGCAAACAAGCTCAACGAACCGCCAGCTTGTTCAAAGAATGCCCAGAAGAATATGCTGAAAATGATGAACACCATTGCCGCAACCATCTTCTGTCTGCTTTTTTTATCTGTTAGCTTCACTATCTCATAAATAATGTACAACAAAGCAATTGGCCCCACTGTGTACATAAAGTAGTCGGTATATTGGCT
>JBGAJU010000019.1:0-61175 GCA_044224775.1 Flavipsychrobacter sp.
GATGAATGTGCCAGTCGCAGCAGATCTATCGTACTTCTCACCATATTAAACCCCATCCAGTTCACATCATGACTTGATATGGTATTTACATTTTTCCTGCCTGAAAATTGGGCTTTTATAGCCTCCCTATCCCTACTCTTTGTATCAATATGAATGTAGAACCAAACATTTGGTTGATCAAGACGATCAACCAACCGCAACAGTTGTTTCGGTTGGTTATGCACCAATATCATGTAAGCTATGTTCATCTGAATGCCGGGCCGCTTAAGCGCTTGTAAAATAAATATTCCTAACTAATTAGCTGTATTTTTCCGAAATTTGATAGAGTCAAAATACAAGAATTCACATTGTTCCCGTTATACATTAAACAAACAGTGATAAAGTGGGGTTAGCATTGGAGCGATATACTGAACCCCTGGAAGCAGAGGAGCTTGCCTTTCTCGAAAAAAAGGAGGCGAAAGGAAAGAAGTTGTATTACAGGGTTTACCAGGTGCTTATGGTTTTTAGTTTTGTTGTGCCATATGTGGCTGCCTGGTACCGCGTGGCAGATGGAGCTCCCAATGCATTCTCTTATACCAAGTTTTTTGTGTCAGCAGGCATATTATTGGCTATATCATCAATTTCTGTGTACGTACCCTATCGCTACGATATAAAAAAAGTGCAACTGGATATACTTAACAGGACGAAAACAATTGAAAAAAGCCGTGTCACACGCAAGGTATACTTCCCGTCACAAAACACTTATTTCTTCTATATCGATTCCAACACAAAAATGAGTATCGAAGTTTCCGGCGAGGATTTTAACCGAATGAAGGAGGGAGATGAGGTTTGTATAGAATATACCACCCACTCAAAGGAATACCTGGGTTATTTTTGAGCGGTTTTCACTTACTTTTGACCACAGAAATGTTATTTAGCAATGTTGTCGGCCAGCAATTGGCCAAAGAAGGTTTATTGAAAATGTGGCACAATAATGTACTGCCACATGCTTTGCTGCTTACAGGCGCAGAAGGCACCGGTGGCCTGCCCATTGGCTTGGCACTGGCGCAATACATTTTTTGTGAGAACAAGAGCGAAACAGATTCATGCGGACAATGCGCGGGGTGCAATAAAACAACAAAACTAGAGCATGCCGATCTTCACCTAAGTTTTCCGACTATACCTCCTAATCCCAAAACTAAAGCTATGAGCAGGTACTACCTACCGGAGTTCAGGGAGTTTGTCAGGCAATCACCATATGGCACCACATTCGATTGGTTACAACATATAGAGGCAGAAAACAAGCAGGGGAACATTACCGCAGAAGAATGTCGTGAGATCATAGATGGGCTTAATCTCAAATCCTACGAAGGTGGCAGAAAAGTGCTCATCATGTGGCGCCCCGAATACCTGGGTAAGGAAGGTAACATCTTGCTCAAACTAATAGAGGAGCCCCCAAAGGATACTGTAATGATATTCATTGCCGAGAATACTGAAGATATCCTTCCGACCATCAGGTCACGCACGCAGGAGGTGAAACTGGCACCGATCCCACCCGCAGATATAGCCCTTGCCCTTACAACCCGCTCACTTACAGACCCAACCAAAGCTGCACAAATAGCCCACATGGCAATGGGCAGTTATACTGAAGCATTGAGGCTAACCCGGCAAGGCGATAATGACTTGTTCCCCGAGGTAAGGCAGCTATTCAATACGCTGTTCACTAATAATGGGATTGCTATTGCCAAATTTGCCGACGAATGGTCTAAGGCCGGCCGAGAGCAGCAAAAGAACTTCCTCAATTATGTCATCCAATTATTGGAGCAGGCTATTAAGGCAAGGTATATGCCCGATGTAGCACTATCGCTGCCCGATGGCGAAGCTCAATTCGTAAGGAAGCTGGCTGATACAAAAGTTCCTTTCGAGGCATTGGGGCAAATGGCTGCAGCCATTTCTGATACCATATTTTACATAGAGCGCAATGCACATAGCAAAACCCAATTGCACGCATTGGGTATCCGACTTAGGCATATCATCCATAATATCCAGGTTGCCGTATAAAAAAAGAAGTTAGTTGCAGCAACAACTAACTTCTACTTCTCAAAAAATATTTCAGTCTATTCTTTAACGAACTTCTGTGTAGCAACTACTTCGCCATTACTGCTGAACAAGCTTACGAAGTACATGCCTTGGGGCATAGAAGCTATATCAATGGCAGCGCCACCTGCTGCTAAAGCGCTTGACGCTACTTCCCTGCCGTAAATATCAGATACCTTAACCATGTTACCAGACGCGTCTGACACAACATTCAGCACATTTGTAGCAGGGTTAGGAAAAATATTGAACCCACTGGCTTTTGTCACAACCGGCGCACCCAATGATGGCAGGAACGTAATATAAAAGGTCTCGTATTTCACATCTGTAGTTATTGCCGTATTCTTCAGCTCCATTGTAGCATAGTGAGTACCGGTTGTCGTTACAAGCGAAAAGTCTAACTGAAGTTCCAGCACATAGGTGCTTGCTGCGGCATAAGGATTCGAAGTATAAGTTGCTCCCGACGGCCATAAAAGGCTAAACCCACGGCATGAATTGTTATCACACACACCGGCAGCAGTGGAGGTCCTCCAATCAGCAGGAAAATCACAGGCAGAAACCCTCCAATCGTAAGTAACGGCCGATGAACCGGTAACAGCTGTATCATAATAAAAACCGGTACCGTGTGCAATGATTGTATCAGCTACGGTAAACGACTGGGCTTTTGCGCTCACACATCCAAACAATAGGAACAGGGCAGAAACGGAAGTAACAAAGGATCTCATAATTATATTTTATGGTTAAAAATCTCAACAATGAACTACAAATATAAATTCTTCCTTATAAATTTCAAAAAATAATTTTCCCGGCATATTTAACAAAACAAAATCCCCCTTTCCGTAACGCTAGCACGCTTTTTGATTATCTTTTTATTAACAGCAATTAAGCTACATTTGTTTGGCATAAACTAAGATTATGTTGAGATTCATGAAGAATAAAATTCTGATACCGCTTTTAATATTAGGATGTATTGTGGCATTCCTTTCCTTTAAATATAAGGCAAGCGGCAGGTCATCAGACGAGAAGAGAAAACTTGTGCTCGAAGCGGTGATGAAAACCATAAATCAGGTGCATTTTTCCCCGAAAGCACTGGATGACACTTTTTCATCACGAGTGTACCAGAAAATGGTCCACGATTTCGACTATGACAAGCTTTTCTTTACCCAACAGGATATAAATAAGCTAAAAGCATACGAATTTAAGATCGATGACGAGATACGGGACAATTCTCTTGAGTTTTTCGATACACTGGACGCAATGTGGGTTCGCAATATCGATAAGGCCGAAAAATATTATCCCGGTATGCTGGATAAGCCTTTTACGTTTACTACCAACGAAGAATTCCAGCTAAACTCTGACAAAGAGGCTTTTGCCGCCAGTGAGAAAGAACTGACCGACCGTTGGCGCGTATTTTTAAAATACCGTGTTTTGGAAAAATACGTGAGTCTGAAAGATGATCAGGACAAAAAGAAAGAGAATAAGGACTCTGCGAATGCCAAGTTCAAAACAGATGCAGAATTGGAAGCGCAGGCGCGCGAGGATGTGAAAAAATTCTACAAACGACTCTTTACCCGGTACCATAAATGGAAAGACGACGACCGCTTTACATTATATGTAAATGCCATAACAGAAATGGAAGATCCGCATACGGGCTATTTCCCGCCGGAAGATAAAAAGGCTTTTGATGTGAGTATGAGCGGTAGCTTCTTTGGTATTGGCGCAAAGCTCAGCCCGGCAAATGACAAAATAACAGTATCTGAAATTATCACGGGCAGTCCATCATGGAAACAGGGCGAACTGAAAGCCGGCGACGAAATAATAATGGTTGCTCAAGGCGAAAAAGCCCCTGTCGACGTGCAGGGCATGGAACTTGATGATGCTATTAAGCTGATACGTGGCCCTAAAGGCTCAGAAGTACGCCTTACGGTTAAAAGGCCGGACGGTTCAAATAAAGTGATAGCTATCAAGAGGGATGTTATCCAGATAGATGAAACGTTTGCTAAATCTGCTATTATAAAAGGTAAAGAAGGGCCAATAGGCTATATCTACTTGCCAGAGTTCTATGCCGACTTTAACCATACCAGCGGCCGCAACTGCTCTGATGATATTGCAGCGGAGGTTCAAAAACTGAAAAAAGAAGGTGTTACAGGCATAATCCTCGATTTGCGCAACAATGGCGGTGGTTCTCTTGGTGATGTGGTGGATATTGCTTCATTATTCGTGGGCAAAGGCCCCGTAGTTCAGGTAAAAAGCAATCGCGCAGCGCCAACAGTGCTACGCACAAGGTCTGAAGATACTGTCATGTACACAGGCCCCTTAGCCATAATGGTGAACGGCGGTAGCGCATCAGCATCCGAAATATTGGCCGCTGCATTGCAGGACTACAAAAGAGCTGTAATAGTAGGTTCGCTTACATTTGGTAAAGGCACAGTACAAAAAATGGTTGACCTCGACCAAATGATAGATCCTATGACAAAGATGATGCTTCGCAATGACACCGATGGTGCACAAGGCGCGTCGATAGGCTCTATCAAGCTCACTATGGAAAAATTCTATCGTGTAAATGGCGGCTCTACCCAATTAAGAGGCGTAAAACCTGACATAACTATTCCTGACCCCTACGGAGTTTATGATGAAGAAGATCTCGGTGAACGCCACAGGAAATCTGCCCTCGCCTGGGATGAAATACCTGCCGCAAGCTACAAGCCAACCAACAGTATTGGCAATCTCAAGCAAGTTACTATGCTCAGCGAAAGCCGTATACAATCGAACCCTGTTTTCAAACAAGTTCAGGAAAATTCAGATTATTACAAGAAGAAGAAAGAAGACAATCGCATATCACTGAACGAAGCGAAATACAGGAAAGAACAGGAAGAAGCAACGGCCCGTTCTAAGAAGATGGAAGACCTGATGAAAAAGAACGAGTTGCTGGAACTGACCAATCTAATGGCTGACATGGACCGCATTAATATCGACAGTGCATCTGTTGCAAAAAATAAGGATTGGCTGAAGAACCTGAGCAAAGACAATTATATTGCCGAAACGGTAAACATCTTGAACGATCTGCCCAAGTCAGGAGTAAGTGTGAATATGGACACCAGGATGAGATAATATTGATCATAAACTATACTAATAAAGCCCTTAAGGGGCTTTATTAGTATTTAGCCGCTATCAATTATCTTTGCCTATACTGTCTAAATAACTGCTAATGAGAAGAATTGCAATATTGGGTACATTGATCTTTTCCGTTTGTATGATGCAGCTACAGGCACAGGACAAGAAAAAGAAAGAAACAAAAAAAACTAAGGAAGAAGAACCCGGGCCTGTTTTCAATTATGTAGTAGATGACCCTATGGATGCATTTGGGCCAAAGAGCAACCAGCCCCCTGCCCCACGCTTCTTCCTATATCCCGAATTTTACACCTATTGGCCTGTTACTGTGAACGATACTGTATTGAAATACGAGTGCTACGATAGCAACCACACCCCGTTGAACATGGACACATTACAGCGGCTGAATGATGTTCATTACATTACCTTTATCAAAACTTACAACGACCAACTGCAAACTTTCATTGCGCAAGATGGCAGCCCAAGGCCAAAACCAATATCTCAGAAGCTATACTGGTACGAACGCGCCGGTACCGATATGTGGAAGGCATTCGATAACCAAAACAACTACACCTCGTTATTGCAGGAGCAAGTCAATAATATAGTCAGATCCGACACCACTTTGCTTATTGACCCCGTAAGTGGCGAAAAGCAAATAACCATACGCAAATATTATAAAGTAGTAGAGGTAGAGAAAAGCAATGTTGAGACCATAGGCAAAAATTCACCTGCTGAAAATACAGACCCTGAAAAAACAACTGTTACAGATTTTTACGTACCTGAATTTTACTTTCACGAACCCCGAACAGTAAAAGACACAACCCTGGAATTCCTTTGCTATGACCACCGCGACACACTTATTTCAAACGTTACCAATTTCGATTCCGTACGTTACTACTCATTGTTCAAAAAATTCATAGACTCTACCCATACTTATAAAGAAAACGGCCTGGAAAAACCCCTTCCTGTGTCGGTCATCATCAAGAGATACGACCGAACCGCACCTGAAAAGTGGATGAGTGTTGAATATCCGTCTAACAAGTTCACGGTACTAAAAGGATTCAGGAGTAACATTGTAACTACCGATACTGCGGCAGTTTATGATCCATCAACAGATCGCACAAACCTGAAGGTGTATCACTACTATAAAGTCATAAAGAATTGACATTACCCCCATTGCTCCGCCAAAGCAGCTAATGCGTAATTATTTCCTGTAAGTAACGCTAGGCGCGCAATTACCCGTTCCACAAGGGCGTCGGGACAGGACGCTCCGGACGTTACCATTATTTTAAGAGGGCTCTGAACGGGAAGGTAGCCCAACGACGTTATTTCATCATGCGCATGCAGATCAAAATGCCTTATTTCATCAAAAGAAACGAGGCAATGCTCATCCTTAATAAAATAAGTAGGCAACTTCATATCACAAAGCTCAACAAGGTGAGATGTGTTGGAACTATTGTACCCACCTACTACTATCGCAAGATCTGCCTGTTGCTCCAGCATCACCTGCACTGCAGTCTGGTTATCATTCGTAGCATAGCAAAGAGTGTCACGTGTATCAGCGAACCTTTCGCCTGTCTTAGCGGCTGGCAAATTATAATGCGTAACTATCCGCTGCTTCAGGTAATCAGCAATGGCCTGCGTCTCGCTTGCCAGCATTGTAGTTTGGTTAACAACGCCTATTCGCTGCAGGTCTCTGCTCACGTCAAAACCTTCCGAGAACTGCCCCTTAAAATCTTCGTAAAACTGTATGGCAGGCAACTCCCCTGTAATGAATCGGCCAAGGTGTTGAGCCTGTTGTATATCTTTCACAACTACAGTTGCCCCATGCGCCTTGCTATGCGAAAAGGTAGCCCTCGTTTCTTCATGTCCTGGCTTGCCATGCACAACAATAGTATAACCATCATCGCCTATTTTCTCAGCCTTGTTCCATACCTTCTCAACAAACGGGCATGTCGTTTCATAGCGCGTCGGGTCTATGCCTTTGTCGCGTAGCGTTTTCTCCATCTCAAGAGTGGTCCCAAAGGCAGGAATGATCACAACATCTTCAGGCGTCAACTCATCCCATTCCATCAACATTTTGCCCTTCGTATCCATAATGAACCGAACACCCGAAGCAAGCAGGTCTGCATTTACCCCAGGATTATGGATCATCTCACTCAACAGGAATATCCGCTTCCCCGGGTTCTCGTCAACTGCTCTGAATGCGATCTCTATCGCATTCTCTACGCCATAGCAAAATCCAAAGTGTCGTGCCAGTACTATCTGTAGAGACCCCAGATCCAACACCGCCGGATCATAATCCTTCTTCATACGGTCTTCAGCTTTGCGCTTTTGCTTTATTGCGCTGATTAGCGGGCTTCGATAATGTAAGGGAACATTGAAAGACTTCATGCGTCCGCAAAATTACCAACTTCATACTGCATAAGATCATAAAACGAACCAAAATGATGATATATTCAAAAAACACGCTTATCTTTATTGTACTACCTATAAGTCGTATGAAGAAACTATTTACTATACTGGCGCTCCTTATCTTTTCTTTCGCTTCAGTTTCATATGCCCAATATTGGAAATGGGCAACAGGCAGCATCTGCAGGAAAGGGATTATAGAATCATGGCCTATGGCTGTAGACAGTGCAGGTAATGTGTACGGAGCCGGTATCATTTCTTCAAATTTACCAGACACATCAATTAAAAGCATTTTCGGCTCCGACACCGTGCGCGGCCGTAAAAATGTTCTGCTTAGTGTAGATTCTAACGGTAACTACCGTTGGGCCATCCCTATAAGTTGCGCATACATTCCTACCGGGCCCTATAGCCTTATTTCAAAGATCTCCGTCGGGGCAACAGGGGACATCTATATCTTCGGCACATTTATCGATTATTACAAGATAGGTACCGACTCGATAGCTTCTATCAACCGCCATGCGATCTTTTGTGCGAGGCTAACCGCTACCGGCAGTGTAAAATGGCTCAAAAAGGTAGCCGACAACTGTGATTATAACGAAGGGGCTTGCGGTGACATTGATGTTGACGGCAATGCATATGTAGCTGGTTCATTCAAGGGCAGCTCACTAACCATTGGGAGTTCTACTCTGGTGAATTCGGGCAAAAGTGATGTCTTCATTACTAAACTTGATACTATGGGCAACCCGCTGTGGGCACGTAGTTTTGGCGGAGATTCTGTCGAAGCAGTACTTACTGTTACAACCACACAGGGAGGTAATGTCCTGGTGGCAGGCACCCACAAATCGCCTTCTTTTTCCATCGGCAGCACCTCTTTCACCAATTCGTCATTGTACAATTACTTCTTCCTGGTGAACTACGATTACCTGGGCAATTTTGTTTGGGGAAAAAGCATCACCAATAGCGGGTACTACTCAACCATTTACAACAGTACTTTCGATAAGTGGGGAAACTCATACATCACAGGAAGTTACAATAACAGCATTTCGTTTGGCAGCACTTCATTGCCCGGCACGGGTGCCATAAGCACTTTTCTTGCTCAGTACAATTCAGCTGGCACATATATGTGGTCGCGGGTGTTTCTGAACCACTATGCCGGCTACTCTGTTATTGCCGACAAGTGCGCCAATGTATTTGTCTCCGGCGCCACAGGCTACGGCTACGACCACGCTTTTATTGCAAACTTCGATATTTTCGGGACACTTTTGGACAGCTTCCAATTTAATGCAAGCGGCGACGATAGAAGTGTTTTAGCCGTCGATAACAAGGGTAACCTATTTATTGGAGCGGACCACTACTACAATGTATCGTTGGGCACAGACACTTTGCGCATGATCGACTCAACTGAAGAGGCTCTGTTCGTCGCCAAATACCAATACCCCTTCTGCGATCCCAATACCCACACGCTAAGCACTGAGATTGCCTGCAGTAGCAACGGAGAGATCAATTTATTTCCAAACCCGGCAAACAATGAATGTACCATCAGCTTCACTAACTCCCGATCTGCATTGATACGGGCAGAGTTGTATGATCTTAGCGGAAGATTAATGAACAAATATCAACTTAATACCAACTCCTCATCTATCAGTATTAAAGATATTCCTGTGGGTGCTTATTTTTTGAAAGTGCTGACAGATGACGAAAACACGACCATCCGAAAACTACTGATAGCACGGTAACTACCTCACTATATTATACCTGATCAATCCCCAGTCGTGGTGAATATCATGATCCCAGTGATCGATCACCATCCTGATCATACCCACGCTATCGTTCACATAGAACCAATCTGTAAGGCGGGTCCTGTTCACTATGCCTGATGAAACACTGCCATCATCGCTAAAGTGATAAACTTCAGCAACACGGTCAAAATGTAACCCATTGATGTTCATCGTATCACTGATCATAGTAATGGCAGCTGTATCGTTCTTACCTTTAATATCCCCGAAGGAATACGGGTAAAGGAACAGTGGTTCAAACAGGATCTGGTTCTTCCAGCCATAGTCGAACGTAGTGTAATTGTAGTTGGCAACGATCTTTGTAGAACGATAGTCGAACACCCAATTTGCAGAATCAGCCGGTGCTGTGCCATCGATATTCACCTGGGCTATGGTTATGATGTGGTACTTATACACAACGTAAGTCTCCATCTGATCCTGGTACTCGTTGCTGCGCACATAGAAACTATCTACCCGGCCTGTGCTTGCATCCTTATATATCCAATAAGTGCCGGGCAGGAAGTTTAGCCTGGCTTTCACAGCTGAGTCAATATCCAGGTCCACATAATCTCGCTTGGTATCCGGCTTTTTGCAATTGCTGAAAGCAGCTATAATGCAGAAAAACAATATACCCCCAATTTTTGTTTTGCTCATAGTTCTATCCTTTTTGACATTGCTCAATTTGTTGTTCACTATGATTTATACAGTGGCGTAAACAATGTAAAAGTATAGAATGCCGGAAGGCTTTCAAAATAATTTTTCTGTAATAGGAAGACTTCCTAAAATTACACTAACATAGAATATCAATAATGGTAAAATGGCTCCTTTAAAATGTGATCGCGGCTACAAGAACAGTAGCTGATCCCCTGTGAACATTTATCAATATAATGACTACGGGTGCCCCGAAATATAGGTTCTTTCTTCTTTGGCTGCCCCAATATCGCTCCATATCATTTGTTCCAGTTGCTTTCGGGTAACTATGCTTGCACGGTACTTTGGGAAAGGATTCCAGCTATCAGTATCTGTAAAATAAACTTCGGTTTCAGCGCTCCACAAAACATGTTTGCTTTCGTCCACAATATACAATTCACCATACGGTGTGCCCAAAGAAACAAACAACTTCTTACCCGGTAGTTCCATAACATTGCCGCCACCACCTACAACAGGCGTCGGTTTTACATTGATCACCTCGCTGCCCAGTTCCCAAACTTTATTCAGCACTCCATTTACCTGTGCAAGCTTTACAACACGCGGATAACAGCTGTTAGGGCTGCTATCTGATACCTTGCCTTCAACTATATTGGTACTGCTCAGATACAGGCAACCATCTTCAGCTAGTTTCACGGCGTGCGGGTGATTGAACATATCATTAGCCAGCAAACTATAAAACGGCGATGATTTTCTTGTTTGGGAGGCCGATTCTTCAGTAGCCGTAGAAGGATGGTATATAGTGCCATAATCTGCCATTACATTACCCGATGGGTATTGTATCTTCACTATACGGCTTATCCCCATCATGCTTATGTAAATAACATTGTTCTTCTCGTCCACAAAAAATGCATTTTCATGTAGTTCAAGCATAGACTCCGTGAACCGCGCCGCCATTGCTTCAAGATCTGATTTGTTAATATAGGCTGCACTTTCCCAAGACCAAACCTTTTTGCCACTTTGATCATACTCGTCAAGCGTGGATACTACCGAACGCGGAAAGAAACCTTTCCTCCCACCTGCCATTGGTGGCAACTCCAGGCTGGATTGTACAGAAACAAGAGCCATGTAATGGCCATTCGACAATTTCGTGAACTCGTGATGACAGAATACACCACCCATTCCTCTGGCATCACCGGCATTGTAAGCCGATCGCCACAATATCCTCCCGCCATATCCCATTTCATACGCCCCCTCAGCCCCTATGAAAGTGATGGAACCTGTTGGCGACAATTTGATATCACTTGTCTTCCCAACCCTGTCCGCTCTGGGGATATACCATACCGGCTTCCCTTTCAGATCGAACAGCATATTCACGCCATCCACAAAAACGTAAGCGTCATCCATATTTTCTGAACGACTGATCACCCGCAACCTTTTCATTGCGGCACTATCAACAGGCAATACGCCTGTGGCAAAGTGATGCAAGTTGCTAACCCCTGCCACTGTACTACCATTCTTATATATAATACGCCAGGTATATGCAGAGCCAAACGCAGGCACTTCCATCACTAACCGGTTATTCTCAGAAGAACCGGTTAAGCTCACATGCGCCGTAAACTCTTTCTCTTTTTGGTAATTACCGGATGCTATTTCCACAGTATACTGCGTAGCCCCCTTCTTGGCAGGAAACGAAAAGCCTATTATCCTGTAGTTCAACACACAGTTCTCTGTTGGCGCCAACTGGGCCTGAACTGAAAAAGAAGAAACAACAAGCAAAAAAAATGCAATAAGATATGCCAAAGGCATTGAAAAATGGGGCCGGGTTGTTTGGGTCACGATCGGGTGTTTAAGTACTGGCTTTCTTTCGGTGTGGTAACAACAAAACTATTGATATTGCTTCCGCTAGCTGTTGAACTTGTTCAACAAGGGGAGTATAACATGATTTGTGGGGTGTATCAGTCAAATCTTGTTGCGAATCGCGCACATTCAGATAAAACCTTTACGAGATTATTCATAACTACTCTCTTCTCGGCTATAACTCAAAGGGTAAACAGGGGCTGTTCATTTATTTTCTCGTAGATATCTTTTTTCTGATCTTACTTAAAAACTCATGTGATATACCCAGGTAGGCAGCTATCTGCCTGCTGGTTAGCCTCTCGGCAATATTCGGGTACGCAGCAAGGTAATCCAGGTAAAGTTCCTCTGCAGACTTACTCATCGAAGCAATAACTCTTCGCTGTAATGCTACCACTCTTTTCTGAGTCATTAAGCGAAACAATCTCTCTACTTTAGGCAGCGACTCATAAAGTGCCTCTTTATCCTTCTTTCCTATGAGCCATATTTCACTGTCCTCCAACGCCTGAATATACAATTTTGCGGGTATCTGGTTGGTAAAGCTATCTATATCTCCTATCCACCAGCCCTCTATAGCAAAGTAGAGAACATGTTCAAATCCTTTATTACCGATATGATATACCCTGAAACACCCCTTACTCACAAAAGCCTCGAAACGGCAAACTTCACCCTCACTAAGAATGATCTCCTTCTTTTTTATCCCCTTTTTATTAAAATTCCTCGAAAACTGCAGCCACTCCTCATCCGAAAAGCTAACATTGCTCGTGACATTCTTTTTAAATAGGTCCATTCTACAATCAATAGGGATGGTAACATTCACTTCACCTGTTATTAAGGCTCAAACATTGGCCTAAATATACTTTTGGCTAAAACAGAAAACTATTGAACTATTTCAACTTGGGGTGTATAAGCAAAATGATGTGGCAAATGATTTTTCAGACACACATGATGCATTATTGACGAAAGAGTAATCGCCGCAGATAAAATGTACCTTATGTTCCGATGTTCACCTGATATTCTGCACCCTGATACAGACCTGAACTACGATCATCTTTTCGCAAGCGCGAAGGCTAGGACTTCAGCAACATCACCTACATAGAAGAAAGAAAGTCCCTTGAGATAGTCTTTGTTGATCTCTTCGATATCTTTTTCGTTTTGCTTAGACATCAGTATCTCTTTAATACCGGCACGTTTCGCCGCAAGAATTTTCTCTTTTATTCCTCCCACAGGCAATACCTGGCCACGAAGTGTGATCTCTCCTGTCATCGCAATATATGGCTTCACTTTACGACCTGTAAATGCTGATGCCAATGAGGTGAGCATAGTGATACCTGCACTTGGCCCGTCTTTAGGCACAGCGCCTTCCGGCACATGCACATGCACGTTCACTTCGTCAAATTTCGCATCGGGAATATTATATTCTGCTGCGTGCGACCTTAGATACGAGAGTGCAGTAGTAGCACTCTCCTTCATCACATTGCCAAGGTTACCGGTAAGTGTAAGGACACCCTTTCCTTTCGATAGTGCAGTTTCTATAAACAAAATATCACCACCTACAGATGTCCACGCCAACCCTACAACCACACCCGGTGGGTGACCTTTCGAATAAATATCGTTGATGAAGCGGGGCTTGCCTAAAGCCTTCTCTACCATTTCCAATGTTATCGTCGGCGAAACCTTCTCATCCATAGCCACCTGCTTCGCCACAGAGCGCATCATCGCAGCAAGCATACGGTCCAGTTCTCGCACACCGCTCTCACGCGTATATTCCTGGATAATTTTAAGGATGAGCTTATCAGGAAACTTAAGCGGCACTTTAACAAGGCCATGCAACTCCTTTTGCTTAGGCACAAGGTGCCGCTTGGCTATTTCTATCTTCTCTTCAGGTGAGTACCCCGAGAGCTGAATGATCTCCAACCTGTCGCGAAGCGCTGGCTGAATGTCGCTCAGGCTGTTAGCAGTAGCTATGAACAGCACTTTAGATAGATCATACTCCAGCTCCAGGTAATTATCGTAGAACGAATTATTCTGCTCCGGGTCCAGTATCTCAAGCAATGCCGAGCTTGGATCCCCCCTGAAATCTTTTCCTATCTTATCTATTTCATCAAGTATAAATACCGGGTTCGAAGACTTCACCTTCCTCAACGACTGTATGATACGGCCCGGCATAGCACCTATATATGTCTTACGATGCCCCCGCAATTCGCTTTCGTCGTGCAAGCCGCCAAGGCTAAGGCGCACATACTTACGCTGTATGGCACTGGCGATGCTACGCCCCAGAGATGTTTTACCAATGCCCGGAGGGCCTACAAAACACAGGATCGGCGATTTCATATCGCCTTTCAGTTTCAGCACCGCCAGGTACTCCAATATGCGGTCCTTTATCTTTTCCATGCCGTAGTGGTCATCATCAAGCACCTGTTGGGCTTTCTTCAGGTCGTAACTATCCTCAGTATACGTGCCCCATGGCAGGTCCAGCATCAGGTCAAGATGGTTATAGATAACCGAGTAGTCGGGCGTGCTTGGGTGCATGCGCTCCAGTTTCTCTATATTCTTCTTGAATAACTCCTTCGCAGCATCGGTCCATTTTATTTCTTCTGCTCGTTTTTGCAGGTCTTTTATCTCACGCTCGTTCGGGTCTCCGCCAAGCTCCTCCCGTATTGACTTTAACTGCTGCTGCAGAAAATATTCGCGCTGCTGCCGGTCTATGTCAGCACGGGTTTTGTTTGTTATCTCGTTCTTAAGCTCAACTAATTGCAGCTCCGCCTGCAGTAGCTGCAGCAACTTTTCCGCACGGGCGGTAATATTATCCTCTTCAAGCAACGCTTGCTTGTCCTGCAGCTTTGCCGCAATATTAGATGCCACAAAGTGCATCAGGAACGACTGCTGCTCTATGTTCCGCAGCACAATGCTCGCCTCATTAGGCATATTTGGCGACTGCTGTGCAATACGCTCTGAATAATCTTTGATAGATGCTATCAGCGCATCAAAGGAAGCATCCTTCTGCGGATAAACATCCTCAAGGTACTTTACTCTGGCTTTATAAAATGGCTCTTGTTGGGTGAACTCTTCTATACGGAAACGCATACGCCCCATAATGAAGATGGTAATATTGCCATCAGGCATTTTAATTTGCTTCACCACCTTGGCAAGGGTGCCTACCTCGTATATATCCTCGGGCTTCGGTGCTTCATTGGTGCTATCCTTCTGGGCTATTACTCCTATCCACTTATTTGAATTCTGGGCTTCTGCTATAGCTTTAACCGATTTTTCCCTGGCAACTGTGATAGGCAAAACCACATTAGGGAACAATACAGTATTTTTTAATGCGATAACGGGTAATTCTAGGGGAAGCGAACCTTTTTCCTGCTCATCCATCTCATCTTCTCCAAGCGGCACAATGGGCATAAATTCCATTTCCTGCTCATTCTGGTTCAGCAACATATCGAACATTGATCTTATTTCAGACATTATGGCAAAGTTACCCCGTGTTTATATTGAAAAGGAGGGTAAAGATACTAGTCAATACGCATGCCAAAACATATAAATCGGTAATTTTTGCAGGAAAATCTGATTTATTGGCCCTGAAAGAGAATTAAAATGCATATTTTTATATCTTTACAAAAAAGACAACATATGACCACAAGAATATTCTTAGCCGCGATACTGACTTCATGCCTTTTGGGCAGTTCCGCATTCGCGAAAGAAAGGAAAGACAAACAGGAAAATAAAATACCCACAACTGCTACAAATAAGAAATTCCTGGTAAGGTACCCCAACATTCGCAAGTTTTATGTTGCAGGTGCAATGGACGGGGCAATATTCTCTACCGCTATCATTCACCACGATGGAGGAACCACACCAAGCGGCGAAAACATGCCTAATGTAAATACTATGGGCGTCATGCGCTTCTCTTATTTCATCAATGGTGGTTTCACTTTCAATTTCAACTTCAGCCCAACGGTTGGCTTGTATTCAGGAATAGACATTAAAAACATTGGCTATATAGAGCAGGATAACGGTTGGACAACAAAACGCCGCACATACAATGTTGGCGCTCCTCTTGCTTTAAAAGTTGGTAACATGGGCGATAAAGGCACTTTCTTCTTTGCAGGTGGCGGCTTGGATGTAGCGATCAACTTCCAGGAAAAACGCTTTAAAGAAAGGAACAACAAAATGCGCATCAATGAGTGGCTGAGCGACCGCACACCACGTACTATGCCATATGTATTTGCTGGCATCTCTTTCGACCACCATATTACGGCTAAGGTGCAATACTATCCAAACAACTTCTTGAATACTGATTACAGGGACGAGAACGGCGCAGCTATTTACCAGGGCACTAACGTGAACCTGATCATGCTGAGTGTAGGCTTTGGCATGAATGTGCACGTAAATAAGGACAAAAAACACAAGCATGGTTGCCATCATTGCCCCGACGGTTGCAGTGACAACAAACATGAAGTATCGATGACACTATAATTTTCTCACTCGGGTAGCGAAAGCTACAAAAGATAAATTCAACCCCTTCTTGGGGTTGTTTTTTTTAGTTAAATGACACCTGATGCAAAAGAAAACAATGGATGAATTGGGGCGCATGTCGCCTGATAAAGCTAAAATGGCAGAGAAACATCCTATCATCGTAATACTCGACGACGTGAGGAGCATGCATAATGTTGGCTCCGCGTTCCGCACATGCGATGCTTTTGCTGTTGAAGCTATATTCCTGTGTGGCTACACTCCCACTCCGCCCCACCGCGACATTCACAAAACAGCGCTTGGCGCAACAGAAACCGTGCAGTGGAAACACTTTGCAACCACAACAGATGCCGTAACTGCAGCCAAAGAGGCAGGCTATAAAATATATACTGTGGAACAGGTGCATGACAGTATTATGCTAAACCGATTGAATTGGGCAAATGAACAAACGGCTCTTGTGTTTGGCAACGAAGTAACCGGCGTGAGTGATAAGGTACTGAAAATGGCAGACGGCTGCATAGAGATACCGCAATGGGGTGCCAAACATTCTCTGAATATCGCCGTAAGCGTTGGCGTGGTGTTGTGGGAAATGGTGAGGAGATGACTCTCCGTTATTTCACCGTTATTGGTATACTTATTGTTACCAATGTCCAGTTAACGCCATTACTATCCTTCTTCTCTCCCATATTGAATAGTATCTGCTTATTCAATATCACACTTAGCTGGTCTATACGTTTTTTGATGTTGTCCAACCCAAAAGATTCATGAGCCCCTCTCTTGCTTTCTTTGGCCACCTTCAGCCCAACCCCGTTATCCATTACATCAATGAATAGCACATCATCACGCTCAAAGATTCGAACCTTTATCATCCCACCACCAAACACCATCGGGTATATGCCATGCTTAATAGAGTTCTCAACTAAAGGCTGCACCAATAATGGCGGCACCATTATCTCCGTCAGGTCAAGGTCACCTTCAATATCAATAGCATAACTCAGGTTTTCTTTGAAACGGAGCTTTTCTAACGAAAGGTAGTTGGCAACAAGATTGATCTCATTTTGTAAAGGGAGTAGCTCTTTGGATATGTTGTGCATATTCTGCCGAATCAGGTCGGCAAATACTCTAATATACTCGTTGGCCGCTAGCTTATCATCTCTGTTCACTAGCCCCTGCACATTGTTCAGGGTATTGAATATGAAATGTGGGTTCATCAGGGCGTTCAATGACTTATATTCCGACTTTAGGAACCTGATCTCGTTTTCATGCTCTCTCTGTTTTTTTCTCAGCAGCCGGTGTATACGATAGCGTACTATCCCGCCCGTTATCAGCGCTAATCCAATGCATACTACCGTTAAGAACCACCATGTCAGCCAGAATGGCTTACGTATATGCAATGAGAATACAATCGGTGTACAATACACACTGGATAGCGTTCTAGCCCTCAATTTGATCACATAATCGCCTGCACTAACCCCTACCAGGTATATCTGGTCGCCTTTTACATCCTGCCACATATCTTCACCGTCTCTGGAAAAAGAATACTGGCATACTACGTCATTGCCACTGAACGTAAGTGCGGAAAAAGAAAGCGTCATGCTTCTTGATTCACTGAAAGAAAGCGACATCCCGTCTTTTACCGGCATATGGGTTCCGGTTGCGTTCAGGCCGGTAAAGAACAACTTAGGAGGATCAGACCTGTCCAGCACATCTTGCCGGTTCACAACGGTAATACAACCTTTCTTAAGAAAATACCAGTTCTTGCTATCACAGCAGATGGCTTCTGCATGCAACGGGATAAAAGGATCTTCTATCGGGCGAACGGAAAACCTTTTAGTTGAATCCCGGGGATTTTTGCTCAACAACCGGTACTGATTACTGGTACTCATTAAAACATGGCCATCATCTATCCTGTATATTTTATCCCAGATACAGTTGCGTGGCGACACAGTATCGATCTTGATGTGCGCCCCCGTATAATCAGAGAATACAAGCATAAGGTTATTATGTGTATACCCGACCATATATTCATTGAACACGCTGAAATACTTCAGGGAAATATTTTTGAATTGCGCTTGCGGCACACCATCACTGTCACTATTGGAAATCCTGTACATTCTGTCTATAGTCGAATACCAGATAGAATTATCAGGCGCTTTTGCCATATGAAATACCCGCTGGTTCGCATAGGTTTCAGCCTTCGGGCCACCGGCGTAGTCATGCCCATACGCTTTGATTCTACTAATATACCTGGGCTGCTTTATATATAAATATTCACCGGATCGATATATTTCTTTTGCACCGCTAAGAGACTTCACTTCACGCGTCCGTACTTTCACATGCCGTAGGTCATCTATTGTGGTAAGATCATTTTTATACACGTTAAAATACCTTAGACCACTATCAATATAGAACCCAAAATCCGTAGGATAGTTGTACGGCTCACGTTGTGTCTGGGCATAATTAAACAGGCAGGAAGCACGGCCATTTTCTAGCTTGTAGAGGTTATTATCTGCCGTAGCAAAGTAAAGCACATCGTCTTTTGCATAAGCATACTTCGCTACCCCCGTATATATATTTTGATAGAACTTAGATTGCAGATAGTTCTTCTTCAAAACAAAAACACCATTGTTCAATGTGCTTATCCAATAGTTCTGCTCATAGTCCTGCGTTATCGCAGACACATTATTGTCTTTAATCAAATTCAGGGTATCGTTCACTATCAGCCCACTCACTGTCGCGTAATAAACATCCTTACCATCTGTATATATCTCATGTACTCCCGTTCCATATACCAGTGTTTTGCTGGCCATCGCATATTCCATGCCGAAAGGAAAAAAGCAGCTGTCATTAAATAAGCGATCCTGGTCCTGGCATGATGTAAACGTACCCCTGGGGTTATGAAATTCCCTGCGAAGATTCTTCATACCGAGTACATGATAAGAAGTATCTATAAAAACCACCTTATCTCCACATATCAGCTTATACTTATTATCCGATATTTTTTGAGCAAATGAAAATGTTGCCGACACATCCGGCCTCTGCAATTTTGCAAGATCAAATTCCCTGCAGTAGTCTTTACCAACCACCAGGAAATGGGTTGGTACAGCATAACTAATAATAATAGAGCTATCATATTGGTTTGAAATATGCCTCATGTGGGGTTGCACAAAGCTGTGCCTGAGAAAGGACGTATTCCCTGCGTTAAGAAACAAACCATCTTTATAGTAACACAGCGCTCCGTTAAATGTACCGAACCATATGCGCCCGTAATGGTCTTCTTTCACAAAGAAGATCTCATTATCTGGCAATCCATTGAATGTAGAAAATATCTCGAATTTTAACCCATTACACCTCGCAACTCCCTTGTCCGTGCATACCCATATATACCCCTTTGAGTCCCGGTATACAGAATATACTACATTGCTGGGCAATCCCTCCTCCACTGTATAGTGCCGGATAGGAAGGTTCTGCCCGGCAACCTGAACAGCCATAAGTAATGACAGCACAAAAACAATGGGAAAAACCCTACTCATGGTAATAATTATTGCTCTTCAAAAACTCCAGCAGCGGTGCGTAACGCCTCCGGCTCACGGGCAATGTGTATTCGTTCCTGATCACTACATGGCTGTACTCGTCTTTTAATATCTTATTCACATGCATGCAATTGATTATGTATGATTTATGCACCCTGAAAAAAATATCCGACGGCAGCAATTCTTCATAGTCTGTAAGCGTTCCACACAGCACGATCTCCCTCACCGCATTCTCCTTGTTAAACACAACTTTAAAATAACTTCCCTGAGCTTCAATAAAGAATATGTCCTTAAAATCCACAACTTCTACAACATTATTATCCTTCAGGGTTATCTTATAGCTTTTAGTTTTACTTGCTATCTGGCTTGCTATGTCTTGGTATGAAAATTCGGCTCCGCTCTTTAAGACTTTATTCAATTTGATTTTCTCAACGAGCTTCAGAACAGCCTGCTTTAATTCCGGAATGCTTATAGGCTTTAAAATATAGTCAACTGCATTCAACTTGAACGCCCTTATTGCATACTCATCATATGCCGTAACAAATATCACCTCAAAATCCACCGGCGATATTCTTTCCAGGAAACGAAATGCATTTTCATTCGGCATTTCAATGTCCAGCAATATGGCATCTGGCCGAAACTCCTTAATAAGTTTTTCAGCTTCTCTTGTATTATAGGCCATACCTGCAACATGTATTTTTGTATCAATATACCGGTCCAGTATATTCTTCAGGTTGGTACATGCCTCTTCCTCATCATCCACAATGAGCAAATTGATAGCATTATTTGTACCCGGCATAGAATATCCGTTTAAAGGGTTAGGCTTGTAATACTTTAAAGATAATAACCTTTTCCTAAAACCTATTTACCCTTAAAATATTCTACCGTAACCTTCAGCCCATCCGGAAAAGTATAGGTTGGATCATATCCCAACAGCCTTTGGGCTTTCGATATGTCTGCAAGCGAATTCCTTATATCCCCTGATCTAGCTTCACGGTATAGAGGAGGCTGGGTTTTACCCAGTAGTTCGCCGATTGCATTGTATAGAAAATTAACAGAAAAGTTATCGCCTACCGCAACATTATAGGTCTCACCAAACGCTTCCTCACGCTCAGCAAGCATACCTTTAATATTTGCCTGCACTGCGTTTTCCACAAACGTAAAATCACGCGTTTGCTCACCGTCTCCGTTTATATAAACAGGTGTTTCATTCTTTATACCCTTCACAAACAGCGGTATCACGGCAGCATATGGCCCGTCAGGGTCTTGACGCGGCCCAAACACATTGAAATACCGCAGCCCCAAAACCTTCATACCATAAAGCTTATGAAAAACCGCAGCGTACAACTCATTAGTTCTTTTCGTCACTGCATAAGGCGAAAGTAAATTCCCTATCACCTCTTCCCGCTTGGGTAAATTAGGCTCATCACCATACACTGATGACGACGAAGCATAAACAAAGGTCTTCACGCCCACATCTTTAGCCGCAGTTATAACATTTACGAAGCCATTAATATTCACTTCGTTGGAAGTAACGGGATCTTTTACAGACCGCGGCACTGAACCCAGCGCCGCCTGGTGAGTAACATGATCGATTCCCTCACATGCAAATTTGCAAACTGCAAAGTCTCTTATGTCCCCGCTTATAAATTCATACTGCCCATAAGAACGAAACAGGTCAACATTAGCAGCAAACCCTGTTGCCAGGTTATCAAGCACACGCACCTTACCCGCTCCATGCTTCAGCAAATACGAAACAATGTGCGAACCAATGAATCCTGCCCCACCTGTCACAAGGAAACTTTTACCTGATATATCCTGTGTATGAAAAACTGCCATTCAAATAAAATTAAACCAAATCAAACAATAAAGAAAAAAGACCGCCCCAAAAAGGAACGGCCTTTATTTCGCTAGCCCGTATATTAGGCTTTCTTTTCAGTTTTAGCAGCAGCTTTCTTAGCTGTGCGTGCCGGACGTGCTTTACCGTAGCTTCCCAAGGTAATCTTTCCGCGTTTAGTGCGTTTATCGCCTCTTCCCATAATTTGTTATTTTTTAGAGTACAAAAATAAAAAAAAGCAGGGACTTTCACCCCTGCTTTTCTTGTTTCTTTTGCAAAAAAAATTACTTCTTACCAGAGCTGATTTTTTGTGCAAACTCTTTACCTGCTTTGAACTTAGGCACTTTACGTGCTTTGATCTTAATAACCGCGCCTGTTTGTGGGTTACGGCCATTACGTGCAGCACGCTCAGATACTGAGAAAGTACCAAAGCCTACCAACGTAACGCGATCGCCTTTTTTCAGCGTAGCTACTACAGCATTAGTAAATGAATCCAATGCGTCGTTAGCTTGTACTTTCGTAACGCCTGCATCTTTTGCGATTTTGTCGATCAATTCTGCTTTGTTCATACTTTTTGTTTTTTACTGTTAAGGAATCTTTTTGAGGATAGAACAAATATACTCACCTTTAGCACACTTCCAAATACTCCCAAAAATTATTTTTCCCTTTAAAACCCTTGCCTGAAGCAGGTTTCCACAAGTTATTCACATTTCGGGCAAAAAACAGGGAAATACTAATAGCTTCAAAACCCGCATCCCGGGCGGATGCTATGAGATTGGCAGGAAATTTGCTATATAGCCGCCCGGGCTGAAAACCTTGCAATCCGCGGCTTTCAGATAACTTCCATTACACTGCGGAATGCAACAAACTTCCCCCCAAATAGGTTACGCCCCTTCTCTCTCATCCCCTCCGCATGCGCTGCAATGTATCGTTCGTACTGCTCAATAGTATCACAAACATACTGTGCCGAATAAGTAACACCATCTGCCTCGTCTTGCTCCAATAGCCTGCTAAGCCTGCATTCCGTAAAGAGGCCTGTATTCAGCACATCCGCTATATGCTCGGTCTTCATCCAGCGCACCCAGTCACTTGCCACTTCATTATCCACCTTAATTGTTACGTTGTATATGATCATTACATCATTTTTTTTAAGCATCTACCCTTACCACTTCTTTTCAATACTATCCATAATACCCACATAGCTCACGTACCGCTCTTCCGATATTATTTTGTCAATAACACCCTGTTTTACTGCGCAGCCCGGTTCGTTCACATGCAGGCAATTATTGAACTTGCAATCATTAAGCACACCACGCATTTCAGGAAAATAGTGCGACAACTCTTCCTTTTCCATATCTATCAGCCCGAATTCCTTCACGCCGGGCGTGTCAATTATTTTGCCCCCACCCGGCAGGTCAAACATCTCGGCAAATGTAGTAGTATGCTGTCCCTTGCCGCTCCAGTCCGATACTTCCTGCGTCTTCAGTCCTATACCGGGAATGAATTGATTGATCAAAGTGCTTTTCCCTACTCCCGAATGTCCGCTAAAGAGCGTTGTCTTATCTTTTATCCTGGCCTCTAGCGCGGTCAAAGTACTCGCCTCCTTCGCAGTAACTGGATACACCTCGTAACCTGCGCCACCGTAAATTTCCTGCCAGCGCTCCAGTATTTTGGCATGCTTTGCTTTTAACAGGTCAGTTTTATTCACTACCAGTATGGCAGGTATGTGATAAGCCTCAGCCGTTATTAGGAAACGGTCAATAAACCCTGCAGAAGTACGCGGATCAGCCACTGAGGCCACCAATAGCGCAAGGTCTATATTGGCAGCTATTATGTGCTTTTGATGTTTATTATGTGGAGATACCCTGACAACGTAGTTATGCCGCCCAACCACTTCCGATATAATAGCTGTTTTTATTGCTTCGTCCTCCGGCTCGAACAATACTACATCACCCACCGCAACAGGATTGGTAGATGATATCTCTTCATCTATCTTCAGCTTACCTTTTATTCTCGTATCCCAGAAAGTCCCCTCTCCGTCCTTCACCGAATACCAGCTTCCTGTTGATTTATATACTACACCCTGCATGAGACCTTGTTGTTCCCTGCAAATGTAATGGTGAAAGTTGAATGGAACTATTGACGATAGATCATTACCCCATTAAAGCCAAACATCCGGCTCATGGAATCCATAACATGTAAAGTATCGACAACCCTGCAGTTAACCGTTGAAATGATAAGGAAACTGGCAGAATCCCTGGGTGCCATTTCAACCTCATTGCCCCCTTTCCTAAGGCTGGTAAGCCGGCGTTCTGCTCTTTCCCTTGTAGGATAGTTACCTATGATCATTTTGTAGGTGGCCACAGCCATAGAATCAGTTTCTTGCAGCACCGATGGCGGGAATGAAGTAGCTGTATCCTGCATTTTTGCGGTAGTATCCGGCTGATCCAAAGGTATAGGTGCCCTGATTACCGTATCTTTTACAACTGCAGGCTCCTCTGTTGTGTTCTTATTATGACTGGAATAATAGTATATACCATATATAGCCCCACATACTATTATCAGCAACACAACAATTAGTATCACCATGCTCCAGTTCACAGAATCCGCCTTTGTTGGCGGCGGATAAGCAGGCTTATGCGCCAGGCGGGCATTCTGTTCGTCCAGCTGTTTACTGTTCTTAATGGTGGGTATACCGGCAGGCTTAAAACTGAATTTCTCATCTGTCACAAATGATACCTTGCCGTTCTTTTCTTTGAAATAACCAATATTAGGTATAGCCACTTCTGCACCCTCCGACAATAGCTTTCTCGTCTGTCCGCTGAAATCACGAAGCGCATTAGCTGCTTTTGATATGCTTATTTGCTCATTCGAAGCAATAAAATTGGCAAGATTATCATCTATAGAGCCTCCGGGCGTCACAACTACTTCATATGATGGTGCCTGCAATGCCTTGCCGTCATAAGAGGCCGGCCGTTTCACCACCTCCATGTTGCCCAACCCGTGAACGTAACAAAATTGATTTTTGAGTAAGTATAGCCCTATATACCTTGCGATGTCCATTTCAGAAATAAAGCCTCAAATTACTTCCTTTCTTTAAAATTTCAACCTAAGCCCCCCATAAATATTTATCCCATATACTTCGTACCTATACCAACGTTGATAATTATTATTAAAAATATTATTCAACTGCACAAAGGCCGATAGCCTCGGTACTATCTGGTATTCGGCATTGGCGCCAAGGTCCAAAACAGGATCAAGTAAGATCGGGTTATGCGTTACTGCATCCCGCGCATAAATTCCATCAAGAACTGAAAGATACACGCCCACAAATAGCTTCGAGAATAGTTTGGCAGAAAAATCTCCTTTTATCCTTAGTGCAGGCTCATGCCACACTTGCAATTGCTTGCCGTTACTGAAATTGTACATTTGCCCACTTACACCTGCCGACCATTTGTTACCCTGCTTGTAGCGCACAGCCGCCTGGAAAGATAGAGCATCTACCGTATCATACACTACATTGAATTGTTTATTATCGCCTGAATCGTTCAGATAAGTTGGCAACCCGGAGAAATTCCAATAACTCACACGGCCTGAAAAAGTAAAGTGCGCTCCCACCCTTGCCTGCATACCGGCATAATATTCGTTACGGCGCGTTTGCAAAATACTGTACGAATTTGTGATGTATGGATTTTCGGTAGTTAGCTGCTCATAAGTATTTTGCCGCACACTATATTGCATCCCGGCAATAATTGTGGTTTGGCTGCCGGGTATCTTGTATGACAGCGCTATATCCGGCAGAATATATTTTGCGCTGTTCGCGCCAAATGCAAAGCCAACAAGTGCAGTACCGGTAAATTCGCCCAACCGCACCCTGATGCCGGGGGTCACTGCAGCAAGGGAATTATCCCTGCCCGTATCCTTCGTTTCAAGATGAGCATAGTCGGCACTGGCAGTTAACAATGCTTGTACTGTTTTATCAAAATGATACTCAAATGGCAAACTAACATTAGCGCTTGTTTCCGAAGTACTGAACGCAGCACTATACATACCCGCCTTTACACTTGGATTATATATGAGCTTCGACTTGCTGTTTGCTCCGTTTTTCAAACCAATGCCTGCTCTTATCAGCGTGTAGGCTTGCCGCACACTATCATCCTGGTAATTATACAGGCCGTGGTCATAACCGTAATAATTATACTGGTTCTTGGCACCCTCCAATGATATCTGCCAGTCCATGGACTTGCCATGCACCAACCCCTCTGCTTCTAATCCGCTAAGCGATGATTGTTGATGCTTGATATCTCCCTTCTGCGAAATATGGTGCAGGTGTATATTCGACTCAAACCCCTTGCCATGAATACCACCTATGCCGGCATCAAGGTACAGAGTGGAAAGGTTACCACCACCCAATTTTACATAATTCCGGAACGGCAGTTTCACAACTTCCTTGCCTAATGCCAATGGGCGCAACGGCATAGAGCTATATGTATAATAAAGTGTCTGCTGTGGCACATCGTAGCTGAAGGTTGGATGCGATGTATCAGCAGGCGGCAGCAACGGAATATATTCAGGCTTAGGGGCCTGCTTTACTTGCGGCTTGTACGACTGTATTACTTCTATCGTAGAGCCCTTCATCACGGTATCCTTTACCGGTGTCGTACGCTGCGCCTGCACCGCATAAGTCGCAGTAAGCAAAAACAATATCAATATTGACCGTACACTCATAATACCGATTTATTCTTCCGATAACTTGCTTTGTTTTTTCTCAAGTTTCTTCACTTCTTCCAATTTCCTTGTAGCTTCCTGCCTTACCTCTGCTATCTTGGTATGCTTCACAATACTTTGCAGCAGTGCTTTTGCATTAAAATAGTCCTTCTGCTTCACCAGCACATCAGAGAGTAGCAGGTAAGATTTAGCCACCCAATGGTCATAGCCGGGCGAGAGCTTTATTGCCTTATTGGCAGCATCCTCAGCCTCCTTAAGTTTCCCTTGGTTGTATAATATCTCTGCAACACGGAACCTGGCGTCCGCAGCCACGTCCCCGTTCTTGTTGCCGCTCAATTTAGTGTACAGTTCAATTGCTTTATCGCTGGTGCTGTCAAAGCGCTGTATCGACCTTGCCTTATAGTAAAGGGCCTCATTAGCAGTTTCTTCCGATACTCCCGGCATTGCGATCAACGAATCAGCATACAAAGAGACCTCTTTGAACTTATTTGAATTATAACCACTTCTTATCACGCCCATATAAGCGCCTTCCTTCACTTTGCTGTCACTGGTATTGGCTGCCAGCTTTTGGTAATAGTCAAATGCCAGTGCATAGTTCTTCTCATCAAAAGCTATGGCGGCGGCATGCTTTGCGCTGTTCTCATAGAACTCGTTCCATGGGCCTTCAAGTATCACATTGTAATCCTCTTTAGCTTCTCCATACTTTTTCATTCTGAAGTTGCACTCGCCGCGGTAGTAATGGGCCTTAATGGCAAAAATGCCGTTAGGGTATGTTTTCAGATAATTCGTAAACGCATCCCTGGCACTTTCTACCTTGCCGTTAGCGTACTGCGTTTCAGCCGCCGCGTAGTAAGTAGAATCAATAGAGCTGCTTTCAGCCGATGGCAGGTTATTATCCTTCAATAGCTTTGAATATGCTTCCGGCTGGTTGCTTTGAATGTACAAGCCCTTCAGCGCCTCAAGTGCAGAGAACCTATCCTCTGATGTGGGATAATTTATTACTACTTGCTTATACGCTTCAATTGCCTGCGCCAGGTTATCCGTTTGCTGGTAGATAAAACCACGCTTCATCCAGGCCTTCGGCGCAAAGCTCTTGTCACCTATAGAGTCTGTCAATGCTTTCAGGTAGCCAAGCGCCTGCGTATATTTATCTGCCTCAAGGTATGCCAGCGCGATCTCGTAACGCGCAAAATTCGCATACGCCGACGGTGGTCGCTTGCCGATAATGGCCTGCAACAGGGCTATCTTCTCACTTTGCTTCCCGGTAAGGCCAAGCAATATGCTTTTCTGATACCGCGCATAATCCGCATCATCATTGTCTGCTGCAATTATCCTGTCATAGAGCGTAATAGCCTTCGGGTAGTTCTTTTGCAGGAATACAGCATCCGCCTCCCTCACCAGCGCCACCATACCCGAGTAAGAATCCCCCGTTTGCTCCTGTGCCTTGTTAAAATAATCCTGCGCCTCGTGGTAGTTCTGTAGCTCCATTGATGCATACCCCATGTTCAGGTAGGCGTGCTGCATAGTTGCTTGCGGGCTTATGTAAGTAACTCCTTTCCTGCCATTCACTTTGGTTACAAACTGCTCCAGGTTATTAATAGCCTCGTTATAATGCCGTTGGTGATATTCTATTTCTCCTTTCCAGAAATATGCGGCATTGGCATAATCACCGTTCACAGGATGCTCCAGCGACTGCGAAAAATATTTTAGCGCGCTAACCTTATCTCCCTTCCTGAATTCCCCTATTGCATATCCATAATTTGCTTTTTGGTACACCAGCCAGTAATCATCCTCTTTCTTACTCACTTCATCTAGGTGCTTCAGTGCTTCATCATAATTGTTGGTTTTCACCAGCAATCCCGATATCATTGTATTGGCTTCATCCTTATACTGCGTCGATGAAAATGCCTTCGTCAGGGCATACAACTGCCTCAGCGCATCATCATTGTAGCCCATCTCATAACTGATGCGCGAATATAATATCATTGCCGCCTCCTGCTGGCCTTTGTTATAAGGCATATCCGCACACAACCCATAGGCATTACGCGCACTTGCCTTGTCATTGGTCTTCAGGTAGCAATCTCCTAGCAGGTACATAGAGGTCTGCCCCAGGGAGTCAGCCGAATTATTCAGCAACCTGAACTTTTCTATCGCTTCATTCCACTCACCTACCTTATAATCGCAGTAAGCCATTTCATACAGGTCCTGCTTTCTTATTCTTTCGGTATGGTCGTAGTAAAATTTAAAGTAAGGCTGTGCGTCTTTGTATTTTTGCGCCTCGAACAGGCATTGTGCGGCAAGAAGGTGCAGTTCCCTGTCGTAGTAAGATTTTTCCCTTCCTTTTATCAGCGTCAACGCCTGCAACAGGGCCTTGTCCCTGCTACCCATAAAGTAGTATATCTCTGCTATATAGTACGGTACATATGCTTTATACTCCGCCGCATCCTTCACCCGCTCAAAGCTTTGCAGTGCTTCTTTATACTTATTCTTGTTATAAGCGATTAAGCCGTAATAGTAATTTGCGGCCAGGTAGTACTTCCCTTCCTTCTGTTCTTTGATAGCAGCAAACAGCACTTCCGCCTTGTTGAATTGCTTTTCATTAAAATAGCAGTATGCTAATTCGAATTTCCCGTCTGCCTGCTCCCTCTCGTCCAGGTTACCACCATTACCCGATGACTCATATAATGGGATAGCCTTTGCCAGCTCGCTGTTCCGGAAATAATACTGCGCCAGAGCAAAACCTATCCTTTGCTTATATGCCGGGTTAGCAGTGGCGCTCATTTGCTCTATTGCAAAGTCTTTACCTCCGGGTAGGTTTGCCTTAAGGCCGGCTAAGGCTATATAATACTTCGCCTTATCGACATCCCCGGCATTTTCAGCATATACTTTATGAGAGATATTCTCAAGATACTCACGCGCCGTTTGCGCCGCAACGGTGTAATGCCCCTGCTTATACTGCTCCTCGAACAACAGTAAATTCCTGTTCTCAGGCAAGTCAGGACTTAACACCTGTGCATACCCCACTACCCCCGAAAAAATGATGACCGCTGTAAATACTACCCGCAGAACGGGTGCCAGTTGGTGTCTGATCATTATTGAATGCTATTCATTAAAAATTCCAAGTCAGGTTCAAGCTCGGGAATATCGGTAGCTGGTATATTTGTTTATTGGTTATGCGGTTAACGTAAAAAATATTGTTCCTGTTATATACATTCACTACAGAGAAGGTCGCATCCATGCTCGACTTCTTTGTCAATACAATTTTCCTCTTCACCGACAGGTCCATACGATGATACCACGACAAGCGGCCACCGTTTATATCATCAGCATAGATCAATCCCATGTTCCCGTTTGTCTGCAACGTATTTGTCTGTAACCCCAAAGATGCTGGGTTCACGTTCTCGTAGAAACCCTGTGTCTGTGTAAACGGGAATG
The DNA here is from genome assembly GCA_044224775.1 of Flavipsychrobacter sp. GTDB lineage: Bacteria > Bacteroidota > Bacteroidia > Chitinophagales > Chitinophagaceae > Nemorincola. The sequence continues at coordinate 29,889 of JBGAJU010000019.1, forward strand.
GCGAGTGAATATTGTATCGCAACGACACATCCCAGTTTCTTTTCTTACCTAAAGTATACGACGCTAACGCATTGGCATTGAAGCGGGTATCGAACGGCGTCGGATACTCCTGCACCTTCCCCTTGTTGTCTATGCTGGTGTACCTTACATTCTGGTAACCCAGCGCACCCCACAGGTATATCCTTTGGCTCACATACTTCGCCGAAAGGTCAACACCATTTGCCCAGCCATGTGCAGCAACAAAATTCGGGTCCGATGTCAATTTCTTATTCCTGTTCAGTTCATCCACCTGGTTAAAGTATTTCACCCATGGCTCCAGGTTGAACTCCACTTTGTTAACATCAACCTCCACACCCGCAACCAAATGGTACGCGGTCTGCAGGTTCGACTTCACCTCATTGCCCTTTGTATCTTTTATCTTCTCATCAGGGCTCAGCAGGAATGCAGAGAACAGGTTCACGATGTCCTGGTCCGACTTCGTGCTGATGATGTTCTGGCTATAGATACCACCCGCAGCCTTAAGGCGCACATCATCCGATATGTTGTACTTCATACCAAGCCTTGGCTCGGGCGAAAGTTTATTCAGCTCAGAGTAGTATTGCAAACGCACACCCGGTTCAAAAATAAACTTGCTACCAAAATTATGCCTGTACAGCAAATAAACGGCAGCAATTGTGCCTTGCCTGTTCAACGTAGAGGTGATACCCGCTGAATTGTAGTAGTTGAGCGCAGTGTGCAGGCCGGTCACCTCCACCCCATACTTCAGCTGGCTGTAATCCGGAAGAAAATACGTAAAATTGATCGCCGCTTCAAATCCGTTTATCTGGCTGGTACGTGGCACTGTATCCGTTGGCAGGCCCACTTTCTGGTTCAGCGTAATGTCATATTTCGAGTAAGCGAACTTACCATCAATAAGTGCCGATGAGCTTCCGGGCGATACGATGAACGTAGCTCCGGCTCCTTTTGCTTTCCATTCATACTCACCCACATTCTTTACCAGGTTCCCGTTCTGCACACTCGATTGGTCCAGTTGGGCCCTATCATTAAAGCTGAAACCAAACACATTCAACTTACTACCGTTATCACCACTTATGGTCACCTTTCCGTAGATGTCGGTAAAGTTATAAGGTAGTCCATCTCTGAATGTCGGGCTAAGATCCTTGTATAACGTTTTCGACGTCTGATCGAGGATACTGTGCTTGCCTGTCACCAGGTAAGTGATACCCGCACCATTGTCTTTCTTCGACTTAATGATCGGTCCCTCAATCATAAACCTGCCCATAATAGGCGAAGCAGATACTATGCCCTTTGTCTCATTCTTGTTACCATCCTTGGTATGGATATCTACAATTGCAGAAGTACGGTTGCCGTATTGCGCACCAAAACCTGCCGTGTGCACATCCACGTTACGTATAGCTTCTGTCTCAAACACCGAGAACAAACCAATAGAGTGGAACGGGCTGTAAATAGTTACGCCATCCAGGTAGATACCCGTTTGCGCAGGCGAACCTCCGCGTATGTATAGCTGGCCGCCCTGGTCTCCTGTAAATACCACACCGGGTATCACCTGCAGGTATTGTGCAAGGTCTGGCTCACCACCGGCGCTCGGCAACAGTTTCAGTTCTCGCGGAGTAATGTTCGTCACACCGGTATTAATGCGCGTCATCTTCTCAGTCTTCCTGCCCGATACGCTCACTTCTTTCAGGTTTACCTCTTTTTGCGTCAGCATTATCTTTTTGGTAACAATGGCATTCGGCAACAGGTTCACATCTATTGTGCTGGTATCATAGCCAAGGTTGGTGGTCATCAGCGTGTAGCTGCCCGGCGCAAGTGAGATAGAGAAATAACCGTTCACATCGGTTTGCACGCCGGTCTTTGCGTTCACTATCATCACGTTGGTATAAATAAGCGGTTCGCCGCTTTTCTTATCATACACGAAACCCTTGATGGTACCGTTATTGTTTTGTGCTATCGCAGTAAATGATAATAATAGAGTAAGAACAGCCAGCAGGCTATGGCCTTTCCGCATAAAAATGTATTTATATTTTTTCTTTTTTTAAGAACAACAAAGATAGGGATAACACTAATGCACCCAAATCATATAATTTTGTGAAATTTTTTTTCTTTAATTTGACATCCGTACCTTTATAAGCACATAAAACACCTTATGAAACAGATTTACTTGTTACTTATTTGCCTGTTCGCTGCTACCCTCACCTTCGCTCAAAAGACAGAAAGATATTCTCGTGCAAAAATAAACCTCGACAACAAGCATACGCTCGAACGTCTCGCAGAATTAGGCCTTGCTGTCGATCACGGCGATAGCAAAAAGGGCGTTTACTTCATTTCCGACTTTTCTGCTACCGAAATAAGGCTGGCGAAAGATGCCGGCTTCAAGGTAGATATCATCATCGGCGATGTAGTGAAGTACTACCAGGACCAGAATAAAAAAAAAGCCCTGAAAACAACAAGCGCAGGTTGCACACCATCCACCCCCACCCCGCCCGCTCACTTTCACCTCGGTAGTTACGATGGCTATCCTACCTACACCGAAATGCTGGATATACTGGACTCTATGCGCCTCCTATATCCGGGCCTCATCAGCGCAAAGCAACCAATTGATACTTTCCATACCATCGAGGGCAGGCCAATATACTGGGTAAGGGTGTCGAAACCGCAAATGCTCTACACCTCCATGCACCACGCCCGCGAACCCGGCAGCATGGCCGCAAACATCTACTATTTGTGGTTCCTGCTTGAAAATTATGCTACCAACCTGCAGGTTAAGGCCATTATAGACAATACCGAACTTTACTTCATCCCCTGCGTCAATCCCGATGGCTACATATACAACATCACCTCCTCCCCCGGCGGCGGTGGCCTGTGGCGAAAGAACAGGAGGGATAATATGGATGGCACCTACGGCGTAGACCTCAACCGCAACTATGGAAAATTCTGGGCGTTTGATGCAACCGGTTCCAGCCCTGTGTCCATGAGCGAAACGTACCGCGGCGCAGCGGCTTTTTCCGAGCCGGAGACACGGGCAGTAAAATGGTTTTGCGATAATCACCACTTCCGGTTCGCCCTCAATTACCACACCTACCAAAATGCCACCATCTACCCATGGGGCCACATACAATACTTCCAGGCACCCGACTCCACCCTGCACCGCACGTTCTGGCATCACCTTACGCTCCACAACCACTACTATTACGGCACAACCATTCAAACCGTAGGCTATATTGGCAACGGTGGTTCCGACGATTGGATGTATGGCGACACCGGCTCCAAACCAAAGATATTTGCCTTCACGCCCGAGATCGGCGATCCTGCTTGGGGTTTTTACCCACCCACATCCGAGATCATCCCCAATTGTCACGATAATCTCTATCCCAACATCACCATGGCGTCCTTCCTCCTGCCATTCGCTGCCATCACCCCATCCGATGACAAGATACTTACCGCCACCACCGGCTACCTGCATTATTCCCTGCAACGTCTCGGCTTTGCAGATACCGCCACCTATACAGTGAGCATGCTCCCGCTCGATGGATGGATGACCGTTGGCACCACTCCTAAAACCCATTCCGGCCTCGCGCTTTTGCAGGAGGTAACAGACTCCATCAGCTACAGCATTGCCTCTTCAACGCCAAACGGACAGCTCATACGCTACGTGGTGCAGGCATACAACGGCCAGTACTACCTGCGCGATACCGTTAGCTGCTACTACGGTAAATACAACCGGACATTTACACCCTCAACATCTTCCCTTTCCGACTGGATAAATACCGACTGGGGCTTGTCATCAACAGAATATCACACGCCGCCTGCGTGCATACACAGCGCCCCCACCGGCATGGATAATTATATCGACGGCGCATACTGCACCTTGCAGACAGCAACTCCTATCGACCTCACGCATGCCACAAAGGCATACCTTCATTTCTATACCAAATGGCTGTCCGAGAACAAAAGCGATTACTGCCAGGTAAGCGCTGCCACAGCGGGTGGTGCAGGCGCATTCATACCCTTATGCGGCAAATACACCAAGCCGCTGTACACGCTCGGCGATCAGCCGGTATACGATGGAGAGCACCCGAATTGGGTACTCGAAGAAATCGACCTCAACGATTACCTCGGGCAGCAAATTAATATCCAGTTCGCGTTCAGTGCCGACATGAACCACACCAACAAAGGTTTCTACCTCGATGACTTCGGGGTCGTTACTATCCAGGATTCTACACAGGATGTGCCTTCTATAAATACCGGCACCACAACCATCACCACCTACCCTAACCCCGCAACAGAGCAACTCACGATCCTCATCCCCAACCATACATCAGGCACCACGCTTCAGGCAACACTATACGACTGCCTCGGCAGCGCAGCAATGCACCTCACCATCACCAACCCCACCACCACCATAAACATCAACCACCTCCCCACCGGCATCTACTACCTCAAAGTAAACAACAACACCACTACCCTCCCCGTGCAAAAAGTAACTATTGTAAAATAAAAAAAAACCGTCATCGCGCGGAGCATAGTCAGCCCCTGCGCATAGCTGCGACAAAGCCCGTCCGAACGGCATGGCCGGGCGGGCAACCTCGCGAAACACAAACACCAAAACACCAGTCATTGCGAGGAGCATAGCCAGGCCATGCGCATAGCTGCGACGAAGCCCGTCCGAACGGCATGGCCGGGCGGGCAACCTCACATAACACAAACTCACAACACCGGTCATTGCGCGGAGCATAGCCAGGCCTTGTGCATAGCTGCAACGAAGCCCGTCCGAACGGCATGGCCGGGCGGGCAACCTCACGAAACACAAACACCAAAACACCAGTCATTGCGAGGAGCATAGCCAGGCCTTGTGCATAGCTGCAACGAAGCCCGTCCGAACGGCATGGCCGGGCGGGCAACCTCGCGAAACACAAACACCACAACACCAGTCATTGCGAGGAGCAGAGCTAGGCCATGCACATAGCTGCAACGAAGCCCGTCCGAACGGCATGTCCGGGCGGGCAACCTCGCGAAACACAAACCCAACACACCAGTCATTGCGAGGAGCATAGCCAGGCCATGCGCATAGCTGCAACGAAGCCCGTCCGAACGGCATGGCCGGGCGGGCAACCTCACAAAACACAAACACCAAAACACCGGTCATTGCGCGGAGCATAGCCAGGGCTAGGCCATGCACATAGCTGCAACGAAGCCCGTCCGAACGGCATGTCCGGGCGGGCAACCTCGCGAAACACAAACACAAAACACCAGTCATTGCGAGGAGCATAGCCAGGCCATGCGCATAGCTGCAACGAAGCCCGTCCGAACGGCATGGCCGGGCGGGCAACCTCACGAAACTCAAACACCAAACACCATTCATTGCGAGGAGCATAGCCAGGCCATGCGCATAGCTGCAACGGAGCCCGTCCGAACGGCATGGCCGGGCGGGCAACCTCGCGAAACACAAACACCAAAACACCAGTCATTGCGAGGAGCATCGCATAGCCCTTGCGCGTAGTTGCGACGAAGCAACCTCGCGAAACACAAGAAAAAACAATAAATTAGCGGTATGCAAAAAGGCGGTCTTGTATATATGGTTTGCTCCCCCGATAAGACCGCATTATATGTAGGGGTAACCTCAGATTTGCAAAACCGCATATGGAAGCACAAGAACAAGTTTTATGAGAACAGCTTTACGGCACGTTACAACTGTGTTGTGCTTGTTTGGTACAAGTACTTCGATTACATAGAAGAAGCGATAAAAGAAGAGAAACGAATTAAAGGTGGTAGCAGGAAAAAGAAAGAACAATTGATAAATGAATTTAACTATGAATGGAAGGATTTATGGCTTGATATTGAAAACCTAAAAATGTACTGAACCATATACCTTACACGTGTTCAGCGAGATTGCCCGCCCGGCCATGCCGTTCGGACGGGCTTCGGCGCATAACTACCCCTCAAGCCTTTGCATGCGCCTCGCAATGACTATAAGCCCTACTCCTTCACAAACCTCCTCACCACAACACCGCCATCCTCATCCACAACCCGCACCATATACACCCCCACCGGCAATTTCTTTTACTTTGTAATAATAATTTTTTTAGAGCCTACTACAGCACCATTTGATATCAAACTGAAATAATAATTACCCGATGGCAATTGCAAGTTCTCAATTAGTATATGCGTACTTGTATTATACACAGCGTATTTTTTTACTTGCTTACCATTAACATCTCGAAAAATAATGTCACCGACATTGCTCCCTAGTGGCAAAACATAATCGATACGCACTTGCCCATTTGCAGGATTAGGAAGGGGTTCAGATAAAAAACCTGCATTTTCATTATTGACCGGCATATGCTCGAGTACTACAGATCCATTGCTGCATCCTGCACACGGGATTGTTCCAGGAACCGAATACACGTCAAAACCAAATCGATTTCGATGGTTGACATATCCTAATGGCTTCGTAGCAACAACCTTAAAGGAATCAATGCCAATATTATAAAGATTGATACCCATACAATTTGACAGTGTGTTTATTATTGCACCTGTTTCATCAATAATCACTTGCTTAAACGTGTTTGCGATCGTATCATAATAACATACAGTTAAGTCAACATAACCATCAATTTTAAACAAGTTTTCAGAAATATAATAGGCATTTTGAGGGAAGCAATTTGTTACTGTAGGCAAGTTAATTGTCTTCCATAAAGAGTGATCCATGTTATATATATAGACTTTAGAATTAAGCATATCATTCTGTGCAAATTTTTTGCCAGACAACAATAGATCAATTACTTGCAATGGCCCATTATTTGCCCAAGTACCTGAACTGGAACCATCTGGGTATGTATGGTCTAAAGTCATTTGTGCGTTAGAAAAAAACGCAGATAAGATTATACCTACTAAGGTTATTAGTTTCTTTTTCATTATTGAGATATTATAGATTAACAATAAAATTTAACGTAGGCTACACAAACAATGAATAACCAGTCTTCCATAAAATTAAGCACTGTTCTCACAGCAAAAAATAGGTATTTATACCTATTTTTTATTTGGTGGCTATATATAGCGATAAATTAGTGCTTTTATGAATTTTCCGTCCCCGGCGAGTCTCCTCTCCAGGTATTTGTGCGCAAGGCGAGGGACTCGCCGCAATCGGAGCGCTACCGTTGATGATTTCATTTTTTCAATATTTCGTCAATCCAATTGAGGCCCGTAAACATCCGGAAATAGAAAAATGATGCGCAATACATACCCTAAAAACCACCTTGTTTTTTTACACCCCCTAAATCAGCCCAAACCCTTACCCACAGCGCAAACTTTTTTCCATGATGGTACTGTAATGGTACCACCATGGTACAGTAACAGTACCATCATGGAAACTTTATTTTTTCACTAAAAAAATCCTGCAGAACTTTACATAGAACCAACCCCCTATTATTATGAAACACATAACACAACTTTGCGACACTCTGCGTTTCTTCGCGATCTCTGCGGTCAAACCAACATACCCATTCTCAAAAAGAAAACACCAAACTCACAACTTAAAAAATATACCCCCAACCACTTTTTTTATACCTTTTATGCTGTTTTCTATACCTTTTACCCTGTTTTTCATACCCTTTTATACCCCTTTATACCTTAAACAAAAACACATAAAAACCACCCACAGTGCCTTCCACCCGTATATGAAAAAAAATATCCGCCAAAACAGGCCATATTGCCCGAATTTATACCCTTCACCTCAACTTCAGTGAGCAGCAAATGAGCAGGAAGTGAGCAACAAAAATCACAATAACAAACTGAAAATCAAACAATTACGAAAATCGACATTATTTTTAAACAAAATGAGCAACGCTTAACTGATCCCGGTGATCTATAAATCCTTAAAACCTGATTACATTAGTACTATGAAGATTTTCTCCGCACCCCAGATCCGCGCCTGCGATGCCTACACCATAAAGGCATCCAACATCCGCTCTTCAGAGTTGATGGAGCGCGCATCCCTCAAGTGCACCACATGGATAAAAGACAACTATCATAAAGACACCTTGTTCGTGGTGCTGTGCGGCACCGGCAACAACGGCGGCGATGGCCTTGCTATCACACGCATACTGCACCAGCGCGGCTATGCCGTAAAAGCCTTCCTGCTCAACTTCGGCAAAGAGCTCACCGCCGATTGTATGGCAAACTTTCAGCGCCTGCAGGCACTGGATAAAGAACTGGTAAGCGTTGTGCAGCCCGATACATTCATCACAGATATTCAGCCGCACATCATCATCATAGACGCCATCCTGGGCACTGGCCTCAGCCGCCCCACAAGCGGATGGGTAGCTGCTTTCATCAACCAGATAAACCAGCTGCCCAACAAAAAAATATCAATAGATATCCCCAGTGGCTTGCCCGCAGATATTGTGCCCGATGATGATGCAGCAATAATAAAAGCAGAGCACACACTCAGCTTCCAGTTCTACAAGCGCACCTTCCTCCATCCCGAATCCGGCATATACACAGGCAAGGTACATATACTCGACATTGGTCTCGATCAAACATTCATCAACGCCACACACACGCAATACAAAACTATCGATGCTGAAGATGTAGCCGCTATCTACAAAAAGCGCAACCCCTTCTCGCACAAAGGCACCTATGGCAGTGCATTATTGATAGGCGGTAGTTATGGCAAGATCGGCGCCATCACCCTCAGCACAAAAGCCGCGCTGCGCTCCGGTGCAGGTTTGGTAACTACGCTTGCACCCGCTTGCGGATACCCGATCCTGCAAACAGCCGCGCCCGAAGCCATGTGCATGACGAGCGGCAAAAACATACTCGAGAAAATTGAAGGCTGGGAAAAAATGACCGCTATAGGCATTGGCCCGGGAATGGGCATCGATCCCGATACCGCATCTGCATTCGCAGATTTTATAGACGCCTGCAAAGAACCGATTGTCGTCGACGCTGATGCTCTAAACCTCATGGCTCGCCAACCCGATCTGCTTGCAAAATTGCCTAAAGGCTCAGTACTCACACCCCACCCCAAAGAGTTCGCACGCCTCTTCGGAGAGAACGCCAACACAATGATTCAAGTTGACCACGCACGCATACAAGCCATGCGGTTCAACATCAATATTGTTTTAAAAGGAAGGCACACAGTCATCATCACCCAGGAAGGTGATTGTTATTACAACATGACCGGCAATGCAGGTATGGCAACCGGCGGAAGCGGAGACGTACTCACAGGCATCATCACAGGATTATTGGCGCAACACTATGCCCCACACGAGGCTGCAATACTTGGCGTTTACTTACACGGACTTGCAGGTGATATCGCTGCTAAAGAACTATCGCAGGAAGCTTTAATAGCCGGAGATATTATAGACAGTCTTGGCAAGGCTTTCCTGTCTATGCGGGACACTAGTTAGCCTTGTTAGCGCTTTGTATCCACTCATTCAGGATGCTGCAACCTTTATATTCAGGCGCCACCCACAAATAGTAAGTAGGCAGCAGCGACTTCACCCAGCTTTGTGTTTTCAGCTGCTTCTTATGCGATAGTGCGACATCCTGTATCTTACCGTAGTCATCCTTCAGGTTAGCACGGTGCGGTTCGGTCCTGGTCCTCAGATAAACTATCCTCGCCGACTTGTCGCGCATATCTGTTACAAATATGTGCGGTGCAGAATAGTCACCAACTTTCATACTATCAAGCAGCAGCACCATCTGTGCATCCAGCTTAGATATTTCCAGTTCAGTGCTGCCTGTGTTAGGGTCTGCTATCATTCCGCCGGTGCGCTTTGCAGCCTCATCGGTAGAGAACTTACCCACCGCTTCCGAGAAGGGCATCTTGCCGGCTACTAGTATAGCCCTGATACTGTCCAGGCGCTCCATCGACTTCTTAAAGTCCCCCGATGTAACCTGCGGCTTGATCAGTATATGGCGCACATCTGCCTCATCGCCCCTCCGCGATACCATTTGAATAATATGGTATCCAAACTTTGTTTTAACCGGCGGTGATATTTCATTGTTCTGCAGTTTGAATGTTGCAGCCAAAAACTCAGCAGCCCATGGCCCGTTACGTGCTACACCTTCATACAATCCGCCATTATCCCTGCTACCCGGATCCTCGCTGTAAAAACCTGCCGCCATCTCAAAGGTCTTCTTCCCATCCACTATCTCTTTCCTTATCTCCTCTATCCTTTGTTTTGCATACTCATTCATTTCCTGGCTCACTATCGGGTCTATCACTATCTGCCCTACTTCCACCGTTGCCGGAAAAAATGGTAAACTGTCCGTCGGTATCTTTTTATAAAATGCATCGGCTTCTGCAGGCGTTATTTTCACATGCTCCAATATTTGCCCTTGCATCTTATCAGCAACCATTTGGTCGCGTATTGCATCTCGGTTCTCCTCCTTTATCTGGTAAATTGTCTTGCCCGATGCCTGCTCCAGTTTTTCTTTCGAACCATAGAGTTGTGTAAAATAGCGTAGCCTGTTATCCAGCTGGCCTTCAACGTCCTCTTCTGTCACATATATACTGTCCCGCTCCGCCTGCGCTTTCAGCATTTTCTGCATGATCATGCCCATAAGCACCTGGCATTTCATCGTATCATCAATAGCCGGATTCTGTTGCCTCATATTCAGCATCTGTATCTCAAGCTCAGACTGAAGGATAATATCTTTCCCTATTATAGTTATTATCTTATCAGCACTTTGCTGGGCTATGGCGGAAAAACCACCTATAAGTAACGCCGCAAATAATAGCGTTCCACTAAAAACAGGTATATAATATCTTTTATTAAAGTTCATGCTGTACAATGGGAAAATCAAATCCGAAAGGAACAAAAGTAACTTATTTAGTGCCTTAAAATGATTGCATCATGCATTTTAACTTTTTTGTAATTAGCATGATAGCATTTGGCTAATAAGTTGCAAACGAAAATAAGAAATAACATAAATTGCAATTCGATAATCAAATAACATTTACATTTAAATTGAATATAAAATAATTAATGGATTTGATTAACGAATGAATTTGACATCTGCCCTAACCAAATAAACACATAAAAAAATTTCAATCTAGTGAAAACACCAATAAACATACAAAATTCAAATAGGCAAAGGCTCTTTTCGTTAGAGCTAAAAATACATTTGAATGGATAGGATTCAGTCATTTTTTGAAAGTCAAATAACTTTATTCAACCACGGTAAATGGCATATTTATGCTATTCTTCTAGATCGACTAAAATAAAGCTCTAATCATTGCATAACGCTTCATTTACTATGTCCTGAAGTTCGTCAACCGGTCATAGTAATTAATTTGCTGTGGGGGCGATGCGATTTCATCACTAAAAATCTTGTAGCCAAAACACTGCTCTTTTTGTAACTTACATGTACAATTCATCACAATGAGCAATATCAATAACATTGGCGTACTCACATCCGGCGGAGATAGCCCCGGCATGAATGCTGCGATCAGGGCCATAGTTCGGACAGGAATTTATCACAACATGAATGTGTTTGGCATACGCAGGGGTTACCAAGGCATGATAGAAGGCGACATCATCTCAATGAAAACAACAGACGTTTCCAATATTATTAGCCGAGGTGGCACCATACTGAAAACTGCACGTAGCAAGGAGTTCATGACAGATGACGGCATGAGCAAAGCTTACGAACAATTAAAACGGAACAATATTGAAGGGCTAGTGCTGGTTGGTGGCGATGGTACGTTTCGCGGAGCGAATCACTTTTTTGAAAAGTACACAATCCCGGCTGTAGGGCTGCCCGGAACTATAGACAAGGACCTTGTAGGAACAGACTATACTATTGGGTTCGATACTGCCGTGAATACTGCTACCGAAGCCATAGACAAAATAAAAGATACCGCAGAAGCACACAACAGGCTATTTGTAGTTGAAGTAATGGGCCGTGATGCTGGCTACATTGCTCTCTACAGCGGCATTGCATCGGGCGCAGAAGATATATTGATACCCGAAACAGTGACGAATATTGAAGAAGTGCTAAACAGGATAGATGATGACGAACGACGCAAAAAAACAGTGCATATAATAGTTGTCGCAGAAGGCGATGATTTTGGCGGTGCAGAAAAAGTGCATGCATGTATCGTTCATCGTTTTCCAAATAAAGACATCCGCATGTGTGTGTTGGGCCATATTCAACGTGGTGGTTCTCCGTCGTTTGCAGACAGGATACTCGCCAGCCGCCTCGGTTATGCCGCTGTGAATGCCCTTCGCGAAGGGAAAACGCAGGTTATGGCAGGTCTCATTAACGGAGAGGTCGTGTTCACACCTTTTACTAATGTTGTCAAAGGTGCAGCACCAATCGCAACTGATTTATTAGACATGATTCGGGTACTTTCTGTATAAAATAATTAATCCTATTTATTTTCATTTGTTATCTCTTTATTATTGACAAATATTTCAATAAATCATTTATATAATTATTTTTAAAGTATAATTTTTATTTTAATTTTTTAGTTTTTTTTGTTGTTTCCAATGAACCACCTTATCTTTACGGCAATTTAGTTAGATTATTAAATAATATAACCCTACTATAAACACTTCGTTAGAGTATTAATTATAAATTTAGTTTTGGATTAAGTGCTGTTTGACAAGGGGAAGTACTACTATAAATCCCCCGCGAGGGACCTTATTATTTTCAATTTCAATACACGCAGTTGCGATTGAAAATTTTTAGTTTTGCGTTTAGTTTTAAAATGTATTCTTAATTTTAAAAATGTTGGACATGCCTTTGAATAAAGCATTTATCACCATTCTCTTAGTTTTTACCACATTTTTATTATCAACAGATTGTTTTGCTCAAGGAAAGGACATTTCAAGGACAAGATATGTAATCCCCTACCCTCACAAAGTAGTGGCCCCTCCTGGTATGACCTACGTTCAGGGGGGTGTTACAACTATCAATTATGACCAGTCCACAACCGATACCAACAGTGCACGCAAAGTGAGCTTGACCTCGTTCTTCATGGATAAGACCGAAGTTACTAATCAGCAATACCGCCAGTTCGTTTATTGGGTTGCTGACTCAATCGCTATTGTTAATTACCTGAAGGATGATAGCTATTTCCTGTCTGATAACGAAGGCAGCAATAGCAGTTCCACAACTCCCGGATCTCCTGACGCTTCCGCTGGCGCTCCTCTGTCTGACTCCGCAGTAAGGGTTTCTGATTCTTTAAGAATGGCTGGTGTTATGACACCGGACGCTTCAGCTTCAAATCCCGTTAACGACTCTAACAAAAGTAAAAGGCGCATCAATTGGGCAAAAGTTAGCCACAATAAGATATTTAACCCAAAAGATCCTGACATGGTGAGTAAATTGGGCTCAATGATGGACGAAAACGGCAATATCAAAAAAGATGCATGCCTCTTCACATACAAACATCCAAAGCATACTGCACAATGGACTAAGGGCAACCAAAAAATGGTAATGGTCACCGAAACGCTCAATATTTATCCTAATGAGAACGTTTGGAACCAGGATCTGACCAATGCTCAAACAGACCTTTATGTAGAAAATTACTTTACTGCACCTCCATTCGACGATTATCCCGTTGTAGGTGTTACCTGGCAGCAGGCGGTTGCATTCAGCCAATGGCGCAGCAATGTAGCGCAGACTTATTACAACATGCCTGATTACATGAAGTATTACAAGCTCATCTATACCCTGCCTTCTGAAGCGCAGTGGGTATATGCAGCTCAGGGATTTTACGACATGATCCGCTCAAAACCCAATGCAGATACGCTGGATACTGCAAATATCACATTACCAAATTACACCGATAGCACAGTTACTCCAAAATCCGATTCTTTAGTTGATGCGATACTTCATAAAACTCCTGAAGACAGCGCTAAAGAAGTACAGGAGCAGATAGCGGCAATAAAAGCTGAACGCGTTGCTAAATGGGAAGCTGACCATAAAAAGGCAGAAAACGGCAATCGCTACCTGCTTGACTACATGAAAATGTTGAACTTCCTGCAAAACGGAAACGGCGTCAATGGCGAAGGTGCTATCATAGACAGCACACCTATACATAGAGACTACAATGGTATGCTGGCCAACTTCAAGCAAGATGAGGGCGATTACTGGGAAGATGGTGTTGCATTAACTACTCCCGTTATGTCGTTCGCTCCTAACGAATTTGGCCTGTACAATATGGAAGGTAACGTCGCCGAATGGGTTATGGATGCTTACAGCCCATCAGCTTTCTCATTCGTATCCGATATTAACCCGCAGTTACTTTACGACGCAGATTCTACCGACGCCGACGTTATGAAAAGGAAAGTGGTGCGCGGCGGTTCATATATCAGCAATGCTAAATCATTGAGCCCCTTCTACCGCGACATGGAACTGCATAACGTATCACACTGTTTCCTTGGCTTCAGGTGTGTAATGCAGGCTCCCGAGCTTGTAACACCAAACAACGCAACACGTAACAGGACTAATCGCGGAAAGAGGACTCCAGGCAAACTGAATGGTGCACGATTACCGGAAATTCACTAATAGTACTTGAACTAACTTTTTTAATTAATAATTAAACAACTACAAAAGTTTATCACTCACAAATCCACTAAATTGTTAAATTATGAGTAATCAAAAAAAGAAAATTGGTCTTAACACAGTCATCTCCTGGGGAGCTAGTGTGGTTATCATTGGTCTGATGTTCAAAATCCTTCACTGGCCTTTCGGTGAATTGTTTATCGGTGTCGGTCTTGCTACAGAAGCATTCCTGTTCTTTATTCTAGGTATGGCCTCAATGGTTGTAGTTGATGAAGATACCAAAGGCAGCGACGGTAGTGGTTCAGGATTACATGATCTTTTAGCTACATCAATTACTCCTAAAGTTATCGAAGGCCTTAGCAACGGTTTCAAACAATTCAACAACACTGTTGCGCAGGTTAACCAGGTAGCTGGTTCTTTCAACGTTACACAAAACCTGATCAAGGAGATAGAAACAGCGTCAGGTGACGTGAAGAAATTCAGGGATAACATGAATTCTGTGGGCGCTGGTTTCGATGCGTTCAATAAGTCATTGCAAGCTATCGGCACTATGTCTAACGCGTCTCAGAGCATGGTAAAAGATTTTGAAGCTGCAGGAACAGGCCTGAAGGCTTTCTCTAAGAACGTAACTGAAATGAATGCAAGCTTCGACCAATTCACGAAAACACTTGCATCTATCAGCCAAATGACCGCATCATCTGCAGGCATGCTGAAAGAATTTGAAGCAGCTACTAATAACATGAGGGCATATAATAATAACCTGAACGCTCTGAGCAAGGTTTACCAGGCTCAACTGGAGGCATTCAAGAGATAATCATTTATTGAAAGCAATTAGTTAATTGCCTGCTTAAGAGCTGATCTTATTCAGGCGCATTCAGGAAACTTAAAAAAAATTAAACCGCATGGCAAGTTTAAAAGAAACGCCCCGGCAAAAGATGATGGGTATCTTGTACCTGGTACTGCTAGGATTGGCAGCTACTACAGTTACAGACCACGTCCTTGATGCCTTTAGAAATTTGACCGTAAGCTTAGAAACATCTACTAAAAATGTTCAAACAACTGTTGATAATGCCGTAGCTGCTTTCGAAGCGACTAAATTGAAAAACGAACCGGAACGTGCAAAACCCGTTTACGAACGCGCAACTAAAGTAAAACAGTACTCTACAGAGCTGAATACATTTATTAACGAAACAAAAGACCTTCTCATCAAAGAAGGTGGTGGCCTCGACGAATCAAACGGAGACGTAAAGCAACGTGCTGATGTAGATGTTTCTCCTCGTGTAATGGTCCGTAAAGGACGTGCTGCAGACCTGAAAAAGCGTATTGAGGACACAAAGACCAAAATAATGGCAATGCTGGATCCAAAAGATAAAGATGCAAAAGTTGCACTTAATGCACAGGATCCACCTAAAAGACAAGGCATCAAGCAAACTTGGGAGGAAACAAACTTTGGAGACGGTATTCCGTTGACCGCAGCTATTACAGCGCTTACAAAAATACAAGCAGACCTTAAGAATACAGAAGCTGAAGTTATCAAAAAAATACTTGGTGAGGCCGACAAAGCTGTTATCAATCTTGACCGTTTCGAAGCGGTTGCAGTTGCACCCTCGTCTTACATCCTGATAGGTCAGCAGTATAAGGCAGATGTATTTCTTACCGCGTCTGACTCTAAAACTAATCCCGAGATCATCGTTGGTGGCCAAAGGTTGAATATCGTTGATGGTAAAGGTCAGTTCGTTGCTGCTGCTACGTCAGAGGGCGATAAAAAATGGTCTGCTATCATCCGTATTAAGCAAACCGACGGCACTATCAAAGAGTACCCGCTTAAAGAGCAGACATACACAGTGGCTAAGCCATCTGCAACAGTTTCTCCAGATAAGATGAACGTATTCTATATCGGTGTGGACAACCCCGTTTCTGTATCAGCCCCCGGTTTTGCTAAAGACAAGATTCGTGTTAGCATCAGCGCAGGTACTATTAGCGGTAGCAACGGTGCGTACATGGTTAAAGTGCAACAGCGTGGCGATGTTAAAGTAACTGTTTCAGGCGATCAGGGTGGCGGTAAAACTGCGGTTCTGGGTGTATCTACATTCCGTGTTAAACCAATTCCCCCACCCCATGTTAAATTTGCAAACAAGGGCGGTGGCAGGATGAGTGCCGCAGCAATGAAGTCGCAAAACAGGATTTTCGCAGTTCTTGAAGACTTCGATTTCGATGCAAAGTTTACAGTGAACCACTTTACAATGTTCATCAACAAGCCTCGTGCAGATATCATGAAGTTTGAATCGAACAGTAACGCGTTTACTCCTGAAATGCAAAGCGCTATGATGGGTATAGTGCCCGGCACCAGGATCACGTTCGACTTCGTGTTCGCTACAGGCCCGGATGGAATGAAACGTTCTTTAGACCCGATTATTTTCACAGCTGAGTAAAGAATAAACCTAAGTTGCTTATGAGAAAAAATGTCATACTGGCTTTATTGTTGCTCTCCGCTATTGGGATCAGTTCCGTGATCGAAGCGCAAACAGCGACAAAAAAGAAAAAGAAAAAGAAAAAGAAAGTAGAGACTGTTACAATTAACCAGGACAGTATCGATGCTGCGCGCATACAGGATTCTATTGCGGCTGCAGCCGCTGCTGCCCCACCACCCGATACAATGAGTGCGCTCACGGCCGGGCTTGTAGCAGATACCACTTATTTGACTTATACCGACCTGACATTAGATACCACACGTCCTGTTGATGGTTTCTATAAGCAACCAATACTCAGGGGTGCTAAAGCATTTGCGTTCCCGGATGAAGGCAAGTACAACATCAAATTCTACAAACGTCTTTGGAGGCACATTGATCTCACCGACTCAGTGAACCGGATATTCTCAATGCCCGGCCAGACATTGATGAGTGTGATTATGGATGCCTTGAAAGCAGGCAAAATAGTTGCTTATGCTGATGAAGGCTTCACTAAAGCAATGTCTTATCAAAAGGTGCTTCGCGTACTTTCAGACAGTACAATAGTTACTGATCTCGACTCCCTCACTGGCGATGCGATAGGATCTCACTCGGTATATGTTCCTTTCAACCCCGATTCGGTTACCAAAATGGAGATAAAAGAGGACATCTTTGTAGATAAGGTTCGTGGCAGGCTTATTACTCGTATTGTAAGCCTCTCGCCTATTAAAAAGGTTAAATCAAGTGCCGGTGATGTTATCGGTGAACAGCACCCATTCTACCTCTATTTCGACCAGTGCAGGAATTTGCTTGCTTCAAGGGAAGTATTTGATACACAGCGGGATATTTATGATATGAGCTATGACGACTTGTTCATATCACGCAACTTCAAGACTTTGATCGTTAAGGAATCTAATCCGGGAGATCTGAGGATAAAGGATAAATACCCTAACGACGAAGACAAACAAAAGCAGGAAGCTGAGCGTATTGAGCGCGAGTTACGCGATTATAAAAAGAATTTGTGGAAATATTAATATTATTTAATTTACATCAAATAGAATGTCTATGAAAATCAGGATCGTTACATTGTTGGCGTTGTGCCTGGCAACTCTTGGAAGTGTGAAAGCTCAGATAAGGCTTGACCCATACTATCCGTATAGTAAGTTTACTGCAGGTGCCGGTATAGGATTTAGCACCCTATACGGTAATCTGGATCACTCCACTTCTCAACCGGTGGGCAGGTTGAATCTGGATTACAACCTGAATGCGTGGACGTACCTCGACCTTGAATTCCAGCATGGCGCGTTGTCTGACTATGAGACTAAGAATAGCTATACCAATGGTATGAATTCTTACAATAAGTTCAGCGCATTCGACCTGAGCCTGCGCGTTTCTATGGGTCAGTTGTTCAAATACCCAAGAAACTTCTTCTCTAAGACCATCTTTGGTATCTATGGTGGCGTAGGTGGTGGCTACATGTTCAATTATGTATCCAACATTACCCAAAAATTCAAAAAAACCGATAAGTACCTCATCACGGACTACAATCCAAACAACATCAAGAAGCGCACATCTAACTTCTTCATCCCATTCACACTGGGCTGGAACCTCCACCTTACAAGAAGGTGTATGTTCAACTTCAACTACCAGTTCAGCTATGCGTTCTCCGATTACCTGGATGGCTACAACTTCCAACAGCCTACAGCTAACAACAAATACAATTGTATGTTCTCTGTTATGTCATTTGGCCTTAATTTCTACATAGGCCAGGTAGGCAGTGTAAGGGACCCATACAACGTTGAAAGGGCTCAGAAGCGTAAAGCCAAGATCCACTAAGATACTTTTTGATGATAAGAGCGCCCCGAAATACGGGGCGCTCTTATTTTTACGATTACCACTATTAACACTGTGTTATAAACTAAAATTGCTGAAACTATCACGCTTCCATATTTTGCCTGACATATTTTGAGCACAGGTAACTGAACAATGAAACGTCTTTTTTTATTCTTTTTTCTTACCGTAACTCCCTGGTATCTATCTGCTCAGGCTTCATTTAAAGCTGGGTGGAATACCTACCAAACAGGTACACTAACCCATGAATATGTCTATAGCTACACCAACAATGATACAAACAAGCTCATTCTTACAGATAGCCTGCTGATATTAGCATCACCTGATAGTCTTGTAACGGTAACTATCAGTGTCCCCTTCCGTCAAAGGTCGGTCTTTAAAAAGATCCATTATTTCAATGAAAAAAAACAGGTAGCGCGTGTTGAAGAGTATAAAGACGAGAACCTGATGGTATCGCGGGAGTGGAGGTACGACGACAAAAACCGGAAGATCAGTCATCTCGAAGAGAATAAGGTAAGCGGCAGCACCTATAGAAAAACTTACGACTATGCTACTGACAAGAAGAACGGAGATATTATCGTAACGGAAACTTCACAATACAATGGCAGAACAGAATTCTACACAAAGTCGTACTACGATAAGCATAGTGTAAAATACAAGGAAGTACGATTGAACGATAACAATAAAGATGTAGTGCATATTGAAACATTTTTTTATAACGAACAAGGCAAGCTAAAAGAAAGATCGGTCTACTTTCCTGAATGGAAGGTAACCAAGCGTTTTGAGGAAAAAGAAGGCAGCATTCCCCTCGCATGTTGCAAATGCCTGCCGGTTGGCACAGCCGAGAAGATAACTATACCGGGCAGATTGTCTTTTATCCGGCGATTACTGGTACGCAACATGGCATTCCTGAGCAATAGCGATTGCCCCGAGTTTGAGTACACTTACAAGAACTTCACCACCTGCGACATTATAGTTTCTACGACCAGTAACCCGGCTAACAAAAAAGTGATTTTCCGGTACAAGGAAAAGAATCCTAAGTAATCTTAATTTTGGATAAAATCAACGTATGCGCTCTGCCTTATACTTCGTATTGGTTAGCTGGTTAGTCACATCTTGCAATTCAACCGATTCCGAAAAAATGCCTTACGCAGACACTACACGCGCAGTAGTTGTTCAACCGGTAGATACAGCAAATGCTTTTGACCTGGAGATAGATACAGCACAATTTGCAACGGTTTATATGGTGGTCATAGAAACGGGGCAGGATTACAACCGGCTAAGTAGCATCATGCATATGTTGAGCAGTAAACTGCACATACCAATTGACACCTTGAACAGGTATTATAACGCTGCTAAAAAAGAGGTTGTGCTAGCAGATAACGATGAAGATGAGATGTACCGGGGTGAATACTTCCCTAGAAGGGATGCTTCTGCAAGCCTGAGCATAGAAATGTACAATTACTACGTAGATGCCTCTCCGCTTGAGCCCATGGCGTTAGTTGCTGGCATATATGGTAAAGAGAGTGCTGCAAAATATGCACTGACACAAATAAAAACATACGTAGCTTATGCCAAAGTAGTAAAAGGCAAAATCTACATGGGTTGCATGCATTAGGCTACCTTGCCCAATTCAGCCGGTACGGCATAATGGCCAGTTACAAAATAGGGCGATACGTCTATCTTCTTGGTGCGTGCTTTTAAAAAAGCCATTACCTCCTCATCCGATTTAAAACGCCCACCAATATTCACAAAGTACTTGGCAAGCAGATCATACCTGTGCCGCATAAGGTAAATAAATACATGCAGGAAGTGAATATGATAGAATACAATTGCGTCGTTGTCCACATACTCCTGCAATGTCTTCTTAAAATATACCGGATGTTCTGTCCAGTGCATATTGGCATCAATATGATGGCTGATATGATACCCATCATTCCAGCATTTTACATTGTACTTCGTATTAATGCACGTAACGCTGTTTTTATAGGCATTATTAGGGTCTGTAGCATCAATAAAGGAGTGTTGTGCCCAGTTACCGGTCATTGCAATAATTCGGAAGGTAAAGAATGGCAGTATGAAAACCACAACGGTAGCTGGTCCGTTTACAAAGCACAGCGCCACACACATAGCAATGAACAATAACTCCCCCCTCACCGATCTGTAAAGCAAACGCTTCCTGCGCTTACGCACAAAATAGCTGCACAGGTGGTAGATGCCCACAAAAAGGAATGTGCCCAGGTAAATGCTGAAATCTTTGATGGAATCCCTTTGAAATTTCATTGTCGAGCTTTCATCATCCGGCATATTGTTCTCAGGATGGTGCATACCTACGTGATGAGTATAGTACGTCTCAGGAGACTGACCAAAGAACGGGCCTATGACCCACGGCAAAAAGTGATTAAGAATACGGTATTCATGCTTGAACCACGCCCTATGGCTGGTACAGTGCATCATTAGCCCATAAGGGCCTTTAAACACCACGTTATTGATGTATTGATACAAAATGGCCGCTACCCACCACAGCCAGCCCGGCAAACCGGGAATATATAGTAATACAGCCAGGGGTAGCAGGGAAAAAGTGATCTTCAGTGTTAGGTGGACAAAAGGGAGGTCTCTTTCGTCACGTATCAGGGAAACAAAAAAGCGGTCAAACGCATTCTTAGGCTTCAACGCGCTTATCGGATCGGTTATTTCCGGTAATGCTATCATTATGCAAATAATATAGCGGCAAGATACAATTTTTCAGCCTGAATTTGAGCAATTTAGGTCACTTATCGAAGGAGAAATACAACATTCGAAATACATTCCAAACTCGGCTTAGAAAACTTTTCTGACATTGTCCATAAACTGCTTTATCTCAGTCGAGGCACTGCCTAGGTTATCATGGAACTTCCAGTCATAATCATGACCACCGATCTTTGCCCTAATGACCGTATAGCCACCATCTACAGGCTGCATATCTATGCCTATCTCAGCATGGTTTGCTCTTAATAACTCCGAAGGCACCTCGTTAAGCACATTTTTAACGGCATAATATTTACTTATCGGTGGCGTATAGGTGAAATGAAAACCACTTACACTAGCTGGTGGAAAGTTCAGGTTCACGGCTGTATCAGCTAACAACTGGCTCGCAGACAACAAATAATAAGTGCCCACAGGCGGTCTGAAGCCCCCACCCGGCCCTATTACTATGTACTCTGCCGGCACAACCGATGTACGGGGTTTATGCGTACATGCTACTAAATTGAAAGCAACCCAAAATGTCGAAATTGCAATTATAATGTTCCTCATTGTCAGATGGATTATTTATAAAGGACTACTATTTTATCAAGGAATGCTTTCACTTCCGCACTCGAAGCACTTTGATCAGCTTCAAAATGCCACACATAGCTTTTACCCTTTATCAACGCCCTTACATCCCAGTAACCTGCATCAGGCCATGCCTGTCCGATCGAAACTGTGGTACCTGTCAACAGTTCCGCGGGTATACTGTTCGGCAGATTCTTTACAAGCTCATACTTTGCAGCAGGCATTGTCGTATTAAAGTTAAACTTACTTACATCATCAGGCACCTGGCTGGCACCCAATGTAGCCTTTTTCAATTGGCCATTACTGATAAGATAATAATCCTGCATAGCTATCGGCCCGGCAAAACCACCGGTCGAACCGATAATTAAGTAATCTGCATTGGCTGTTGAAGTAGGCACGGTCTTTTTCTGGCACGACGCAAAGCCGAACACCGAAAGTAAAAGCAAAACAGCAATAGTTCTCATCATACAGTTTTTAGGTTGTGTAATAAACGTACGAATACTCACATTATTGCGCAATAATTATGCCAAAAACAAAGCCGTCCCGCTATGCGGGACGGCCTCAAGATCATATTGCTAATATTAAGCTAACAACTTCTGTATCTTCTTATCAAACACATTCTTCGGTGCTGCACCAACCTGCTTGTCCACCACCTGGCCATTCTTGATGAACAGCACACATGGTATACTGGTCACACCATAGTTGATAGAAAGGTTTGGATTCTCATCCACGTTGCACTTTCCTACGTTCACTTTGCCTTCATACTCTTTTGAAAGCGCATCGATGGTTGGGCCAAGTGCCAGGCATGGGCCACACCAGGGAGCCCAAAAGTCTATTACAGTTAATTTGTCTGCCTTAAGCACTTCGGTATCGAAATTCGAATCAGTATATACTGCTGCCATTTTCTAATTGTTTTGTTTTAAACAGAAAGCAAAGTTAACTCAATAAACATTCACCCAAAATAGAGAAGCTAAATACATTTATAGCCTATCCACATAATCCCCACATTTTATAATATCATTCACATTTCGCTGTATATCACACTTTTGTGAGGCTTGCTTTCGCCGGCAGGCAATTGACTTCTCCCGAACCTGTTACATCCCCCGTCAATGTCGGTTTAGACCCGCTCGTGCTCAACTTCAACGTCCCTGCCTTTATACACCACCTTACATTTTGGTCGGGCCCAATTTTTTTTATGGTCTCCTGGTCGGCAAATATCAGTTCGCTGCCATTGCCCGAAGCCACAACTTTGGTATGAATGCCATACGTCTGCCCGTTCATGTCCACGGTTAGTTTGCACTCCCCTCTGTACTTCTCGCCACTCACAGCCTTGGTAAGCGTCAGCACACACTTCATTTTTATTTCCTTGCCGTTATCCTTAGCGGTAAGGAAACCCGCCCATGAACCCGTATAATCCTCAGCGCTCACGGCCGAAACGCAAAACAATAATACGCCTGTAAAGGCCAAACGTAATTGATTCATAATTTTAATTTTTATCTACAAGATATAATTAAACCGAAATATCGCTAGGTTTTTTCAAGCGAATATTGGATCTCCTCATGCTCATTGATATAGCGCACAAGCTCATCATTCACCTCTATCTTCTTCGCCTGCGATTTCAGCCTCGCCTCCATACCGTCCCAGCTGGCTATGTGCAGCACAAGCTCTGTATTGCCCGGGTGTTTCTTTAGGTTCTGCTCCATAAAGTCAACGAATACATCGTCTATCTTATGCAACGGTATCGATAAGTGCAATCGCTTCGTCAGTTTTTTCCGTACCTCGTCCAGCAGCATCATATTCTGTATCTGGAACTCCATCACCCCCGGCCTGAACTTATGCTCATCATACACACCCTGTATCATCAGCTTCTGCCCGTTCACCAGGTAGTTGCCATACTGCACATAATTCTTCTCCCACAACACTATCTCCAAATGCCCCGAATAATCGTTCACGAACATCTTCCCGAACTTACTACCCTTCTTAGTGGTAGCATGCACCACATCCGTAACAAACCCTGCTATGCGCAGCGCCTTGCCGCGGTTAGCTTCAAGTTCATTCACCGGCGTCATACCATAGTTATCCATCTCGAACTTGAACCCATCCAGCGGATGCGCACTCAGGTAAATGCCCACTACTTCTTTCTCCCTGTCCAGCAATTCCGGCAAACCCCACTTCTCGCACTCAGGCATAGGCGGTGGTTTCACCTCCGGCATGGTCGCCTCCCCAAACAAACTATTGGTAGCCATCGATGAGCTCGCCTGGAATTGATTCCCAAACCTTACCAACCTTTCCAGCCCCGTTATCGGGTCCGTTGGCGGTGCATAGAAATACTGCGCCCTGTGCATCTGCGGAAAACAATCCAGCGCCCCCGCAAGCACCAAACTCTCCATCGATTTCTTATTCACCGTCCGCTGGTTCACTCGCTTAATGAAGTCATATACCGTAAGATACGGCCCGTTGGCCTCACGCTCTGCCACAATATCATCCACCGCTGCCTCACCCACTCCCTTTATCGCATTCATACCAAAGCGCACCACGTTCTCTTTGGCCACAGCAAAACCCTTCAAACTCTCATTCACATCTGGCCCAAGCACCTGCAAGCCCATGCGTTGGCACTCCTCCATGTAGAACTTTATCTTTTCAATACTGCCCTGGTTGTTCAGCACCGCCGCCATATACTCCGCCGGGTAATGCGCCTTCAGGTACGCTGTCTGGTACGCCACCAACGCATAGCACGTAGAGTGCGATTTATTGAACGCATACTGCGCAAATGCTTCCCAGTCCGTCCATATCTTTTGCAGCTTGTCTTCCGGGTGTCCCTTCTGCTTCGCTCCTTCCACAAACTGCCCCTTCATCTTGTCCAGCACCGCCTTCTGCTTCTTACCCATCGCCTTCCGTAGCACGTCTGCATCTCCCTTGCTGAAACCTGCCAGGCTCTGCGACAACAGCATCACCTGTTCCTGGTACACCGTGATACCATAAGTATCCGCTAGGTACTCCGCCATTTCCGGCAGATCGTAAGTTATTGGCTCCAGCCCGTGCTTACGTTTCACATAATCCGGTATATACTCCATCGGCCCCGGGCGATACAGGGCGTTCATCGCTATCAGGTCGTCAAATTTATCCGGCTTCAACGCCTGCAGGTGTTTCTGCATGCCCGGACTTTCAAACTGGAACGTACCGTTTGTATCACCCGCCTGGTATAGCAGGTAGGTCTTCTCATCATCCAGCGGCAGCGTATCCAGGTCTATCTCTACATTGTAATTACGTTTTATCAGCTCCAGTGCGTCTTTCAGGATGGTCAGGGTCTTCAGTCCCAAAAAGTCCATCTTGATAACGCCTGCGTTCTCTATCACATTACCCTCATACTGGGTAATCAGCGAGTCCACATCCTTCACCATGAACACCGGCAGCATGTTGGTAAGGTCGCTCGGGGCAATAATAATGCCCGCAGCATGTATGCCCGTGTTGCGCACGCTGCCTTCCAGCTTTTCTGCATCGTGCAGTATCGCACCATGCAGCGTACCCGAACTATATATCTCCCGCAGCTTGTTCACTCCCTCCATTTCATCTGCGCCTAAGCCTTCTTTGTCCGCCAGGCTGCCATCGCCCTTCACCTCTGCATGCAGCAGGCGCTTCAGCACAATACCCGGTCGTTCCGGCACCAGCTTGGCAAGGGCGTTACTTTCCTGCAGCGGCAGGTCCATAACCCGCGCCACGTCTTTAATACTGCTCTTGGCAGCCATCGTGCCATAGGTCACTATCTGCGCCACC
The DNA here is from genome assembly GCA_044224775.1 of Flavipsychrobacter sp. Lineage (GTDB taxonomy): Bacteria > Bacteroidota > Bacteroidia > Chitinophagales > Chitinophagaceae > Nemorincola. The sequence goes on from JBGAJU010000019.1 coordinate 55,817, forward strand.
TGGTTCTTGCCATACTTCTGCACCACGTAGTCTATCACCTTCTGGCGGCCCACGTCGTCAAAGTCCGTATCAATATCGGGCATGCTCTTACGATCAGGGTTCAGGAACCTTTCGAACAGCAGCTTATACTTTATGGGGTCTATATTAGTGATACCGATACAATACGCCACCGCCGACCCCGCCGCACTACCGCGGCCCGGACCAATGAACACCCCCATATTGCGCCCCTCACGTATGAAGTCGCTCACAATTAGGAAGTAGCCCGCAAATCCCATCGTCTTGATGGTGAACAGCTCAAACTTCAGCCGCTCCTCCACCTCTGCCGTTATCTCTTTATACCGCTCCTTCGCACCCTCCCAGGTCAAATGCTCCAGGTAAGCGTTCTGGTCATCATGAAACTCAGGCGGCACCTTGTAGTGCGGCAGCATGATGTCCCGGTCCAGCTTCAGCGGCTTTATCTTTTCTATTATCTGGTTGGTATTGTCTATTGCCTGCGGCAGGTCAGAGAAGGTTTGCTCCATCTCCGCCCCCGTCTTGAAGTAGAATTTGTCGTTGTAGAAAGCAAAGCGGGCATCCTTCACTGGCACCTCGTCATCGCCCATCTCTTTATACTTCGGGTCGCTCTGCTTGGCACCTGTGTTGATGCACAGCAATATGTCATGCGCATTGGCATCCTGCTGGTCCACATAATGACTGTCATTGCTCGCAATGATGGGCACATTATATTTCTGTGCAAACTTCAGCAGCACCTCGTTCACTTTCACCTGCTCCGGTATATCGTGCCGCTGCATCTCCACGTAGTAGTCCTCGCCAAACAGGTCCAGCCACCACTTGAACACCTTTTCCGCTTCTTCCTCACCCTTGCGCAATATGGTACGTGGCACCTCTGCCGCAAGGCAGCACGTAGTGGCTATCAGCCCCTCATGATATTGCAGTATCAGCTCCTTGTCTATCCTCGGGTACTTGCCATATAATCCCTCTATATACCCCAGCGAGCACAGCTTCACCAGGTTCTTATACCCTATCTCGTTCTTGGCAAGCATCAGCTGGTGACACCGCACATCCTTATCATCCTTGCTGAACTGCCGCTTATGCCTGTTCTCCACCAGGTAGAACTCACAGCCCACTATCGGCTTCACCTCCGGCTCCTCAATATCCTTGCCCTCGGGTGTTTTGCCCACCACTTTCTTGTTCTTCCATGCCTGCGCCACAAAGTCGAACGCGCCAAACATATTGCCATGGTCTGTTATGGCCATGGCAGGCATGCCATCCTTGCGCGCCTTATCAAAAAGCTTCGAAATATTAGATGCCCCGTCAAGCAGGGAATACTGTGTATGATTATGTAAATGGGAGAATTTCATTGAAAACTGCACACTCTTTCAGCGTCCTACAAAATAACAAAATTAAGGGGGGATAAGGGCGGGAAGTTATCCACAAAAAGGGTGGATAAATGCCAAGAATTCAGTAAATTTGTATACAAAGAAACGGGTATGATATCGGTACATCCTCAATATATAACTGATAGCGAAGGAAAAAAACTTTCTGTAATAATTGGCGTACAGGAATTTAATAATATAATGGAAGAATTGGAAGAACTGGAAGACATCAGGCTGTATGATGATGCTAAAAAAGATACAGAACCATCCATTCCTATCGATGAAGCTTTTAAAAACAATTAGCATTAAATCTGCTTCGTCCTTTCACTTTTATTACTTTTATAGAAATGGAAAAAATAAAATTGTGGCTAGATATTGCCGCAGATATATTTGCGATTATAGCTTCCGGCATAGCTATATATTTATTTTTTTTCAAAAAGGACAAAATCAATTCAGCACTTAATTTCATATTAAACTATTCAAATCAATTATCATTATCTGAATTAAAGTATCGAATTGAAAGATTGAATGACTATAACGTGAATGATGTTACACAGAAAAAAGAAGTCTTTAATATCCTTCATGAAATTCATGGTCAAATTAATGGAAGTACTTTTTTGAAAGAGAGACTTAAAGACCAAATGATTAAACTGACCTCATTGATCGAAAACGTAAAAAATCTATCAGAACCTAAAAAGCGAAGCCTTGTAAGTGAATTAAGGGAGAGTATTAGAAATCTTAACGTGGAAAATTATGATAACCTAACAAAATAAATAACATGAAAATTATAGAAGTTATTAATGCAATGATCGAGAAAAATGAAAGAATTTCCAATGTTTATAAAAATGGGAATGAGATATTTTTTTTATATAATAATAAATATAAATGGTCTATAACATTAGATGGGCAAAATAAGCAAGAATATATTATATTTTATTACCCACTAAATGATTATAATATATTGGAAATTTCGAAAATGGATGATGTTGAAGCTGGCAATTATACCTTCATCCCATATAGATCAGCGGATATAAAAACTAAAGAAGCCACAGAATCATTTGCCGAATTGTACAAAATTGTAAGCAACAAGATTTATGGAATTGATACCATTTTTGATGATATAATTAACAATTAACTGCTTATTTTCCGCCGTTGTCGGTCTTATTTTCTGACCGACAACACTCGCGCAGGGCATAGTGTTCCCGTATAACCCCATTGTGCCGAATATATCGTCCTCGGCGAGTCCCCCAACTCGTCCTCGTTTGCAACGAGGATGCCACGGCACAGCGTTTGCAACGCGTGTACCATAGCAAACCAAAGCGATGCAGCCCAAAACATGATGGCGCCTTTTGAATGCCGTAGATGCCAACCACGACAGCTCAATAGAAAGCAGCGGCAATACAAAGCAAACAGCCAAATCTGGTTCAGGGTAGGCATGAAAACCAGCGCCATGCCGCTCAGTAGCGTACTGCGTAACACAACACCACAGCGTAGAGCTAACCCAAAGTCATGCGGAGCAATTTGACTTTGGGCGGCACTTTCTTTGCTACTTTCTTTTTGCTGTTGAAAAGAAAGTAGACTCGCGCTGATAACACAACACATACCCCCCCCCCAACTCGTCCTCGTTTGCAACGAGGATGCCCCCGGCACAGCGTTTTCAACGCGTACCATAGCAAACCAAAGCGATGCAGCCCAAAACAAGATGGCCTTCCCAAAAAAATGCTTTCGTCCTCGGCGAGTCTCCATAGCCTAGCCTGTGCCTGGTGGGACTCGCCGACATCGGAGCGATGCAGGTGATGATTGAGGCAAATGCCCCTAGCTCGCCGTAGTGTTCCACAATAGAAAAATAATGGGCTCACTGCCTGTAGGCAAATAGAACGCAATTAACGGTAAATAGTGGTACCTTTGCATTAATGACGATAAAAGCGATATTTTTCGAAGACAAGAGTACCAAGCGGAGAGTTAACGTTACAGGCAAAGTAATACCTAGGATCATTGCCAGCCCATTCATAAAATCGCCCATAAAGGTCAATACTGATATTCACAAGATAGGGGTCGACACCAATGTTAACGAGCGCAAAAATCTCGTTTTCGTCTTCACAGATGGCACCGAACAGTCATTCCCCGAAAGCTCAAGCGCCCATAGGAATATCACCATCACTTTGTCTTAAAGAAAACTTATTTCAGCTTCTGTATGTACCCGTAATAGGGTACCTGGCTTTGTTCATCACGGGGCAGTTCATTGTATGCCCTGTAAACAATGATCTTATTGTTCTTATCCATCCCGCGAAACACCTTACCTATATTCTTTTGTAGCTCATCATTCTCTTTTTTCAGGCTCACGGTATCGCTTAATAGCACAGATGATTGGTACACCACCATCGGCACAAACTGTCGCTCCACCAGTTCCACCGTAACGTTCACTGCACGCGGTTTTGTCGCTACGTCGTTAATAACATATGGCAACGTATATTTTGCTTTTGCTGCGGCCGTCAATGTGTCGTAAAAAAAACCCATATCCTTTGCATTCGCATAGCGGAACATACTCCCCGCAGGCATGCCACAATGGCTGCTCAGCGCCATCGCGTTCATCGCATCTATCACAGCGCTGTCTTTATATAGCCTCATCGCATTCTGGTAATGGCCTACCGCATCCTTCGCGCCCAGGCTGTAATCCTCGCCCCGCAGCACATTCAGCTTCCACTTGCCATCTGCCTTAACGTATATAAGCGTCAGCATCACCTCGTTAACAGAGTCACCGGCTACCAGCATAGAGATGTAAGTTTCACCCGCGCCGGCAACATAACTGAGCACATAAGCACTGTTACCCTTGCCGCCCGGTAGGCGTAGCGAGTCGTCGTTTTTTGCGGCCTTTATATAAAAATCATCGAACGCGCGGTAACTCCTGTCCTTGATGACCCGCTGTATCTGTGGCATAAACTTCTGGGCAAAATCAGGTTTTATCCTCATCATCAGCGAATCAGAGAAGAGCTGGCTCAGCATACCGTAATTGTTATCACACAAGCTCTTGTATGCCTGCTTGTTCATTGCATCTATCTCCCCTCTCAAAGACTGCTCTATCTTGTCGTTTTGGATGACCTCAGATTTGGCTACGCCCTGCGTACAGCCGTAGCAACAAAAAAATACACACAGCAGCAGCAGTACCTTATTCATAGTTCGCTATTTGCCGGTAAGGTAGGCATACTAAATGACAACAGCGATAATATTTTCACGCCCCGTAAACCATCTGAGAGAACAATAAGTACACCAAAATTTCCCGTTGTGCATAGCTGATGATTGGATAAAACAGCAGATCCCGCTGCATCAGTAGCGGGATCTGCAAATTGCTTATACAGATTCACCTACGGGTGCAGCGTTATCGTGCCCAGGTTCACATCAACACCATAAGCTACAACAATATCAGTCTGCACATACGTTTGCAGGGTCAGCAGTGCAGGTTGCACACGCACCTGGTAGGTGCCGGCGGCTAGCCCGTTCAGCATAAAAAAGCCGTCACCCGCTGCCGGTATCGCCGAAAAAGTATCTGTTCCGTTTATCGCATATACGGTAGCCAGCGCACTCAGCGGCAGCACATAGCCCTTTATGCGCCCCATGGTCAGGCTGCTGTAAGCCCTTATCACTGGTTTTAATTTATAGGTACCGCTGCCGGTAAGCACTATAGATTTTCCCGCATCAAAGTCTATCCATACATCATAGGCACCGCCTGCCGTAAACGTTTGGTTGATGTTCAGCTTCACTCCGCTTTCCTGTGCCGATGGCGTATTCAGCGGATAGCTGGTACCGTCCACCACTATACTGCTGTTGGCACCCAGCACCAGCCTTATCTGCTCTATCGTTCCTGCCGGCAGGTCGGCACGCACCAGCAGGGTGTCCATCCCGTTACGGAAACTAAGCAGGTCATAGATACCGGCGCGCACAGGGTTCAGCGTCACAGCGCTCCCGCCCGACATCGTCACAACCAC
>JBGAJU010000097.1:0-10194 GCA_044224775.1 Flavipsychrobacter sp.
GCTTTTCCAGTGTGGTGCGCCGCCCAAACAACAACTACTTTGGCTGTTACAACGCCCATCCTGTGCAAAATAAATAGTGGCTTCAACAATAGCATGCATGCTAAGCCATTTGGTGCCACGGGTGTAGGCGGAGCATTAAAGGTATCGGGTGCAGATGAGAACTCGCTGACTTACCTGCAGGTTGTTGGGTTTAATATGGATTGGCTTACATTTCGTGTGGCCCCCGGCCAAACCCTTTTTGTAGAACAGTGGCAGCTTGATGTGAATCCCAATGTTCTTATCCCATCACGCTGGGAGCATCTGAAATATGCAGTTGGATTCGGTGCTTTGTTCACGCTCACCCAGGGCGGGGGTAGTGCCAGTTATGGTGAGTCCTATACCAATGTCATCAGTTTCGACGAGGACAGTGCAAAAAAATATATTGAAGATAAAACCCGCAAGGTCGTACCCTATTTCACAATTGGGCTGGTATGGGAGGTGCGCCATGACTGTAACATCCAACTGATGGTATCGCAAACATTGCTCAACTACTTTGATGAAGGTGCCAAGTTCGGTTATTCCGTCAACTACAACTACCAGGAAGTGCTGCTCAGTTGCCAGCCCGCGTATTTTGGGTTGAGGTTCTATTATTATTTCTAACTTATATAACAAAAGCTGCGCCTTAATCCCTGTTTTCTACGTAATTTTGCCTCCCTTTAGGTTAAAATGAGCAGATCTGTAGCATTTCATACACTGGGTTGTAAGCTAAACTATTCGGAAACCAGCACGCTAAGCCGTGTTCTGGAGGCTGAGGGGTTTATTAAAAAGGAATTTGAGGAAGCTGCAGATGTGTATGTGATCAACACCTGTTCTGTAACTGAAAATGCCGATAAGGAGTGCCGCTATATAGTACGTGGTATACAACGCAGGGCGCCCGACGCAATGGTTGTTATCACCGGTTGTTATGCACAACTAAAGCCTAAAGAAATCGCTCAAATAAAAGGGGTAGACCTGGTTCTGGGTGCAGCTGAAAAATTCAATCTTGCAAAGCACCTTAAAGAAATAGCGAAAGGTCCGGCAGATGAGGGTGGAGCCAGGATATGCTCTTGTGATATTGAAGACGTGGCCGGTTTTCATAGCTCCTATTCGGTAAACGACCGCACCCGCACCTTCCTCAAAGTGCAGGACGGCTGCGACTACAATTGTAGCTTCTGCACTATTCCACTGGCGCGTGGTCACAGTCGCAGCGATAGCATAGAAGGTGTATTGCGTAACATGCGCGAGCTTGCAGCCAATGGAACTAAAGAGATCGTGTTAACAGGCATTAATCTTGGTGACTTTGGTAAAGGTTATGATGGAGGGAAAACAAAAGAAACAACTTTTCTTGACCTGTTAAAAGAAGCGGACAAAGTTGAAGGCATAGAGCGCATACGCATATCATCCATTGAGCCAAACCTGCTGAGCAATGAGATCATTGAATTCGTAGCGCAGTCAAAGCGATTTATGCCGCACTTCCACATCCCTTTGCAGAGCGGCAGCAACACAATTCTTGGGGCAATGCGACGCAGGTATCAACGTGAGCTTTATGCAGATAGGGTAGCCTATATAAAGCAACTTATGCCACATTGCTGTGTCGGCGCAGATGTGATAGTGGGTTTCCCCGGCGAAGGTGATGATGAATTTAAAGAAACGTTCGACTTCCTGCATAGCATCGATGTTTCTTATCTGCATGTATTCACTTATTCAGAAAGGGCAAACACACTTGCTGTTGATATGAAACCGGTAGTGCCTGTGCCCGTACGGAATGAGCGTAATAAAAGCTTGCGCAATTTATCCTACCAGAAAATGCAATACTTTACGGAGCAACACCGTGGCCAACGGCGCAAAGTTCTTTTTGAGAGCGCTGAGAAAAATGGGATGATGGAAGGCTACACAGATAACTATATCAAGGTGCAATCTCCATTTAAAGCTGAATGGGTGAATGAAGTGGTGGAGTGGGGCGTTTAGCTATCTTTCCTGAAAGTCCATACCAGCCATGTGCCTTTTAGCCATTTGTACCTGAGGAAGAAAAAACGCAGCAGCAATGTGAGTAGATTTCGTTTTTGCCGCCAAGTGATCAGTGGCCTGATCGTGCTGCCTTCTTGTTTATCATCATGGGTGAAAAGGGAATCGTATTTGTCGTAGAATAGCCCTTTACCGTTGTAGTGGAGGAATGATATAGCCATCATATAGTCAGTGACGTCGCCATATACGCCCTCTTTGTATCGCCCGAATTTTTGGAAGAAATTATTTCGTTTGATATTGGGAGTGTCAGTGAATTGGTAGAATTTTTTGTGGTTGAGGTTCCAGAATTTATAAACCATTTCTGAGAAGCCCTTGCCGTATGGCTTAAGATTAATATGCATATCCTCTATAGCCCAGAAACGGATATAGTCAATACTGTTGTCTTCATTCATTATCTGAAGCGCATCCTTAAAGTGTATAGGAAAAATATTGGCCGGCACAAAGTCTTCCTGCAAGTAAAGTGTATATGTAGTATTTACGGCATCCATACCTTTATTGATGCAATTGCCGTACCCTTTGTTTTTAGGTGTTGTTATAAGCCTGAAGTTGTATTGTTTTTGGAGGCGCAATACCTCTTCCATTACTTCAGGTTTGCTGGCATCATCAGATACTACTGTGTCTTCGAAAGAGCAGTTAAGTTTTGCAAGGGAAGCGAGTAACCTTTCTAAATATTTGCTTCGGTTGTAGTGAGTTATCAGAAGGGTTACATCCTTAAAAAAATAGGCCTCACTCATGGGTACCCGTATTACCTTTTTGAAAGATTAGCATTCTTTTTCAAAAGCAATATTACTTCTTTATAACCAATACTTAAAATGCCTGAAAAAGAATGAGGTAAGTATTTGCGCAGTTGATAATGTCCGTATATCAGGCTAACTGCAATGGACATATAATTTGCAATGACTATCCCATATAAATTTTTTAATATTTCCGTTGCGATAAGACCAACTATAATTTTGGTGGAAATGACAAATACCATTTTCATAAAATTGGTCCGAGTATGATGGGTAATGTCAAGTGCCAGGCCGTTAAACTGGTCAAGGGGAGTGGTAATTGCCAGGATCAATGCAAACCGGAAAAGGTTAGCAGCCAGATCACCGTTGGTACCTGCAAAGTCGTGACCACCTACTATGTGTATAGGTATTTCAGCAAAAAGGCAACCTATTAGTGCAATAGGTATGAATGCAACAGTGATCATGCCTGCGTACTTTTTGAAGAGGTGGCCGACCAATTCCATATTGTTTGTATTATTCGCTATAGCCATTTCCGACATGCCTGTAGTTGCAAATGCGCGAAGTGGCATTTCTAAATACCCCATGAACTTCATTCCCAATTGGAATATAGCGACTGCAATGGGCCCAAGTGAAAAATTCACTATCCACAGGTTTGCGTTGCCCAGCAGGTTTGAGAACAATGTTGTGCCGAAAGTATATTTACCATAGTGGAATATTTCAGATACGCATTCTTTAGTTCTTCTACCTATGTGCTGTATACCTGAATTATACCACATCAATCCTATAAGACTTGAAGAACAATTGGTCAAAAAATTCCACAGTATAACATTCTCAAGGGTAAATTGATTGAGCAGCACCAGGACGATAAATGAGCCAATAGTACTGCAACTATTCAGCATACGAAACCAGAACATCTGAACGTATTTTTCGTCCGCCTGCAGCCGCCAGAAGATAATGTCGGCCGGCAGAGAACTAAGGTAATTTATTCCTATCCACTTAATGCCTAAAATGAGTTGATAATTGTTGGTATAAGGAAGGTAGAATAGTGCCAGTCCGTTTATAGACAACAATATACCTGAGAATATAAGTGCAATGAACCAGACAGAGCCCATTACAGTTGCTCCCGTGTCTTTATCAGCGCCGGCGTAAAATTTTATTGTAGCTGTAGATAGTAAGCCATATCGTGCTGCCTCGCAGGTGCCAACAAAACTCTGGAAGAGGAACCATATACCAGCATTGTCCAGTGGGTGCATGTAATGCAATACGATGTACATCATTGCCAGACCAATGAGCGAACTCATCCCCTGGCTGAATAGTACTACCATATGCTTATTCCTGAAAATATTCCGCAAGTTTTTTCTCTTAATATAAAATCGAAAAAGTTGCATAAATATAGGTTATTAGCTACTTAGTAGTAAAGGCTGTTACAGAATTGCATCAGGTATATTTTTTTGCTTACCTTCGCTGTCCTGAAAAATGGTCTCGTAGCTCAGTTGGTAGAGCAGCTGACTCTTAATCAGCGGGTCTAGGGTTCGAGTCCCTACGCGACCACCGGACAATAAGGGGTTTTAGGCTATCCTAAAACCCTTTTGCATTTTGTGTCGCAGGTCAATTACATCAAAATTTTGATAAAGCAACAATCCAGTATAATATTTTGCGTAGATGCCTTTAAATTTTACTTCAACTCCAGAAGCGCCACATTCTCAATATGGTGTGTGTGCGGGAACATGTCCACAGGTTGCAGGCGGGTGATTTTGTAGGACTCTTTAAGCAACTGCAAGTCGCGGGCTTGCGTTGCCGGATTGCAACTTACGTATACGACTTTCGGAGCTCTTATTTTTAAGAGTTGCTGTATCAGCTTTTCAGTCATTCCGGCACGGGGTGGGTCTGTGATGATCACATCGGGCCTGCCGTGTTGGGAGAAGAAATCATCTGTGCATATTTTTTCAACATCGCCGGCATAGAACAGGCAGTTTGTGAGCCCGTTGAGTGCGGCATTTTCTTTTGCATCGTTAATGGCATCTTCAACAACTTCAATGCCTATCACGCTCTTTGCGCCGCCAGAACAGAAAATGCCAATACTGCCGGTGCCGCAATAGAGATCGTATAGTGTTTCATTGCCTGTGAGTCCTGCAAATTCACGTGTCACCCGGTATAGCGCTTCTGCCTGATATGTGTTGGTTTGGAAGAAAGATTTAGGAGATATTTTGAACCTGAAGTTCTCCAGTGTTTCCTCGATATGGTCTTTACCGTGATAGCAGATCACTTCGCGGTCGTGTATCGTGTCATTCACTTTGGAGTTGATGGTATAGTGCAATGAAGTGACATTGGGAATGTGCTTCAATATGTGGTTAAGTACCCCTTCGCGGTTCTCTTTATCTTCGTGGTGAATTATCAGATTGATGAGAGTCTCGCCGGTTCTTGCAACGCGCAGTATTATGTTGCGCAGCCAGCCATACTGCGCCTTGTAATCGTAATAGGGCAGGTTATGTTTCTCTGTGTATTCCCTGAGTATTGTGAGCAACTTGTTAGTTGGCTCGTTTTGCAGGTAGCAGGTTTGTATCTCCACTACTTTATCAAACAATCCCGGCGCGTGGAAGCCTAAAGCAGGTACCGGAGCTATTTTCTCTTCCCTGTCTGCTATTTGTTCGAAAGTGAGGTAGCGATGAGTGGAGAACGTAAATTCCAGTTTGTTGCGGTAATGACGTTCGTGAGGGCTGCCAATTATGGGTTGCATTTCAGGCAGCTCGAGGTGGCCTATGCGCTGCAACTGGTCTAATACCTGTTGCTGCTTATACGCCAGTTGCTGAGGGTAGGGCAGCATTTGCCATTTGCAGCCGCCACAAACACCAAAGTGCTGACAAAAGGGCTCAATGCGCTGCGGAGAGGGGGTTACAAGCCTGAGCGTGCGCGCCTGAGCCCAACTCTTTTTGTCTTTTATTATAATAGCATCTATAACATCGCCGGGAATGGCGTTATCTACAAATAGTACTTTGCCGTCTTCCAGCTTAGCAATGCTTTTACCTTCTGCCGCATAAGAGTCTATTTTAATGTTTAATAACGGCTGTTGCTTTTTCTTTTTACGCGACAAAGTGGTTACTGTTTTACGGGTTATGAGCAAATAAAAGCTGCTAAGTTAAATAGTTATTTTTTTTGAACACCAGAGAAATTGAGAGCGGAGAAAACCGAGAGCGGAGAGCGGAGAGCGGTTGCCGTGAGGGTATAATTTCGGGGATAGGCCGATTTTCGGTTAATAATTGTCGTAAGGTGTTCGTGAAATGCGCCATGGGTAGATTTTATGTGTTTTGTGCTTATGTATAAAGGGGTATAAAAGGGTATAAAAAACGGGGTAAAAGGTATAAAAAACGTGGTTTCGGGTATAATTTATACCTTGCTTTTCGCGGTTTTTTTGAAATAACGGCCTATGCAAACTCAAGGATGAGATGGGCCAAAGAGCGGAACTTCAGAATGCAGTCGGTCAAAGAACTTACCCGGTATTCCGGGCGGGTATGACGTAAAGTTACGAAATGGGGTTAGGGGTCTCCAAATCTATTTTGCATGATGGTACAGTAACAGTACCATTATGGTTTTTAGCCATACGGAAACCCGCTGCTGTGGTAGCGGTTGCTTTCAAATATTTTTTGTTTTGCTACAAGGTGCCTACATCTTATTGCTGCGTTGATGCTGATCTGAGAAAGATGTTCGTATCCCGCTTAAATGTAAAAGAACAGTTAAAATGGCAAATTTTACCTTGTGATGGTTAGTGAAGTGGCAAATTTAGTTGTCATGGTATGTAGCAGTATGGTTTTATGAATTATTTTTGATTTTCTAAACCAACTCATATTTTTTCACCGCTGTCTTAAAGCGGAACCAAAACTAACCATACTATATATGAAGAAAATTACATTGATCGCTGTTCTGCTGCTTATGGCAATTGCTGAAGTATCAGTTGCCAAACAACAAGCCTATCGCGTACAGGTTAAATGGACCGATGTGAAGGATTCACTCTGCTACCTAGTGCACTATTACGGTAAAGGACGCCCTACCATTTTCATTACAGACTCTGTTAACCTTGATCATAACGGGGTTGCTACGTTCACAAGTACGGACTCTGCGTTCGTGGGGGGTATTTACATTATCCTGCTGGGCGACAAAGCAAAGACCAATTTTGAGCTGCTGCTGAACCGCGGCGACGATATCACTATAACTGCTACCAAAAGCAAACTGCCTGATGGCGTTAAGTTCAAGAACTCGCCTGAGAACGAGCGTTTCCAACAATATGTTGATTACCTGAAAGGCTTTAGCGCTGAGCAGGAAAAACTGAAGGAAGAGCTGACGAAAGCAAAGACAACATCTGACACAGATGTGATCAGGAAGAAGTCGATAGCATCGTCTAAAAAGCTTACCGCATACAGGCGCGACTATGTAAAAGCTAATCCGGGTACTTTGCTCTCTACTGTATTCAATGCCATGGAATCGCCTGAGATACCTGAAGGCACACATTACCTTGAAGATGGCAAAACAAAGGATTCAACTTATGCCTACCGCTACTATAAGAGCCATTACTGGGACGGTTTTGACTTTCGTGATGACAGGCTGATATTTACCCCGCTGTATGACCCGAGGATAGAGGAGTACTTTACCAAGCTGGTAGTGCCATGGCCAGACAGCATGGAGAAAGAAGCAGATATGCTGCTGAAGAAGACCAAGGGCACGAAGGATATGTTCCACTATACGCTGTGGTGGTTGACGCACCATGTGGAGAACAGCAAGGTAATGGGCATGGACGAGGTGTTTGTGTACCTTGTTGAGAACTATTATATGAAGGGAGACGCTTTCTGGCTGAGCAATGAAGACCTGCAAAAGTATGTGAAGCGTGCTATGGACATAGCCCCGAACGTGATAGGCAACGTGGCACCCGAAATAAGGTTGCCAAACATTGTTACCAAGAAGGAAGAGGTAATGTCGAAAATACCGGCGAAGTATACGCTGATCGTATTTTACTCGCCAACCTGCGGGCATTGCCAACATGAGATGCCGAGCCTGGACTCTCTGTACGAGCAAGTGCTGAAAGCCAAGGGTGTGAAAGTGATGACGGTAGCCACTGAAGGTGAAGAGAAAGCTATAACCGACTTCCTTAAAAAGAACAACATTGAAGACTGGATAAACACCTGGGACAAGGACCACACCAGCGATTACCACAGCAAGTATGATGTGTATAGTACACCTACGATATACCTGCTTGATGACAGGAAGATAATACGCGGTAAGCGGTTGGACCACGCTAACATAGCCAGCGTGATAGAGATGCTGGAAAAGAAGGCAAAGGATAAGGCGAAAGGCAAAGCGCAATAGTATAAATTATACAACTTTACATATTTGTACGGGCATCATTTGATGCCCGTTTTTGTTGGTAGCTACTTTTGTTATATGTGTAATCTTGGGTGTAGAAATAAAAAATCCCCCCTTTATCACCCAACTTTAACAATATTTAGTATTTTAGAAGCAGAGTAGGCCGGTTTTGTTAATAGATTGACCATCAAATAAGACACTTTATTGTATCATCATAATCTTTTTTATGAAAAAAATCTCGTTACTTCTAGCTTTTATTGCATTCACCATGGCTTGCTTCGGGCAGGTTAGTTCGTACACTTTTTCGTCGTCTTCAGGTAGCTACACCCCGCTTTCAGGCGGTACCGCATTGATACCTGCAGGCTCGGGAATATCCGGCAACGGGTGGTCGTGTCAGAACTTTAATGTGACCATACCGTTTGTATTTTACTACAACGGGATCGGGTATTCGGATGTTTACGTTAATAGTAACGGCTACCTTACATTCGGCAAACCAGCTTTGGCCAGTAATGGCCGTCCATCAATTGTGAATGACGGACAAAGCGGTAGTATTTGCGGATTTGCAGCATCAAACGGGTACGGTTATTCGGCCAGCGCATCAGGAAGAATTTGGCTTGGTACCCTGATGGATTTTTCTAACTCGAATCCCATTCAATACGGAACTGTTGGTACTGCTCCGAACCGCACATTTGTAGTGCAATGGACGAGCTGCTACGGCTCTAACACATTCTTTGCTACGAGCGGGAGTGCAACAGAGGCCGTTACATTCCAAATAAGGTTGGCAGAGGGTACAAATAATATTGATATTGTATATAACACATCTTCAACCAGTTTTGACAGGGCGTCTGTTACAAATGGTACAACCCTGTACCCGCTAGTAGGTTTGTGTGGTGCGTCGACGGCTGACTACAGACTTCTCCAGGGGTCGTCATTTTCAAGCGTAACCTCAACTACTGCTACACCAAATGCTATGATCGTGTTTGATCCAAGTAATGGTATATCAGCTGGTACGACTTATTCTTTCGCACCACCATCAGGACTTCAGCCCACTGCTTGTAGTGGTACACCATCGGCCCCATCTGCAATTGCGACGCATGGTATTACTTGCGGCCCGGTTGGGTTAGGACTTATTAATCTTCCTTTGTCGACTGGGTTAAACTACCAGTGGCAGAGTTCCCGTACCGGACTTCCCGGCTCATGGTCTAATATATCAGGAGCTACAGGGCCAAGTTTAATAACAACACCTGATGCCACAACATATTATCAGTGCCTTGTGGCATGCGGCTCGGGTACACCGGTGACATCATCGCCAGTTGTGGTAGGTTTCGAATCGACTTGCCCTGCCATGCCATCGTATACACAAAACGGAGCCGGTACTAATCCTTTATCGCAAATCGGATTATTCTCGATAACCGGTTCGTGCAGTTCGACATTGTATGATGCTACTAATGGTATGAACTCGTTTAACCTACCGGGATTTGGTGCTTCCGGTACTCAGTACACATACCTTGATATGACGCTGCAACCCACCCATATTAAACTTATTGGCAGTGGCTCTGCCGCTACTACCTATACGGCGACGATAGGGAATTATGGCAGCACCGCGACATATGGTGTGTGGATGGACATAAATGATAACGGCTCTTTTGGTGAAACCGGGGAATATATAGGCAGCGTATCAGGTGGAGGTGCAGCAATCAGCGTTACATTGACAATTCCTGCAAATGCATTTGGCGTGCATCGTATGAGATTGCGTTGCTCAAGTACTTCGTACAGTACGTCAACTATTACACCAACCGGATCGTTAAGTGGCGTTGGTGCGACAAATGATTACATGGTTGAGGTTGTTCCTCCTACGCCTACTGCATCAAGTAGTAGTCCTGTTTGTGTTAACGGACGATTAGATCTAATAGCGGGTTCACTTACGGGTGCTACTTATACATGGTCCGGACCCCTTAGTTATTCTGCAACTACCACCAGCAGTACTCAAACCTTTACGGTGACAAGCACATCGGCGAGCGGAGCATATAGTCTTTATACAACAGTAGGTGGTGCAACATCATGTTCA
>JBGAJU010000098.1:0-9830 GCA_044224775.1 Flavipsychrobacter sp.
TGATAAATCTATATTGGGCATGAGCTTTAAGGCAATTGCCTTAAAGCATGTGCAGATATATGGACAATTGCTCTTCAACGAGTTCCGCTACCAGGAGTTGATAAGCAGTAAAAAATGGTATGGCAACAAATATGGTTTCCAGCTGGGCGCTAAGTACTTCGATGCCTTAACTATTAAGAACCTCGACCTCCAGGGTGAGATAGATGCTGTCCGCCCCTATACTTACTCTGCTCAGGATACACTCGCTAACTACACTCATTATAACCAACCGCTTGCAGACCCTATCGGATCGGGTTTCGTTAAGGTGATAGGACAGGTGAAGTATAATCCCATAAGGAACTTATATTTAGGACTACGCGGCACGTTCTATGTACAGGGCGTTGATACAGGCGGCAGAAACTATGGCAACAATATCTTTAATAACTACACCACTGCCGACCATATCTATGGTGTCAACTGGATAAACGGCCCGCGTGGCACCTGCCAGCTCATCAACCTGAATATCTCTTACCAACTGCGCCGCAACCTGTTCTTCGATCTTGGTTGCACTTATCGTAAGTATATGGTGGCAGGCAATGCCTATCCTGCCTATTCTACTACCGGCCCGGTAGCGGGACCCCTCACTACCAATTATGTTTATTTCGGCCTCCGGCTTAATTGCGCGCGCCGTGATTACGATTTCTTTTAATGCAACCACTCAGCTATTGTAAAACCAAAAGATTTTTTATTTTTAAGGTGTTATGAAACGAGCTTCTAAAGAAGAATTTAGCACAAAGAGCTATGGAAATCCTATAGACGAGCCGAATTCTAAAGTTGCCGCGAGTTACATCCGGCCATTGAAAAATAAATATTTTCGGATGAACAATACAATCGTCAGAATAACAGCGCTTATTATACTGCTGTCTTACTTTAGTAGCTGTTATACGCCCATTAAGACCGACCGTAAAACACCTAAGCCGCGTAAATATCGCAGCGCCGGCAGGTACTGGTAATATTATAATATTATGTTTAATAAAAACCGGGCATATGCCCGGTTTTGTTATTTGGTTTTATCTTCGCGCCTCAATTACGCATTTGTATGAACCGCAAAATAACGTCAGCACTCATTTCTGTTTTTTATAAAGATGGCCTTGAGCCAATTGTTCGTAAGCTGCACGAGCTTGGTGTAACCTTGTATTCTACGGGTGGCACACAAACATTTATTGAGCAGGCAGGCATACCATGCGTTGCGGTAGAAACTGTTACAGGGTATCCTTCTATCCTGGGTGGCCGTGTAAAGACCCTTCACCCCAAAGTATTTGGCGGTATTCTTGCCCGCCGCGATTTTGCAGATGACCAGAAGCACATAAGCGAATACGAAATTCCATTGTTCGACCTCGTGATCGTTGACCTTTACCCCTTCGAAGAAACGGTGAGGACTACCGATGATGAGAAGAAGATAATTGAGAAGATAGACATAGGCGGCGTATCACTGATACGCGCTGCAGGTAAAAATTATAACGACGTATGTATTGTCGCCTCCCGCGATCAATACGCACAGTTACTGGAGTTACTGAATGCTAAAAATGGCGAGACAGCCATTGAAGACCGCAGGAAATTTGCTGCCGCTGCTTTTGCAGAATGTGCACACTACGATGTGGCCATTGCAGATTACTTCACTAAGTCTGAAGGTGAAAAGCATTACCAGTTATCATTTGGCAATAAACAATCCCTGCGCTATGGCGAGAACCCACATCAGCAGGCAAGCTTCTATGGCGACCTCGATGCCATGTTCGAGAAACTGAACGGTAAAGAACTATCCTACAACAATCTTGTAGATGTTGATGCCGCCTGCCAGATAATATCAGAATTCTCAAAACCTGCCTTTGCCGTTATCAAGCATACAAACGTATGCGGCATTGCAGAGCGCGATAATGTAACGCAAGCCTGGGAGGCGGCTTTAGCAGGTGATCCTGAAAGTGCATTCGGTGGTGTGTTAGCTACTAACCAAACTATTACAGTTGAGGCTGCACAAAAAATAAACGAACTATTCTTCGAGATACTCATAGCGCCGGGCTATGACGAAGATGCGCTCACCTTATTGAAAGGCAAAAAGAACCGCATACTCTTACAACAAAAGAAACCATTTTACCCAACCAAAGAATACAAACGTATTCTCAATGGCATATTAGTGCAGGATGCAGACACTCAAAATTTCACAGAGTGGAAAGAAGCCACCCGCGCAATTACCCCGGCAGAAAAAGAAGACCTGCTGTTTGCCAATATCGTCTGCAAACATCTTAAGTCTAATGCCATAGCACTGGTAAAAGACAAACAACTCATTGGCAAAGGCTGCGGACAGACCAGCCGCATAGATTCCCTGCGCCAGTCAATTGAAAAGTCAAAGCAATTTGGCTTTAGCTTAAAAGGTGCAGTAATGGCATCAGATGCTTTCTTCCCGTTCGATGATTGTGTGCGCATAGCCCGCGAGGCAGGTATTGCAGCAGTCATCCATCCCGGCGGCTCTATACGTGATAACGATAGCATTGAGTTCTGCAAAGCAAACAATATGGCAATGGTGATTACAGGAACGAGGCACTTTAAGCATTAAGCCGCAAGAATGGAGTTAGCTATTTGCGTCGCTTAATTTTCTGACCGGTTACTGGGTCATAAAGGAATTCATATTTATCAGGTAGTGGCTTTGGTGTATGGCTATATGGTCTGTTAGATATTATAAACAACATAGGCTCTAAATAGCTAAACATACTATCGCAATCTTCGACCATTATATCAGTAAAGAAGACTTTATCATTTTGTTGAAGTGTTCTAAAGAACTGGTGTGTGACGGTATCTATTCTTGTTCCATATGCGTTCGCCATTGTTCTCTTAAAAATTTCATTAGTATCTCTACGCACTATTATAGTAAAGCTCAAAATATTCACATGATAATCAAGATCATCATAATAAGCACCAGGAGCTATTTGTGCACATAATATAGACTTGCTTATTTCTCCCCCATGCCGATAGTCGAGTTTTACTTTTGGAGTAGGTCTGTCTCGTACCCTAAATTCGATTTTTTTTAATTCTCTTATTCCAGAAGCAGATCTAATCTTTACATAAACCGTTGCCTTACCACTCTTTGCAGGAATTATCGTGCCTCCGCCTTGGGATTGGACAGTCTTAATTTCGCCATTGTCTATTGTTAATAATAGATCTCTTAGAGAATAGCCATTAACCACAATTGTATATGGATTTTCGACACAAGTATAAAGCACATTCATCTTGTCAAGCTGTATAGCTACCTCTTGTCCATAATTGCTTATAGAAGAAAGGTTGAGTAGTAAGATGAGCAATACAAATCTCATAACTTAAATATACAAAACCCAGCGAAATAAGATAAGAAAGTCCCTTTTAGGGATTTAGGGCGAGATATTCACCCCTCAGCAACCCCGTCACCACCATATCCTCCGGCATACCATTTCGCATCGTGCTTTGGCGGATGATGCCCTCTGTTTTAAATCCAAGCCGTGTAGCCACCTTTGCGCTCCGCTTATTTTGAGGAATGAAGTGTATCTCCACCTTGTTCAGTGAGAGCTTCTCGAAGAGATACGCAATGAACTTTACAAGACATTTATTGATAATGCCCTTGCCCTCATATCCCTTGCTTATCCAGTAGCCTATCTGCGCACGTTTAGTTACCTGGTCCCAGTCGTGCATACCCACACCGCCAATGATCTTATCATTATAAAAGATACCTAAAGCCAATCCTTCCTGGTTATTCAACTGCTGGTGGGACTTTTGGATGAATTGCAGTGAATGTTCCGCCTTTGTAGTGCTACCCACCCAAGGCAACCACGCATGTAAATGGCTACGAGATTCATTTATAGCATCGTACAATGCATCAGCGTCTTCAATCGCATAAGTGCGCAGCAATAAATTCTCATCAACAATTATAGAAACCACGAAGTAAAAAACATTTAAAAATGTCATGGTGAGCCTGTCGAACCATTGTTGAGCATATGGGAGACAGCATTATCAAGGAACTACATTTACTATTTACAAGTCTACTCCTCATCCTTTACAGGCGGGTTCAACTTCTCCCACAGCTCCGGTATACGCTTTATCCACGATAGCTCACGCATTTTGGATTTTGCATCTTCGACAGGGGATCCGAAATATATTTTACCACCCTCAAGGCTGGCAGGCACACCACTTTGTGCATATACTACTGCGCCCTTGCCTATGGTCAGGTCCTTGCTCACGCCAACCTGTCCCCACAATATCACTTCATCTTCTATTATTGCCTTGCCACCCACGCCCACCTGTGCCGCAAACAGGCAGTTTTTGCCTATCACTGCACCATGACCAATGTGTATGTGGTTATCCAGTTTTGTTCCCTTGCCTATTATGGTGTCACCGCTCACGCCCTTATCTATGGTAGTGCCCGCACCTATTTCCACATCATCCTCTATAATCACCCGGCCGCAGCTCACCAGTTTGTCATACTGCACCTCGCGGTCTTTGCGGCGTTTAAAGTAGAACGCATCTGCGCCCAGCACACAGCCGGCATGTATCACCACATTATCACCTATCACACAATGGTCGTAAATCGTAACATTAGGGTGTATCAGGCAATTCTCACCTATGCGCACATGGTTGCCTACAAATACCCCCGGTTGTATATGCGTGCCTTCGCCTATAACAGCACTGTCGCTGATCATTTTTGTAGCAGGCTCAAACGGACGGAAATGCTTCACAATTTTCACATAGGCACTGAACGGGTCATTGGTCACCAGCAGCGTCTTGCCATCAGGGCACGCCACTTCTTTATTGATGATGATAATGGTTGCAGCTGAGTTCAGACACTTATCATAATACTTCTCAAAATCAACAAAGGAAATATCACCCTTTGTTACTTTATGTATCTCGTTAATACCTGTTGCCATCTGGTTTTGGTCACCCACAAGTTTTGCTCCTGTAAACTCCGCCAGCCATTGCACCGAAACAGGTTGTTCAAATTGCATATAATTATACGTTTGCCGCAAAAGTACGGTTTGTAGGCATAATCCTGCAAACATCTAGACCTGAGTAGATTTCAGAAAATATCCACCAACTTACTCTTCTCTCGCTCTCCGCACTCTTTCTCCGCTCTCGCTTTTCTGGCACAGATTTTGCTGTATAAATAGTCGCCTTGCAAATGGCTGAAACCTGCTGCTGGCGTGCACTTTGGAAGTTCTTTGTTTACTGGAAATTATACCTTTTTTATACCTTTTTCAGGTATAATTATACCCTTTTATACCCCTTTATACCTGAAAATAAAAAACAAGATGATTGCCCATGGCTCATTTCGCCACGTCAAAAAAAAATTATTAACCGAAAACAAGCCTATCCCCGAAATTATACCCTCTGGGTCGATCAAGTGTTCAAAAAAATAGATTTGTTATTGGACTTAAGGGAAGATTTGACATGCGCCCTAAACCCGAAGGGTTGATATTATTATAGAAAAACAAAAATATCAAAACCAAGCTCTGAAGGAGTGACATTATTTAAACAGCACACATCATTTCACCCTTTCAACGCCTACCTTTATACGTATTAGACCTAAAAACGCACTTTGAGCTACATCAACCTCAACGGAAAGATTATCACAAGAGAAGATGCCCGCCTCCCTTTAGAGAACAGGGCTTTCCGGTATGGCTATGGCATTTTTGAGACCATGCTCATCTCAAAAAATACCATCCATTTGAGCGAATATCACTGGGAGCGTCTTTTTGCCGGTATGAAGCAGCTGCAGCTTGAACTACCCCCGTTAGTAACGGTTGATCATCTCGAACAGGAAGTCTGGCGCACAGTGAACAAAAACAAACTCGAGGACTTATGCCGGGTGCGTTTACAGGTATATGGCGGAGAGGGAGGGCTATATGACTGGGCTGACAATAAAGCAGGCTATGTTATAGAATGTTTTCCTCTGGATGAAGGTACATTGCGTTTTAATGAAAACGGCCTGATAGTTGGCATTGCGCATGGGCTCAATAAAAGTACAGATGCGCTTTGTAACCTTAAGACTTGCAACGCGCTCATCTACACCATGGCTGCAAAGCAGGCCCAGCAGCACCAATGGAACGATGCGTTGGTCTGCAACACATCGGGCAACATCATAGAAAGCACCATCGCCAATATCTTCTGGATAAAGAACGGAACAGTATACACACCACCCCTATCCGAAGGTTGCGTGGCAGGCGTATTGAGGCGTTACCTGATGAGTGATATCGCTGTAGTAGAAAAGAAACTCTCGGTTGAGGAATTATTGCTGGCAGATGAGGTCTTTCTTACAAATGCCATAAAAAGAATGCGCTGGGTAAGCAATGTTGGTGATGTGTTCTACAAGAACGAACAAACCAAAACAATCTACCATTCCTGCTTCGACCATGCAGAATAGTAACAAAACGCAAATACAATAAATGATCTGATAGATAGCCGCCTACTACCAATAACCGCCCCTGTGCTGGTGCGGGCGGTAATGATGCTCGTGCCAACTGAACCAATGCTTCTTAGCGTTGATATATTTGGGACTTGCATACCTTTTCCTCCTGTAGGTAGTAGTGCCGCAACTGCTCTCGAATATTAGGGCTAGCAACAACAATACGATAACGCCTGCGAATTTCTTGTTCATCTGAAAAAATGATATGCCAAAATACACCATTATTTTATAATCAGGTAATTCGTACTCATTTTTCTTACGGTCTCATTAAGAATACCTTTAACATTTAGCCGAGATAAGATACTTTTGCAGATTCCACGCTGTTATGACCAAAAAAGAACGCTACAAATTTGTTATCGACTGGTTTCAGAAAAACAACCCAAATGCTGAAACGGAACTTAATTATAGTAACCCGTATGAATTGCTGGTGGCCGTGATACTCTCAGCACAGTGTACAGATAAACGGGTGAACATTGTAACGCCCGCCCTGTTCAAAAAATTTCCTACACCGCAAAAATTGGCAAAGGCAGAGTTTGATGATGTAGAACCTTTGGTGCGCAGCATAAGTTTTGCCAATAATAAAACGCGCCACCTGATAGGTATGGCAAGAATGCTGGCTAACAATTTCAATGGTGAGGTACCGGATAATATGGAGGACTTGGTGACACTTCCGGGCGTTGGCAGAAAGACTGCCAACGTTATTATTTCAGTAGTGTTCGACCAACCCGGCATGGCAGTAGATACCCATGTTTTTCGTGTTTCTGCCAGGATAGGACTCACCACTAAAGCCAAAACACCGTTGCAAACAGAACAGCAACTGGTAGCTAATATCCCGCAGGAACTGCTCGCTGTTGCCCATCATTGGCTCATACTGCATGGTCGGTATATCTGCGTGGCACGGCGTCCCAAATGCGAACAATGTGGCTTAAAGCCTGCCTGCAAGTTTTACAAGACAGATATGAAGCATATCATAGAAAAATAAAAGCCCCTGAAAGGGGCTTTGAAGTTCTTTAGTGACCTGCTGGTGGTGCCATATCAGGCGCCTGCCCTTTGTCCCAGTGGTAAGTGAAGTTCTTTTGGTAGTCGTCAAACTTCACGCGCTTGTACATATTATCTCCAAAATAAGTAAGGAAAAGTTCCATCTCTTTCACCGTGCGGAAACCCGGTATTGGTGTTGGCGACTGAAAATTCTCCACCATAAATACAGTTGTCGGGTAAGACATAGACCCTTTCATTATTTCAACTGCAAAAGTATTTGCCTTGTATTGTGGCTCAAATTTGTACTCCTTACCCTGGAAGTTGATAACGTCCTGGCGTTCCGCATCTAGCTTCACGGCATAGAAGTTATTGTTCACATATTTTATCAGGTCCGGGTTTTCGTAGGTGGTGGCATCCATCTTTTTGCACCAGCCACACCATCCTGTATACACATCAATGATTACTTTTTTAGGGCTTGCCTGCATTTTTGCCTGCAGCTCATTCATGTCAGATATCCAGTGGATCTCCTCTTTTGCAGCATTGTTTGGGCTTGCAGCAGGGCCATTAGTTGCCTTGGCTTGGGTTCCGGCTGTTTTTTTCTTTTTATCATCTGCCATCAGCACAACAGGCACGGACAGGATCAGTATAGCAATAAGCAAAATACGTTGCATCAATTACGCGTTTTAGGGAAACGAATTTACAAATATTCCATGTAGTTTTGCCTTTTGCAGGGATTTTTATGATAAAAATAGCAGTTGCTGTTACGGGTGCAAGTGGTTCGGTATATGCCAAAGTGCTGCTGGATAGGCTTGTACAGCTTAGAGAGCAGGTTGCCGAGGTGGGCACGGTATGGAGTGATAATGCCCGCACAGTATGGCAGCATGAGCTGGGCAATAAAGACTATGAAAAGTATCCCTTCAAGGTGTGGGAAAAGAATGACTTTATGGCGCCGATAGCTTCAGGTAGTGCGTCGTACAGCGCATTGATCATTTGTCCGTGCAGCATGGGTACGCTGGGTAGGATAGCCGGTGGAATAAGCAATGACCTCACCACCCGGGCAGCCGATGTGATGTTAAAAGAACGCCGCAAACTGATCTGCGTGGTGCGGGAAACGCCTTATAATTTGATACAACTGAAAAATATGACTGCAGTAACGGAAGCCGGTGGTATTATCTGTCCGGCAACACCATCGTTCTACAGCAAACCGCAAACTTTTGAAGAACTGGCAGATACCGTTGTAAGCAGGGCGCTACAATTAGCAGGATTGAATATTAACACCTATAAATGGGGTGAATAACTAAAAGTATTTTTTCGTTTTTATGGATCTTAAAGCTCCTTCACATATAGCCAATTACATAGCGGGGTCATTGCAGGCGCCACTTAATGGCAATTACATAGATAACGCTAACCCTGCAACGGGCGAACTGTATAGTCAAACACCTGATAGTGACTCAAAAGATATTGATGAAGCAGTTGGTGCAGCAAAAGCTGCTTTCCCTTTGTGGAGTACAACTCCCGCCGAGGAAAGGTTTAAAATACTGAACCGTATTGCACAACTGATAGACGACAATCTTGATGCTCTGGCGCTGGCCGAAACCAATGACAATGGCAAACCCTTGTGGTTAAGCAAAAGGGTAGACATACCTCGCGCTTCCAGCAACTTCAGGTTCTTTGCTACGGGAATCATGCACTTTAGCACAGATAGCCATAATATGGAAGACAAGGCTATCAACTACACCCTTCGTCAACCTATAGGTGTTGTAGGTTGCATCTCTCCGTGGAACTTACCCCTTTATCTTTTTACATGGAAGATAGCTCCGGCATTAGCAGCAGGTAATTGTGTCGTGGCAAAGCCAAGCGAGGTAACGCCAATGACAGCCTACCTGCTTAGCCACATTTGCATAGAAGCAGGCTTGCCTGCAGGCGTATTGAATATTGTTCATGGCACCGGCCCCGGTTGTGGCGCAGCTATCACCGCTCACCCCGGCATTAAAGCAATATCCTTCACAGGCAGTACTCGTGCCGGCAGGGAAATTGCTGCAACTGCGGCACCAATGTTCAAAAAAGTATCACTTGAGCTTGGTGGTAAAAACCCCAACATCATTTTTGCCGATTGCGATTGGGATAAGATGATGCGTACCACGGTGCAATCATCATTTAGCAACCAGGGGCAGATATGTTTGTGCGGTAGCCGCGTACTGGTTGAGGAAAGCATTTATGAAAAGTTCAAAGCAGAATTCATTGCCCGCACAAAAAAACTCACTGTCGGTGATCCGCTGGATGATAGCTCGAAGCAAGGCGCCGTGGTGAGCAAAATGCATTTCGATAAAGTAAGGGGTTGCATCGACCTTGCCCTGCAGGAAGGAGGTAAGATTTTGACCGGCGGCAATGT
>JBGAJU010000099.1:0-9688 GCA_044224775.1 Flavipsychrobacter sp.
TCAGTTGTGACAGATAATCAATAAACAGTTTGCCTTCAATATGGTCGTACTCATGCTGTATTACCCTTGCAGCAATACCATGAAATACTTTTTCCTGCTCTACAAAATTCTCATCCAGGAACTTAATGCGGACATGGCTGGTACGCTGTATGTCGTCCCTAACCTTTGGTATGCTCAGGCAACCTTCATTGTAAGCCCACAAATTACCTGTTTCCTCTACCTTCCTCGCGTTGATGAATACCTGCACCAAAGGCACCTCGTTGGGATACTTTTTCATGTCTTCTTCATTAAAGTCATCAACGAGCTGTTTCGTATCCACTATAAACAACCTTATCGCCCTGTTTATTTGAGGAGCTGCTAATCCCACACCGTTACTGTTATACACTGTGTCCCACATATCAGCTATTAGCTTACTCAGTTCTGGATATTCCGGTGTAATATCCTCACAAACTTTCCTAAGAACAGAACTTCCATAGGCTACTATCGGCAATATCATTTGATGCTTATTTCGTGTTTGAAATGTGCAAAGATACTTTAAATGAACTTCTCGGGAGAAAGGTTACCAGTCAATGCTGCCATTGAGGCTGGAATAATGGAAATATTTATCTGTATTATCAGGCATTACCTTTACTTCGTATAGTGTGCCATGACCAAGCTTTGTCCGATAGTGTACGCAAACATTACCATCAATATATGCATGTCGGATATGGCTTTCCCCCGATATGAAATGCATAATATCCGGGTGTTCGGGATTCTCTTTTTTCTCTGCCTGCAATTTTTTATATGCATCAACATCGCGCATCCGATAGATTACTACAGTATCCATAGACTGTGAATGAGCATTACGCATATAACCAAAAGCAATGATATTATCTTCTTTTCTAAAAGTAACAAATCGGTCATAACCACTCGACACATCAGCGATCTCATATCCTTTTGTCATTACCGCCGACTCGAACTTGCTGAGGTTCGAAGATCTTAGTTGCACCAATTCGTCTATCGTAAAATCCTGCGCACTAATGTTTACCTGGAAAAGAAAGCTGAACAATATGAATAGTAGGCAGATTCTGCTCATAATATTTAATTTGCGTAGCAATATAGCGATGTTTTGCCTCATCGCATAACAATTGCTTAAAAAAATGAAGCTATCATGAAAAATTGGGTGGTTACCTTATGCATACTTTCCGCGTTACATAGCACATCTTCAGGCAAAAAGCCTAAACAGCTTTCCAGGGTGATGATACTTAAGATAGAGCACCTGGGCGGGGCAAATGGCGGAGGAGTTGCCTGGCATGCAGGGCAACAAAAATATTATACTGCAATTACGGGCAATACATATTACCCGATGTTCATGTATAACGCAGAAGGCAAAAGATTAGGCGATACAACAATGAATACCATGTTTGATGTGCGCGGCGGTGAATATGTGCTGGACAATGAAGGCATGCCCGAGTCTGTAAAGAAATTATCACTAAAGTCTCTTCAACCCGATGAACAAAGTGTCGGTGCTTATGACACCGCCAATAAAGTGTTGTATTTCCTCGAAAAAAACACTGGCAATATTATCCGTGAAAATTTCATTGGGGCTGCGGATACGGTTGGACTGTACCTGGGAATTAAAAAGAAACGAAAAACAAAAGGACACAAGAACAGTACGGTGATCACAAAGTATAACGAGAATGCCTGCATTTATTCCGGTATGGCCCATAAAGAAATAGGTCTGCTGAACGCAAGAGAGAAACAGATCGAACTGTATAGTGCAGAAACAGGACTGTTGAAGAAAATATACAAACTTCCGCCTGATGCCCCGTTGGAATATTCGCTGAATTTCAGTTACAGCAACGGTATATATTGGTTATTCGACAAAAAGAAACGTGAGTGGCGTGGCTATCAGTAACTTGGCTTAGTTGCCAATGTATGCCCGTGTCGTGTAAACTTTCTTTACATAAATATTCTTATTCTTACCGATAACAAATTCACTTAGCCCTACATGGCTTTTGTTCTTGTGCGACCAATCGTAAGTATATCCTAAATGTGTAAATGGATACCGTTGCATCTCATCCTGATTTTGGTAAGAATTGTAGATGTAGGTGTACATCCAGAACAAATGGTCCTGGTTCTTTTTGTCTTTATCGGTTACTACGAATCCGCACGTGTTCGTCGAAGTTACTGGATCAAAGCATGGCCGGAACATATCTTCAGGCCTTACCCATATTTCAAGAAAATAATGATATTGGGACTGTGGGGGCAATCCCAATAATTGGTTCAGTCGCATACTCAACTTCTTATCACTCAATTTACCTAGTGTTTTTCCTTCAGGTAAGGAGCAAGTGAAACAAACACCTCATAGTTCCCTGTATTATAGCTGTATAGTTGCTTTGCAGCATCATACTGCTTGGTATAATACGTGGTATCTGCTTTCCATGTTGCAGCCAATACATATTGCTGTCCGTCTATGGTAGTCCACACTAGTTTGTTGTTTGTGGACACAATCGGGGAAAGTCCGCTATCCACCTGGACCATTGTTGGATGCTGCGCACGATCTAACCCTTTTTTATAATAATATTTGTTAGTGCATGATAACAAACCTGCAAAAAGCATAAATAAACAGAGGTGGTATTTCAACATAAAATCATTAGTTATAGTATTGCAAAAATAGTCGTCGTTTCGCAACCTCAGTATGATATTGCTAAAACTTGAGCGAACCAAAATATCATGTTTATGGTACGTAATAAAGGTCGAGGCCAAAACGGCTTTGATGACAATCGCAAGGGAAACCAGGGCGACAATAGGCAAAACATCAAGACAACAAATCGGGAATCATCAGAAGAAGATTTTCGCAAAGCCTGGTAAATGCCCTCAAAGCCGAAAAGGCAAACAGGGAAAAAACAACGAATAATGTGGTTTTATGCAGAAAGGTGCACAAAGCACCTTTCTTCTTTATATCTGTTTTATAACTGTTCACGTTTACGAAACACTAACTAATCATTCACATTTACATAACAAGATAATTTTACAAGTGATGTAAATTTGCGGTAACTCATTAGTTTACATACCGTTATGGAAAAGAAAACCGTTGATTCCGCATACCACATTATAAGTATTATCTTCTTCGTGCTCGTAGTGTTCCTAGGCCTTTCGTTCCTTGTGAACTTGGGCTATACACTGCTTAATGCACATTAGGCCAAGTACTAATTACTCGTTCTGAATCTTAATGAATAATAGTTACTCCTGTTATGATTAACAGGTTAAGCAGATGTTAGTAACGTATGATTAGCATTTCTATCTTTTACATTTGTACATACTAACCCATTTTACAAACATATGCACAAGACTATCGCATCTTTTGATTGTGGCCATCATATTCCCGACGAGTGCAAAAATGTATTCCATCTTGGTGTAAAACTCATTGAAAAGGAATTTGACACAACCATCGGGTATGAGCTGAAGCTTATGCCAACCGACAAGAAAATTGAATTAAGGCTGAATGACGCTACCCTGCAACAGTGGTTCATCGAAGTTAGTGTCAGGGAAATAGTGATTTATAAACTGACCACCCATCTTAAGATCTGCCTGGAGCAATTTTTATCAGATGTGGCGCCTGCAGCCTGATGCGGAAACAATATTATTCGGCTAATTTGTCTGTTGAGCAATTTCTCATATTTTTACGAAATGAACAGGCTCTCAACATTATGTTTCTTGGCAGTTTTTGCACTACTAATGGCCAGCTGCAAGTACGAGAAGATAACATATCACACTAAGAACGGCAGAGTAAAATACGCAAAAGCCAAAAACAGGAAAACACCCGCTTGGTTCTCTACTCGCGAAAGGGGGTATAACAAATATTCACGCCGGATCATAAACAGGTGGGACAGGAATTTTCGTTAACCTACCCTGCTGTTCCGGTAATTACATGGTAAATGTGCTTCAGCCAGTGAATAAGCTCTGTTAATGTTAGTCCTGTCAAAAAATTGACCGTACCTACAACAAAACCAGCAACAGCCAATACTCGGTATACTTTTATCCGTCTTAGCTTCCTCGTATTGTTCTTTACTTCTTCCTGTAAATGCTGAAATGAATATTTCTCTATCACTTGTTTTTGCTCTATTTCTTTCATCAATTTGTTATACTCTATGGTTGCCTTATCAAGTATAACATTCCATGTTAGCGGATGACTATCAGGCACAAACTCTATCAACTCCCATCGCTTCAGTTTATCTATACTGTTCTTAAAAGAATTTCTCCTGTCTTGCTTATTCAATGTAGGCACTATACCCTTTTCCTGCACTTCCGTATACGATAGTGTTTTATAGTCGATAAACGCCTTAAGAAGAGCTATCTCGTCTATGAAATTGTTGTCCATGCCAAACGAACTGCTTAAACAAAAATAATAAACAATATTCAAGCCTACCCATCAAATCACATAAAGTTAAATGAGTATTTTTTTTTGCTAAGAATTAATTTTCAGTTTATATTTGTAATTCATTTTTATCGACCCTGACACCATGTTGCTAATCAGCTTCGTCGCGATACGAAGCTTTTTTTATTGCTCATATCTTCATCAAAACTCTTTTGTTATTGCCAAATTGCTACTATATTTACAAAAAAACAGGTTGATGAAACGAATCCTTGCATTATTACTTTTATCTGGTATAGTTTATTTATCATCATGTGGAGATGGGGGCAATGATCCGTTGCCAACCGTGGTGAAACCCGATTCAACCTCCAAGGGCGATACGATGGTCATTAACTACACCGGCATGTTCAGTGGTTCGAAAAATTTTACCATTCTCGACTATGTTAAGAACAACTCCCCCTATTATGAAATGTATGCTTCGGTTGTCTATAATAAGACAGATTCATTATGGCATTGTAAACTCCAATTGATAGATAATAAGCTAAAAAAATGCGCTATGAAACTTAGTCTGGTCGGTCCTACCCAGACAGGAACATTTTCAATTCCGGATAACACCTCTACCTTTATAGACTATACTGATGGTACAAACACCACTTACGAAATCTCCCAGACAGGCAGTAACGTAAATATCATCCAGGCCACTTATCCTATCCGTGGCACATTCAACCTTATCTTATATAGGAACTATAACACTTATAATGCAAACGGCAGCTTTAAGATATTTCCCTAATATATAATTAAGCTTCTTTAATTAAGAACCCCGCAGCTGCGGGGTTCTTAATTATTTCA
Organism: Flavipsychrobacter sp.; assembly: GCA_044224775.1. Classification (GTDB taxonomy): domain Bacteria; phylum Bacteroidota; class Bacteroidia; order Chitinophagales; family Chitinophagaceae; genus Nemorincola. Next base: position 5,207 of record JBGAJU010000099.1, read on the forward strand.
TTTTATCAAGCACAATATCCCATATCTCCCGCTCCAGTTCTTCACATGCCGCATTCATCTTTTCCGACCTTTCCAAAATAGCTACTACCTCCGCATTGCCTTTGAGGTCTTTGGCATTTGTTTTTACGTTTAAATAAGTGCCTTTTACCGCTGCCCGGGCACAAAGAGCTCCTACACCAGCATCGCTGGCACAATTAGGGTTTCCTTTAAGTGCCATCTCTTTAGCAAGGCTAAATGACTGAAAAGCCAGTTCCATCGTACGGAAAGGAATTTGTATTGCATATACAGTCGCAGCATCAATGGCAGCTTTGCGGGCTGCCTTCTCCTGGTCAGTAGCCTTAGGCAAACCATACGCCGCCATTATTTTGTTATAGGCATTAGTATCCTCATCCACCAGGAACAGCAATTCTTTCATCAATTCCTGCCCTTTTTCAGCATGATTAGAAAACTCGTCCCAGCGCTCATCCCATCCCTTTTTGTGAGATGACAGGTTGGCCACCATCGTTCCCAAGGCTGCGCTCAGCACACCACAATAGGCAGCAATCGAACCACCACCCGGTGCCGGACTTTCACCCGCAGTTTCATGCGCAAAACGGGTAAGGTTCATATCAACCAGTTTCTTCGCGCTACTATCCTTCAATTGGTATTCAATAATCTTTTTCCTGGGGTCAAATGGCGCCAGTTCATCCAGCCCCATCGACTTAATTGCAATTCTTATCAATTCCGCCTCACCTACTCCCACGCTCCTGTTTTGCTTGCGCAGGAAATATTTCCCGGCTTCCAGTATAGCTTCCAGCGGCACAAGGCCCACTATTTCGCTGCCTGTCACTCTCATGCCTCTTGCCGTAGCGCGTTCGCATGCCGTATCAAAGAGCACATGCAATGGCGTTACATGCATATTAGTGAGGTTCACGGATATCTGCGCTATACCATATTCCTCAATGAACCATCCTATTGCCTTCACCGATTTAAGTATCCCGGGTTCCCAAACAGGTTCTCCGCCGGCATCTTTTATTATTTTGCCATTTGTATCTTTCTTCTGCCTACCTTTCTCCCTTATATCAAAAGCAACAGCATTAGCCCTGCGAGTGGATGTAGTATTCAGATTCACATTATACGCAATAAGGAATTCCCTCACACCTATCACAGTTGCACCACTCTTTTCATTGAACACTGGATGACCATGGTCTGGTTTCCATTCAGGTTTTAATATTTTAGCGGCAAAACCTTCATATTCCCCACTTCTGATATCTGCCAGGTTACGTCTGTGATCTGCTGACGCAGCATGCTCGTAATGATAAACAGGTATATGCAGTTCCTCGGCTACACGCTTGCCCAACATCCTCGCAAACTCCACAGCTTCCTCAATAGTGATACCGGAAATTGGGATAAGCGGACAAACATCGGTTGCACCCATACGGGGGTGTTCTCCCTTATGCGCACGCATATCTATCAGCTCACCCGCCTTTTTTATTGCCTGGTATGCCGCCTCAATAACCGCATGCGGATTACCTACAAAAGTGACAACGGTACGGTTGGTGGCCTTACCTGGGTCTACATCCAGCAACCGCACGCCCTCTATCTTCTCAACTTCGTCTGTAATTTGCTTGATAATGCCCATGTTGCGCCCTTCACTGAAATTGGGCACACACTCAATAATAGCCTGCTTAAAGTCTTTCATTATTCCGGATTTAAATTGCAAAAGTACAACACCGGAATCTAAATAAAATAGCTATTGTCTTTTAAACCAATCGATAAGCTTTTCATGCAACACATTGAGTGGAACACAGCCATCTCGCAGTACTTCATCATGAAAAGATGCAATATTGAACTTTTGCCCTAATTGCTGCTCGAAGAATGCACGCTCGCCACTTATCGCCATCTGCCCTATTTTATAAGACAATGCCTGTCCGGGTGTGGCCATATACCGCTCTATTTCCGCCGTTGCGTCACGTTCTGTTGTCTGCTCATGCGCCATCATATATTTTATTGCTTCCTCACGGGTCATACCTTTTTCATGCATACCAATATCCACAACTAGTCTTATGGCGCGGTGCACGGCATCACTTAAATGGCCAAAGTATTGATATGGATCATCGTATACCCCAAGCTCTTTACCCAATGTTTCGCAATAATGTGCCCAGCCTTCGCCATACGCACCATACCACAAAAAGCGCCTGAACTTTGGCAGCTTTTTATTTTCCTGCTGCAGAGACACCTGGTAGTGATGCCCGGGTATTGCTTCATGCAGGAACAGGGTTGCCATACCTACCTTATTGTATTTCTTGGCGTCGATCACGGGCACGTAAAATATGCCGGGCCGTGTTCCGTCTTCCGAGCCCTGGTTATATTCTGCACTTGCAGATGCCGCCCTGAAAGCCTCAGTTTGCCTTATGGTGAATTGCGTTTTAGGTGTATCGTTGAACAGCTTTTTTAGTTGAGGGCCTTCCTGTTTATTAATAGCCCAAAAAGTATCTATCACAGCTTGCGCACTTGTGAATGAAAAGAAACTTTTATCTTCATTCAGATATTTAAAGAACGATTGAAGATCACCTTTGTAACCAACATGCTCTTTTATCTTCATCATTTCGCGTTCAATTCTCGCCACTTCGCGCTCACCTATGCTGTAAATACTGTCTGCCGTTAAACCAGTTGTCGTCCAGTAACGGATACAATACTTGTAATAATCGCTGCCACCAGGCATCTCTTTGATACCACTACCCGTGCGCGCCTTGGGCAAATATTCTTTTTCAAAGAACTCATGTAATTTGGCGTAAGATGGGTTCACAACACTATCTATCGCATGTAAATACGCTGCTTTTAGCCTTTGTTTATCCGTTGCAGAAAAGTTCTCTATTAACTTAACCGGACCGTAAAATATACTGGCAGTATCGTTCGTTACCACCACAGACTTAAGCTGCGGTAATATTTTTACAACCAAAGCCTTTGGCAAAACCCAACCTTTTTCCATTCCCTTGCGCATGTTATAAATAGCTGTGTCCACCCACGCTGGAAAACCTGAAAGGCGCTTTAACCAGTTATCATGATCCTGGACAGTTTTAAAAGGCTGGTTGCCACTGCCGGAGCCCAACTGTGGCAATTCAAGTGTAAACGACCAAAACTGTGTGATCGGCAAGTAGTGCGACGGATATTTAAGCCCCTCTATCCCTATTTGCATTTCATACTTGATCAATCGGTAGCTGGTAAGGTCATTTTTATCAAGCAGGGCGCTGTCTATGCTATTCGCCTCGTCCAGGTATTTTTGGTAAAGCCGCCCCAAACTATCCCTGAAGCTTTCCGCAATAGTTATCGTCAACCGGTCATTATACCGGTTATCCCCTCCGGAAGTGGCTTCAAACGGGAATAGCTGCATGCGTTCCTCCCAATAGTTACTCAACAATGCAGCCAGTTTTTTGCTGCTGCTTTCGTCACTATTTTGTTTTTCAGCATTATTGCCACACGACAGGAAAAACAGGGGCAATACCAGTAACGCGATTAGCTTTTTCATGAAATTTATTTGTGTAAATAAACGAAAGATCAGCGAATCATTTTTACCGCATAAAGCGGTATATATCACTGATCTAAAAAATCCAGACCTTACTAAAAATTATGAATTTATTCCGATGACTAATCTTCAGCCCTCAAGGCTGAAGAGCAAACCTTAATTTATTTACCGGCATTTGTTGTCAACGCCCTGAATACATCCTCCAGAGACTCTGTTTGCGCCTGCATAGAGCTAATGTTAATGTCATTTTTTAATGCCCATTGCATTACCTCTTTTCTCAGCGCTTCAGGTTCCTTTGTCACCAGCTTCCATTTGTTGCCCGCAATACGTTCCATACTTTTCAGATGTCTCAATTCTTTCAGCTTTGTCTGCTCAACTTCCGACTCAAATGCAACAATCAATGCCTCCTGATTGGTGTTCGCTGTTTGCAAGCGTTCAATGGAATCATCGGCAACTATTTTGCCATTGTTGATGATGATCACCCTGTTGCACATAGCTTGAACTTCCTGCATGATATGCGTGGAAAGGAGCACTGTTTTTTTACTGCCGATGCTTTTTATCAGGTCACGTATTTCTACTATCTGGTTTGGGTCAAGGCCGCTTGTAGGCTCATCAAGTATCAGCACTTCAGGATCGTGCAGCATAGCCTGTGCCAACCCCACCCTTTGCTTATACCCTTTTGATAACGCACCAATTTTTTTATGTGCTTCCTTGGTCAAACCTGTAAGCGTTATCATTTCTTCTATACGCTTTTTTGCATTTGCTCCAAGTTTATGGACACCTGCTGTGAACTCTAGGTATTCACGAACATACATTTCAAAATACAGCGGATTTGCCTCCGGCAGGTAGCCTATTCGTTTTTTCACCTCCATGGGGTGTTCATCCACATCGTAACCACACACTTTTACCGACCCTGAGGTAGAAGGGAGATAAGTGGTAATGATCTTCATAGTAGTAGACTTCCCTGCACCATTGGG
>JBGAJU010000100.1:0-9663 GCA_044224775.1 Flavipsychrobacter sp.
CATAGAATTCGCGGTTGAGGTGTTGGTACGTATCCCAGCCGTGCATACGGTCATACACGCACAACTTAGGGAACCATTGGCAGCCATTGTAGTGCATAAAGCCCCAGGCATTGTACATTTTCATTCGGCGGCGGGTAGCACCATTATCATACCAGGTATTGAAGTTCATCGTGATAGTGATCTTGCTGCCGGGGTATAGTGGTTTAGGCAGAAATACTTTTAGTATGGTATTGTCCAACTCTGTTCTTGCGGTTATGCCATCGACTTTAATATTTTCTGTTGTTGTGCCGAGGCCGGCAGCTTCTCTTTTGCCTAGGTGGGGACTGGTATTGTTCTCCAACTCGAGTTGGTGGAGATATGAGCCTTTAACGAAAGCATTTTGGTAAAGATGGAAATAGACGTAGTTAAGCGTATCAGGGGAGTTGTTGTAATAGGTAAGCTCTTCGGTTGCTCCTATATGATGATCATCCTCGTGCATTACTGCGTTTATTTTGTAATGCACATCCTGTTGCCAGTAGGCTGCATCAGGCTTACGGTTCTTCCAATAGTATTTATTGCCGGCACTGCGGTATTCGTTGTCCTGGCCAAACGAAGATGTAGCGAGCGTAAGGGTAAGTAACAAAAAAGCTAAACGCATAAAAGAGATTTGGGATAAAAATATAGTTTTAAGGGCAATCGCCTGTACCCCTGTTTCTAACACTGTTTGGTTGTTCTTGTGCATTCTTTGTATAGTACGCAAAAACATAATAATTTATTTAATATTAACCATTTAAGATAAATATTAATTGCACAAATATTGCGCGTTTTCTTCTCACTTTCTTTGCTCTGTCGTCGTTGTGAGGGCCTACCCGATGAGGTCGGGGTGATTTTAGTGGATAAAAAAAACGGGGTGTTTTTTCGAGGTGTTTTTCGCTGCAATTAAAGCCTTTTATGCACATTCTTCTATACTCATATGTGTTTACCGGACGTTAGGCAGTTCCTATAAAAAATTGTCTATAAATGTAACTTTTGGGAAAAGACTGATTACCTTTATATAAGTTAAGCATTAGTATTATTTCTTATCTCATACCTAAAATTGTTTTTATGAAAAAGGTTACTTCATTAATACTGCTTGCATTATGTATCTCCACCTGCATTCTTGTACATGCTCAAAAAATTACTGTTACCATTGCTGGGAACGGCATGCATGGGTTCAGCGGTGACGGTGGCCCCGGTAAAATGGCCCAGATCTCCAATCCGAACGACGTTTGCATGGATGCTGCGGAGAATATTTATTTTGTGGACAAAGGCAATAACAGGATACGGAAAGTATCTGCTACTAACGGTATCATCACTACTATTGCGGGCGGGGGAACCTCCACCGCCGACGGCGTGCCTGCCACTAACGCAATGATCTCACCCAGTTATATGTGCATTAATTCGAGCGGACTGTATATATCTACGGGTAACATGATCAGAAAGATCAACCTGTCTACCGGCAATATCACTACTATAGCAGGAACCGGCACAAGCGGTTTCAGCGGCGACGGAGGCCCGGCGATAGCCGCCACTTTAGATGATCCACAGGGTATATGCCTTGACGGTGCGGGTAATTTGTACGTGGTTGACCGCAACAACCACCGAATAAGAAAGATAGATGCTTCATCATCAGTTATTACTACGGTATGTGGCACCGGTAGTATTGGTTTTGCAGGTGATGGCGGTCCAGCCAGCGCTGCAACGTTAAATTACCCAGGTGTGATCTGCGCCAATTCAGCAGGAGACCTGTTCTTTTCTGACCAAAGCCCAAGTTTCCCGATGGGTTATGACAACTCGCGTGTAAGAAAAATAAGTGCCGGCACGGGCATCATCTCTACTTTTGCTGGTTCACCAACCGGCTCCTTTACTCATAGCGTACCGGCGCTGAATGCAATACTCGGAACGATAACCGGCGTGTGCTTTGACGCCGCAGGTAATTTTTTCTGCAACGAAATGAGCTGCTCATGCCGCATGATGCGCCCAGGCAACGATACACTCTTCCTGGTAGGCGGTAATTTCTATATACAGGGCTATTCGGATGATATGGCATCGCCGCTGGCCAATATGGACCATCCAAATGGACTGTGCGCTGACAGCCATGGAGCAGTATACATTGCAGACAATATGAACGACCGCATCCGCAAGGTGGTAACACTGACCAATACACCCACATTTGTATATGGCGGTGCACAAACCATCAGTGCCACGGCGGGTGTACCTTATCCATTATCAACCACATTGGCGATAACGGACATTGATTCGCCACAGGTTGAAGCATGGACAATTGTTACACCTCCATCTCATGGTTCGACCGCGGGCTTTATGCTGGCTGAGTGGTCGATGGGTAAAAACCACACGACGATGCCACCCACCGGTGGGACCTATACTGCCTACCCCGGCTATACGGGCCCAGATATGTTCCGGGTACGTGCGACCGATGCTACATTGTCTGACACGATAACGATCTATGTGAATGTGGCCGCAGGAAGTGGTGGCGGAACCACGCAGACCAACAATCTAAACAATACTGCCAGCGACATAGCAATTTTCCCCAACCCTTCGACATCAACTATTAACATAGCATGGAGCAAGCAGGTGGGTAATGATAATTATATTGTCATTAAGGATATTACCGACCGCATAGTGTACTCGCAGCATGCAGGTGGTGCAGACAATATACAGGTGGATATATCTATGCTGGTGCCGGGTGTTTATATAACTACGCTGAATGGAACTATTGCCGGAAAATTTGTGAAGCGATAACGACTCAGTCCCCCTAAAAAAACGCCGCAATGCGGCGTTTTTTTTTGCTTATAACCAATCATCCGAAATCTGTTTAATGATGTTCATCAATGCAACGAATGATCTTTATCATCGGGATGCAGCGGTAAAAACCCGAGATTTGTTTTAAAGGTTATAGCCTCTTTCCCAAAAGATGTGATGCCCTGCCTTTTTACAAGCAGGTAATTCTGTAACAAACCAACTGCCAAAAGCAAGTTTCTATGAAAAAAATGATCTTTTCAATTCCCGTTATTGCTGCGTTTGCCATAACCGCGAATGCGCAGAGTATTGGGCCGGCAACGCTGAACGCCACAGGCGGAACAGCGGTGATCGGCGCCAATGAGTTTGACTGGTCGGTGGGCGAAATGGTTATGGTAAACACCTTCTCCACAAGTTCAGTTGTGGTGACACAAGGTGTACTGCAACCTGCTGCTTCATCTACCACCAGGGTTGATGAGACCGACTGGCCGGCGAGGCTGTCGGTATACCCGAACCCGGCATCGTCTGTTGTAAACATACATTGCGCATCTGTGCAACCTTCGTCGTTTACGTACAAATTGATGGACATGACCGGCAAAACTTTGTTAACCGGTAAAAGCACTGCAAAGAATGGCAAGCCGGAAGAACAACTGAACATTGCGACGCTTGCCTGCGCTACCTACATGCTGGCAATAACTGTGAACACTGAACATGAAACAAAAACAATAACGTATAAAATAGAAAAACTGAACTAATATGAAAAAGCACATACTTACTTTTGCGTTCCTGATGGTAACGATCGTGGCTGCCCTTGCACAGGCGCCACAAAAGTTCAATTACCAGGGTGTAGCCCGCAACACGAGCGGAACACCACTGGCATCGACGGCAATCGGATTACGGCTGACCATTCATGATGGCTCGGCATCGGGTACAACTGTGTACCAGGAAACCCATGCGCCTACGACGAATGCCTTTGGCTTGTATAATGTAGCAGTTGGTGGCGGTACAGTTGTATCGGGTACATTTGCGTCCATCAACTGGGGAAGCGGCAGCAAATATCTTGAAGTGGAAATAGACCCCGCAGGTGGATCTTCTTATACCAGCGCAGGCAACAGCCAGCTATTGAGCGTTCCTTACGCTATGTATGCGGCAGCTGCTCCTGCGTCGGGCGGCACAGTTACTTCTGTTAGTGCAGGTACAGGCCTTAGCGGTGGTACTATCACCTCTTCGGGTACTATCAGCATGCCCAATGTAGGCACTGCGGGAACTTACGGTTCTGCAACACAGGTGCCTGTGTTCACTACAGATGCGCAGGGCCGCGTAACCTCGGTTACGAATACGACGATAGCATCGGGCGGTGTAGGTACTGTTACTTCTGTAACCGCGGGCACAGGACTTAGTGGCGGCACGATAACATCGTCTGGCACAATAAGCTTACCTAATGTGGGTACTGCAGGCACTTACGGTTCTGCGACCCAGGTACCTGTAATAACTACTGATGCACAAGGCCGCATATCAGGGGTGACGAATACAACGATAACAATGCCAACAGTGTCCGGCACAACTAACTATGTATCAAAATTCACTAGTGCTACGGCGCTTGGCAACTCTTCTATTTTTGATAACGGTTCGAATATCGGCATAGGTACTAGTACGCCAACCAACATGGCAAAAGTAAACATTTCCGGTGTAGGAACCTACAGCGTGGCACCAGTATACCAGGCAGGTCTGGTTGTAGATGGTGCGACTACTCTAAGCGCGAGCGGAGTATATGCATCAGGCGGTTGGAAAGGTGTATTTGGGCATAACCTTGGCACATTGGTTGGTGTAGAGGCAATTGGTGTTCATGGTAAAACTGAGGGTAGCGCTTATACAGGCACGGGCTATGGAGTGAAGGGAGAAAACACGGGTACCGGTGGTACTACGAACTATGGTGTATATGGTGTTGCATCCGGAGCAACCGGAATAGGGGTCGGAGGCTCTATATCAGGGGGGGGGACCGCGGTATCCGGTACGATCACGTCGGGAACGGGGATAGCCGGTAAATTTGACGGTGGCACAAGCGGTGGTTTTGGTGTAATAGTACCAAACGGAAGATCAGGTTTTGGTACGTCGTTGCCAACTAATATGGCAAAGCTCCATGTATCCGGCGTGGGAACCTATAGCGTATCACCCATTTACCAGGCTGGTATAGTTTCAGACGGCGGCTCTTCATCGGGCACCGCGAGCGCAATATATGGCGAAGCAGGATGGCGCGGCGTGTATGGCCGTCACATTGGTAACGCCGGAGGTGTAGATGCCATTGGTGTGGCGGGCAAACTGGAAACCGGCAGCTCTTATACTAATGGCTACGGCGTAAAGGGTGAGGCATTAGCAGTAGGGCCTACAAACTATGGTGTGTATGGTAATGCAAGCGGCGGTACAAGTAATAACTATGGTATATATGGCACTAACTCCGGCACAGGATATGCAGGCTACTTCTCTGGCAATGTGCGTATAACAGGTTCCATCACAAAGGGCAGCGGTACCTTCCTGATAGATCACCCACTTGACCCGGAGAATAAATACCTGTATCACTCATTCGTGGAAAGCCCCGATATGATGAACGTATATAACGGCAATATAGTGACCAATGCAGCGGGTGAAGCCACTATTACCATGCCTGATTATTTTGAAGTGCTTAACCGCGACTTCCGCTACCAGCTTACCGTGATAGGCACCTTTGCACAGGCTATGGTAATGGAGGAAATGCATGGCAACACTTTTAAAATAAAAACTGACAAACCAAATGTAAAAGTGAGCTGGCAGGTGACCGGCATACGCCAGGACAAATATGCCAATGCACACCGTGTAGTACCGGAAGTGGAAAAAGAAGCACAGTTCAAAGGGCACTACCTGCATGCTGCAGAGTGGGGACAGCCACATGAAAAGAGCTTTGACGCTATCACAACACCGGTTGTTCCGGAAAACAATATGCCGCAAGGCACACGCTAAGGAACGATCTAAGATGCTTAAAGAAAAGCGGGCTGACTGGCCCGCTTTTTTATTGCCGGAATACGGCTGCCGGTTTGCACTTTATTTGCAATAGGATGTAATTTGACAATAACATTAAAATAATAATTATATTTTATAGACAAATAGTACATTTTATTCAAGTTGAAAAGTGACGGGATTCGAGTTATTGCTTCGTAGATTTATATAGCCGATCCAGATGACGTTTCTGTGCGGAGAAAATGCATTTTTGTGGAAAAAATAACCCCCTGATATACAGGAGTAATTATTATTTTTGCAGACCAAATTATTTTATTCATAAAAAAATAACATATGCAGGAATATGGCAAAAAGAACCCGTCAGTAAATCTTTCTGACCTGGGTGTAAATGCTGCAGTGGCACACTGGAATATGGCTCCGGGTGACCTCGTGAAAAAGACCCTTGAAATGGGGCAAGGCGTGCTGAACGATACAGGCGCATTGTGTGTGGATACCGGTAAATTCACCGGCAGGTCACCGAAAGACAAATTCACCGTTAAGGATGCTATTACCCAGGATAGCGTGGATTGGGGTGATGTGAACATTCCTTTCGCTCCCGATGCTTTCGATAAGCTTTACAACAAAGTAGCGGCTTACCTCAGCGGCAAAGAACTCTATGTACGTGATGCTTATGCATGTGCTGACCCTGCTTACAGGCTGAATGTGCTGGTGGTGAACGAAACCCCATGGGCCAACCTGTTCTGCAACGACCTCTTCCTGCGTCCCACAACCAGCGAAATCGAAACTCAGAAGCACGACTGGCTCATCCTGCAGGCTCCCGGCTTTCAGGCCGATCCTGCTGTTGATGGCACTCGCCAGGCAAACTTCACTATCGTTAACTTCACCCGCAAGGTGATATTGATTGGTGGTTCCGCTTACACCGGCGAAATGAAGAAAGGTATCTTCGGTGTCCTCAACTTCGTGCTGCCGCACGATCACAAAGTGCTCAGCATGCACTGCTCGGCAAATGAAGGAAAGGATAAGGACGTTGCCCTGTTCTTTGGTCTCAGCGGTACTGGTAAAACTACCCTCAGTGCTGATCCTGATCGCGCACTTATCGGCGACGACGAGCACGGCTGGGCCGATAAATCGGTGTTCAACTTCGAAGGTGGCTGCTATGCAAAATGTATCGACCTTAGCGCCGAAAAAGAGCCGCAGATCTTCGCCGCAATCAAACCGGGCGCACTACTGGAGAATACAAGGTTCTACCCCGGCACCACAACTGTCGATTATACCAACGCCACAGTTACCGAAAATACACGCGCAGCATACCCCATCGATTTCATCAGTAACGCCAAGGAGCCTTCTTACGGCGGCCAGCCACAGAATATTTTCTTCCTCACTTGCGATGCATTCGGTATCCTGCCACCTATATCTAAATTAACCAAGTCGCAGGCCATGTACCACTTCATCAGTGGCTACACCGCCAAAGTTGCCGGCACCGAAGTGGGTGTTACCGAGCCGCAGACAACATTCTCTGCTTGTTTCGGTCGCGTATTCTTACCCCTGCACCCGGCAAAATATGCCGAGCTGCTCGGTCAGAAGCTCGAAGCTAATCCGCACATCAACGTATGGCTCATCAACACAGGTTGGAGCGGTGGCTCTTACGGTGTAGGTAGCAGGATGAAGCTCAGCTACACCCGTGCTATGATCACTGCCGCTATGAATGGCCAGTTGAACAACGTGGCTTACGATGCTCACCCTACTTTCGGCGTATTGATCCCGAAAGAAGTGCCAAACGTACCATCAGAAATACTCAACCCGCGCGATACATGGGCTGACAAAGAAGCATATGATAAAAAAGCTAACGAACTGGCGCAACTGTTCGTGAAGAACTTTGCAAAATATGCCGACAAAGCAAGCGAAGAGATTCGCTCTGCAGCACCGGTGGTTTTGGTTGATGCATAATTGCAGCTCTGTATAAAAAGTAAAAGACCGCTAATTGGCGGTCTTTTACTTTTTATGTTGGCTAACACATTTTCTGTCTACTATTTCCAACTTAAACAGTACGGCTGTTGGTATTGTCCGCATCCTCTTCAGGGGTGGGCTGTAGCAATTCTTTGCGCATCAGCAGCAGAAAGAAACAATTGATGTAAACGCCCATTTGCACTTCAAGGGCGGTATCTATGAAGAGGTGCACCATAAATACCAACCAAACGGCAAAGAAGAAGAAACTTTGCCTGTTGCGCCGCAGCCATGTGAGGGGCATAAAAACCCAAAGCGTGAACAGGATAATTGCAGGGATGCCTGCCGCCACACCAACAATAAGAAACTGATTGTGCGGCACGAGGCGGTCTCGATCGACCACCTGGGGATAGAATTTGTCGTAGCCTTGCTTCATGGCATCCAATATATCGCCTGCACCGGCACCGGTGAGGGGGTGTTCTTTCAGTATCTCGAACGCCAGCTTATAGGACATGAGCCGGCCTATATCGCCATAATTGCCTGAACGATCGCCCTGGATGAGCATATAATATGTGTAGGTGATATAGCCTTTGCGCTCTATGAAAGTGGGGATGTAGTTGACAGCAAAAAGCATAAACAGCGGTATGGCTACTATGATGGAAATACCCAATAGCTTCTTTCTGCCGAAGGCGAGATAAATACTCCATGCAAACAGGAAAACATATAATGCTACAAGACCACTCTTTGCAGCCAGCACATGCAGATAAAGTATGATGAGGAGGATAATAGCTGCCGAGAAACCCTTGATGAGGCGTGTCTCGAGAAATTTCCAACTATATATAGCCCAGATAATATACATGACCAGGCCTAAGCTGAAACTTACATGATCGTTTCGGGAGGGCGTGGGCAGGATATGGGACACTTTGTAGCCATGCAGGTATGTCTCACGGTCGGTGAGAAGGAAGGAGAGGCTATACTCTACCCCGGCAAGCAGGATGATGCCCATGCCGAGGGTGAGGATGCGCACCTGCTTTGCAGAGAAACGGGGTGTATACGCGAATGCCAACGGCAATAGCAGGAATGGCAGCTTGACTTGCAGGCCCACACTCCAGGTTTCCTTATCTGCGCTCCAGAAATAGCTGATAGCGTAACAGGCTACCCAACCTACACCAAGCAGCCACCATTTATCGCGCAACCATTTTTTGGGTTGTATGCCCCAAAGGCCATTGACACCATAGAGCATCATTGCCATAGACAGTATTGCCGGGGAGCAAAGAAACCCTACCACCATTGCCAATATGCAGAATAATGCAATATTGGACCTGTCTAACAATTTATTATTTATAAAACTACTTTTGCTCACAGATTGTTTGGTTCATCAAGAACGGTAAAAATTAACTTTTAGTGCAAACCGATATAAAACAACTTCATAAAGAAATACGGGAGGGGAATTTCCTCTCGCTGGCAAGGGGGATAACCGTTGTGGAAAATGAACTCAATGGTTACGAATCCCTGTTGCTGGGCCTTCATGAAAATCGGCATGCTCGGGTAATAGGTATCACAGGGCCTCCCGGGGCGGGCAAAAGTACATTGGTAAATGCACTGCTGCACCACTGGCTCAAAGAAAACAAAAAAATCGCAGTTATTGCAGTAGACCCGTCCTCACCTTTTAATTACGGAGCGCTGTTGGGCGACAGAATAAGAATGAGCGAGTTTTACACCAACCCGAATATTTTTATACGTTCGCTTGCTACGCGTGGGGCACTGGGCGGGCTGAGCGCCAAAATAATAGAAGTGACCGACCTGGTGAAGGAAGCGCCGTTCGACCTGGTGCTGGTGGAGACCGTGGGAGTGGGGCAAAGCGAGGTGGAAATAGCAGGGCTGGCCGACTGCACGGTGGTGACACTGGTGCCCGAGGCGGGCGATGAGGTGCAAGCGATGAAGGCGGGC
>JBGAJU010000020.1:0-57759 GCA_044224775.1 Flavipsychrobacter sp.
CCATGTTACCAGCTTCCTTAGCTGCCTGGGTGCCACTATTCATAGCCACGCCCACATCAGCCTGTGCAAGAGCAGGCGCGTCATTCGTACCGTCTCCCATCATGGCCACTAATTTGCCCGTAGCCTGCTCTTTACGGATATAGTTCATTTTATCCTCCGGCTTTGCTTCAGCTATATAATCATCCACACCGGCCTTTTCAGCTATATACTTTGCCGTAAGCGGGTTGTCGCCGGTTACCATTACCGTCTTTACACCCATTTTGCGCAGGCGTTCAAAACGCTCCTGGATACCGGGTTTAATAATATCCTGCAACTCTACAGCGCCAACTACCTTTTTGTTTTCAATAACCACCAGTGGCGTGCCACCATTCGTAGATACCTTGTTCACTGCATTGGTGATCTCAACCGGGAAAACATTTCCGGCCTTTTCAACCATTGCCCGCATAGCATCATAAGCCCCTTTGCGCACATGGGTATTGTCAAAATCAATACCGCTGCTGCGTGTTTCGGCAGTAAACTTTATAAACCTGGGATTACTGATCTGATAACTAAGCGGGTTGATACCTGCCAGTTCTATAATAGACTTTCCCTCCGGGGTATCGTCGGCCATAGAACCCAATACAACACACTTCATAAAATGCTTTTCATCCACTCCTTTTGCAATATGAAAATGTGTTGCCTTACGGTTGCCAATAGTAATTGTGCCGGTTTTATCAAGCAACAAGGTATCAATATCGCCTGCTGTTTCCACTGCCTTACCCGATTTAGCAATAACATTTGCCCTAAGCGCCCTATCCATACCTGCTATACCTATCGCACTTAATAAGCCACCTATCGTAGTAGGTATCAGGCAAACGAACAAAGAAATAAATGCCGCAATAGTTATAGGAGTGTGGGCATAATCACCAAAGGGCTTCAGCGTGACACAAACAATAATGAATACTATGGTAAATGCAGCCAGCAATATGGTCAGCGCAATTTCATTTGGCGTTTTTTGCCTGCTTGCGCCCTCCACCAATGCTATCATCTTATCCAGGAAACTTTCACCGGGCTCGGTAGTAACCTGCACTATTATCTTATCAGATAATACTTTAGTGCCACCCGTCACAGATGATTTATCCCCGCCCGACTCGCGTATAACAGGGGCAGATTCACCCGTGATGGCAGACTCGTCAATGGTCGCTATCCCTTCAATGATCTCACCATCGGTAGGTATTATATCTCCGGCTTCGCATATAAATACATCTCCTTTCCTGAGGTCTGCCGAGGACACGGTATGTACCTCGTTCACGAAAATATCGCCCATAACCACCACCTTTTTTGCAGGTGTATCCTTCCTTGTTTTACGCAGTGATGCCGCCTGTGCTTTTCCCCTTGCTTCGGCAAGCGCCTCGGCAAAATTTGCAAAAAGCAAAGTGAAGAACAACACCAGGAATATGCTGAGGTTATAGGCAAACGTACCCTGGCCGGCTTCTCCCGCCAATGTCCATATGCTTACCGCAAGCATGATCGCTGTGCCTATTTCCACAGTGAACATGACCGGATTACGGAACAGAATACGGGGATCCAGCTTTACGAAAGACTGCCCGATGGCCTCCCTTACAAGTGTTGGTTCAAATAAACTTTGTTTTCTTCTATGTACTGACATAAATTTTCTTTTATCGGTTATTTCATTCCAAAATACTCTGCTATCGGCCCAAGCGCTAAAGCCGGGAAAAATGCGAGTGCAGCTATAATTACTTTCACTGCAAATATTAACAGGCCAAATGTGCCGGTATCTGTCTTCAGCGTACCACTGCTCTCCGGTATAAACTTTTTGCCTGCAAGTAAACCTGCAATTGCCACCGGCCCTATTATGGGAAGGAACCGGGATAAGATCAGTACAATGCCGGTGCTTATGTTCCAGAATGGATTATTGTCGCCCAGCCCCTCAAAGCCGCTGCCATTATTGGCGGATGATGAGGTATATTCATACAGCATCTCACTAAACCCGTGATAAGAAGGGTTATTTAACCAACCCGTAGCATTGTGCTTACCGGCTGCATCTGCAAACCACCAGCCCATGTTGGCATCATGCGCGGCGAAGTAGCTGGACAGCGCAGCGCCTGCAAGTATCAGGAACGGGTGTAGCAGCGCCACGATCATGGCTATTTTCATCTCCCTGGCTTCTACCTTCCTGCCCATAAATTCGGGTGTGCGCCCTACCATCAGCCCACCGATGAATACTGCCAGTATCACGTATATAAAGAAGTTGAGAAACCCCACGCCTACCCCGCCATAAAAAGAGTTGATCATCATGCCCAGCATCATATTCATACCCGACAGTGGCATAAAGCTGTCATGCATGGCATTAACTGACCCTGTTGAAATAACCGTGGTTGCTATACTCCAGTATGCAGATGCAGAAGCCCCAAACCTCACTTCCTTCCCTTCCATATTGCCGCCCGGCTGCGATATGCCCATTTTTGCCAGCATCGGGTTGCCTTGTATTTCTGTATAGATGGTGGGTATTACCAGCAGCAGGAAGCCTATTGTCATTACGCCCCAAAACACCCAGGCAAGCCTCTTTTTCCTTAAATAAAAACCAAATGCAAATACCATTGCAAAGGGTATAAGTACCTGCGCAATCATCTGCACCATATTGGTAAGGTAAGTGGGGTTCTCGAATGGATGCGCCGAGTTTGCGCCAAAGAAACCACCACCATTTGTACCTAAATGCTTTATAGCTACAAATGCTGCTACCGGCCCACGGCTCACATGCATGGTATCACCCTGTACATTGGTTACCGTATCTATACCTTTCAAGGTCATTGGTGTACCTTCAAATACATGCACTACAGCGATCAGGATACAGATGGGTAACAGGATCCGTGTACAGCTTTTAATAAAGTAATTATAAAAATTACCCAACTTATCGGTTGTTATGTCGCGCAGGGCGTTGAACACCACAGCAGCAGCAGCCATACCTGTCGCTGCAGATACAAACTGCAGGAACATAAGCCCGAACACCTGTGTGAAATAAGACGCCCCACTCTCTCCGCTATAGTGCTGCAGGTTACAGTTTACCAGGAAAGAGATAGCCGTATTAAATGCCTGGTCAGGGGTTTGGCTGGCTATATGATCAGGGTTCAATGGCAGCCAGCTTTGGTTCAGCAGGCAAAACATAGCCCAGAAGAACCAAACAAAGTTCAAGGTAAGCATGGCCACAAGGTTCTGCTTCCAGTTCATCTCCTTCGCCGTATCTATCCGGGAAACCTTAAAAAACAGCCGCTCTATCGGACCGAATATGAAGTCGGTCCAGACTTTATCACCTGCGTAAACTTTGGCAATATAACGGCCAAGTGGCACTGCAAGTAGCAGGGTTGCCACAAACATGACAATTATGCCAATCATTTCTGTATTCATACAAATAGTTTCTTAACGTGTTTTAAAATTTTTCCGGTCTTACCAGTACGTATACCAGGTAACAAAAGACCAATACCGCAATTACAAATAGTAGTGTCATATCCTTTTTAGATTTTTTCGAACCAATCGATGGTTTTATATAATAGCGTGAAACAGATCACGACTATTATGAGTAATAAAATGGTTGTTAGCATATCCGGACATTTATAAAGTGAGTAAATATTTTCATATACATTTATTTAATAGTCCACAAAGGGAATTAATTTCTGATCATATTAAACTGATCTTCGTTTGTTAAATAATGACATTGGTCATATCGTAATCAGTGCTGCCAGCGCGATACTCATGAATATCATCATCCCCATAAGGGCCGCGAAAAAATAGATCGTCTGCTTCTTTCTTGATTCGACCTTAGTTTGTTTCAAAACCTTCATTCGTGTTATATTTCCATGCAGATATGCCAAAATGTATGCCCGATTACAAGGTTCTGCGTGCATTGTCCTCAAAGCCGCTATACGGTGCATGTAAAGACGTATGGATAGATTTTTGCCGGCGTTCGGCAACAAAAAAACCTTCTCAAAATGAGAAGGTTTTTTATCAAAATGAGAACAGTTAGTTGATACTATATTGTTCTATCTTACGGTATAGCGTGGCGAGCCCGATATCCAGTAACCTGGCTGCCTCTGTTTTATTGCCGTTCGTATGGTTCAGCACTTTTTGGATGTGCAGTTTTTCTATATGCGCGAGGTGCAGCGACGAATTTTGGGGGTCTCCTGCTTTATTCTGCTGCAACTCAAACGGAAGGCTTTGAAGGGTAAGTTCATTGCTGTCTTCAAGGATCACGGCCCTTTCGATAACATTTTTCAGTTCCCTTATATTGCCTTTCCAGTCGCTGAGTTTTAAACAATTCAGCACATCATCCGATATCGACCGGATGGCCTTGTTGGTTTTGGCACAATAAATATTTAAAAAATGCGCTGCAAGGGCCGGAATATCTTTTACCCTTGCCCGCAAAGGCGGCAGTTCAATGGTGAAGACGGCTATCCTGTAATAGAGGTCGCTGCGGAAATGGCCGGCTGCTATTTCCTGTTGCAGGCTGCGGTTCGTGGCGGCTATCACCCGAACATTGGCTTTCTGTTCTTTGGTATCCCCTACCCGTATGTAAGTGCCGTTTTCCAATAACCGCAATAGTTTAGGCTGCAGGTCGATGGACATTTCGCCGATCTCATCAAGAAACAGGGTTCCGCCTTTCGCCTCTTCCACCAGCCCTTTTTTATCCTTAGTTGCACCTGTAAATGCCCCTGCCTTGTGCCCGAATATTTCGCTTTCCAGCAGGTCTTTGCTAAAGCCGCTGCAGTTAAGCGCCATAAAAGCGTTACCGGAACGGGTGCTGCTATAATGAATTGCCTGCGCAAACACTTCCTTGCCTGTGCCGGTTTCCCCGGTCAGCAGCACGGCGGTATCGTTCGGCGCTACTTTTTGTGCCAGCTGAATGGCATTTTTTATTGCCGGGCTGTCGCCAATAATTTGCTCAAAGCTGAACAGGTTACCTAACTGCTTTTCAAGGCGGGACACTTTTTGCAGCAAAGCCACTTTTTCCGCTGCCCTGGAAAGCAGGGGGATCACCTTGTCGTTATCATTGCCTTTTACAATGTAGTCGAAAGCCCCGTTTTTTATTGCCTGCACCCCATCGGGGATATTGCCATAGGCCGTGAGTAATATTACTTCTATATGGGGATATTTGTCCTTTACCTCCTTCGTAAAATCAACGCCATTGCCGTCAGGCAGCTTTACGTCGCATAATACTATATTAATATTCTGAGCGGCAAGCGCCTGCCTGGCAGCATTTATTGTGGGCACGTCAGTCACTTTATAACCCTCCAACGAAACAATACGCTTAAGCAATTGCCTGAGTTTTTCCTCATCATCAACTATCAGAATGTTTGCCAAGGGAAAGATTTTCAGGGCAAAGCTATTGTTTATTCTGATATGGCATGTACTCCAACGGCTATATACTCATTTATTCTTCACTTGTTCATTACCCTAATAGCTAGTAGTTCAATACTGGTGGGGATTATTACAATTGAACTGTAAGTACTCCTAAAAACCGGACAGTTTAAAATTGGATTTGGTCACCAACCAATGCCAATTATACGCTAGTTCTTGTTATTCATACGCTCGCCAGCCATTTTCTGGATATTTTGTTCGAAATCCGGGTAGTTGGAGATTACAAGATCGAAAGATTCTTTACTCAGCGAATAAAGGTCGCAATATCCCACAGCTCTTATAGTTGCGTTCCTGGGTTGCTTTAGTAAAAGTGCAAGCTCGCCAAAAAAGTCGCCATCTCTAAGGGTTGCATATACATCCCGGCCGTCTTGCGACATTACCTCAACTGTGCCTTTATTGATAAAATACATCTTGTCGCCTATTTCACCAAAACTACAAATGGCATCTCCCGGAGTGTAAATACAAGGTTTAAGACAAACTGCTATTTCACGTATCATATTGGGGTCAGCACCTTTGAACATAGGCACCTTTCGCAGTATCTCCCGGTTGAGCAACGACGCAAACTCATATTTGAAAGAATCGGGTAATTCAGCCAATATCGTAGCATCATCATATCCCTGCCGTGACTCCCATAAGTAGTTATAATAATGGTGAACACGCTCCTGTAGTTTTTTGGGCATTTTTTTTGACTTCATGAAGTTGGCCACCCTGTCCACCCGCTCTCGATGTCGCGTTTTCGCCACATCGATATTGGTTAGCAAAGTAGCTATGTTACCTATGGTGTATCCATATGCACCCGCGCCAAGGAACTGCACCCCCATTGTATATAACAGCTCAATATTTTTTGAATGGTCAGGTGTAACATCACCGTAACCAATTGTGGTAATAGTAGTAGTACACCAGTAGAAGGCATTCAGGTATTCATTCGTAAAATCGGTACCAAGAGGAGCCCGCATCTCTATCCACCCACACGATATCCAGTGCATACCTAGTAGTAAATAGTAAAAGAAAAAGCCCAGACGAACTACTCCCGGATTAAGATCTACACTGTACTCCCACAACGGCTTGAAGCTCGCAACTCTGAATATTTTCACAACCCTGAAGGCACGAAGGAAAATCGGAATCTCGAAACCGCTGCCGCCAAACAGTAATAGTAACTCGAACGGAAATGCGGGCAACAAGTCGATAATGAACCACGTAGTTAAATATTTTTTACGACTGATTTTGGGGTCATGGTAGCGTATATATATATCAGCAATAAAGCACAGGCTCAATGCGCCTTCCGCCAAAATGTAAAGCACTCCGGAAGGTTTATATAGCGGTAAAATATGCAACGGCACCTCTATTGCCGCATAAGTAATCAGCAACAATATGAGGGCATCCCAATAGAATATAAAATCGGCTCTGGTTCTCGCCATACGTATTGTTCTCAAAAATAATCGTATTAGGCAGAAATTCAGCATATTTTGTCATTTACACATTTATTGGCTTGATTTTTTTTTATTTTATGATGAATAAAAAAACAGGAACTATGAAAACGAACTGGATAGCAATAGGCATAGCAACAGCTTCTGCAGCGGCGCTTTATTACTCCGCTCTCAAACTATACCAGTATATAATAAAGCGGGCTAAAAGTAAAGCAGAAAAGATGCCGGGCACTGTAAAGGCATTTAGCCCTGCTTATCGTGGCAAAAACAAGGCTCATAACCGACAATCTCAAACGGCCATACGGACATGGGCCATGCATAAATTTTAAAATGAAATGTCGTAAGGGTATCGGGTATACTCCTGATCCCCCTGTCTTTTAACACATCCTGTAATACTTTCCCGGTAGTGCCTTAATGATATTTTGCATTTCTAACTGCAATAAGGTTGCAGCCAAAATAGAACTTCCCAAACCGGTATGATGGAACAATTCGTCAGCATGAACGCTATCCCTGCCTTGAAGCAGGTCGACCACTTTCTGTTCCTCGGGCGAAAAATTAATGAATAGTTGTTTTTGCACAGCCTTAGGCTTACGCTCGTTGTCCCAGTTCATCATTTCAATAAGGTCCTGGGGCTTTACTATCAGAGCGGCAATATTTGTCCTTATCAGTTCATTGCAACCTGCACTTCTGCTGTCATTTATCCTGCCCGGATATGCCGCCACTTCTCGGTTATACCCGCTCGCCATATGCGCGGTAATCAATGCCCCGCCTGATATAGAACTTTCCACAACTACGGTTACATCACTCATCCCCGCTACTACCCTGTTCCGCATCGGGAAATTAGTACGGTCGGGTATCGTGCCGGAAGGAAACTCGGTAAGCAGGCCACCATTGTCGACCATTTCGTTACCTAGCTCTTTATGCGAGTGAGGATAAATTCTGTCAAGCCCGTGACCTAATGCCCCCACAGTGGGTATCCCCAGCTGAACACATTTTTTATGCGCAATACCATCAATGCCCAACGCCATGCCGCTGACGATAAGTATATTCTCCAAATGTTGCAGTCCCTCTACCAACTCCTCACAAAGCTGATGCCCATAGTCTGTATTCTTACGCGTACCTACTATGGCAACTATTTTAGCCGCATCAAGATCGGCGTTGCCCTTGTAGTAAAGTAGCAACGGTGCATCTGCACAGTTAGCCAACCTTTTAGGGTAATTATTGCCGGGATAAATGAGTTGAATATTTTTTTTCAATACAAAATTCAGTTCATGCTCTGCCTTTTTCAGCACTTCCTCATCTTTGAATCCCTTTGCTCTTACTTCAGTTATGCCATCTGTTTTTTTCAGTTCCTTTAAAGGGGTTTTAAAGATAGTTGTGGCGTTCTCATATCGCTCAAACAAGAGCCTTCCTGTTTTTGTGCCTATATACGGCACATAAGACAGAGCTATCTGGTAAAACAATTCCTCATGGTCAGCTATATCCATATCATAATTTATGCTATCCTTCACATTCAAAATAATTAACTAATCGGCCATTCAACCTATCTTTGACATGTAAAATATAAAAAATGAAGACACTGGCATTTGTCATTTCAATATTGTTGATAAGTAATGTAAGTTTTGGCCAAACGAAGAAAACAATTTCAGGCACAGGCAATATTAATTCTGTGTCTATATACCATACTGCATGTTTCGGCCGCTGTGCTGAATACAAAGTGGAAGTAAATAAAGACGGTACAGCTACATATACGGGCATAAGGTTTGTACCGGATTCAGGTATTTATACAAAAAACATAGGCAAAAAAGCAGCACAGGAAATTCTCGCCTCATTCTCAAGATACAATTGGGATACTTTTCCTGATAGGTATGAAAGTATGGTACAGGATCTGCCGGGCCTCATAATGGATGTGAAATATGGTAAAAAGACCAAAAGTATCCAGAATGCACACTTCGGCCCCAGAACACTTCGCGCACTTACCAGAAAGCTCGATCACGTTATAGAACGCAATCTCGACGGCTCAGGCGGTATTCAGCCAATAGATAAGACCTGGCGTAAAATAGGAAACTATAAATACGAGTAACCGAATAATTACAGGTGCATTTTGTCCTTTTTCGCCAACAGTTGTTCAACTGTTTCCCTGTACATTTCGTCTGGTACACAGCAATCTACCGGGCAAACCGCTGCACATTGCGGCTCATCGTGAAAACCCTGGCACTCAGTACATTTTTCAGGAGTAATGTAATAAACATCTACTGCCACAGGAGTATGTGGATCATTAGCATCAGTTACAGACCCGTCCATAAGGGTAAAAGCCCCTTTTACTGCAGTACCGTCTGCCATCGACCACTCAACGCCACCCTCATATATCGCATTATTAGGACATTCCGGTTCACAAGCACCGCAATTGATACATTCATCTGTTATCTTAATAGCCATAGATTTTTTAGTTTATATGCCCACAAAGTTACAATTTCGCACCAAATTTAGCAACCGTAAGGATTCAAAATCCGTAGTATAGTTTATTTTTAAGATTAATGGCAAATGAAATAACAATAGAGCGCAGAATAGACCTGCTCAGCAACCTCGGGGGGTATATCATTATGAACGAGGCTGCATGGCAAAGTGCTAAGGAGCGGGCAATAAGGGCCAATGCATGGTTCACATCCGAACATATCGACCTGGCAGCAAAAAATATAGCCGAACAGTTCCTCCCAAGAGAGAAAATGCTACAGTGGGTAGCTACATATAAATTGCCCGCTGCACAAAAAATAGTGGGTATAGTTATGGCAGGCAATATACCATTGGTAGGATTCCATGACTTCCTTTGTGGTTTCTTAAGCGGGCACCATCTCCGGTTAAAACTATCCTCAAAAGATGAAGTATTGATAACTCACCTCCTGTCAAAGCTTTTCGAATGGGAACCGGCGTTATCGCAACAAGTAAAAATAGCAGAGCGACTCAATAATTGCGATGCCTATATAGCCACGGGCAGCAACAACACCGCCCGCTACTTTGAACAATACTTTGGAAAATACCCGCATATCATCCGTAAGAACCGGACCTCTGTTGCAGTTCTGGATGGCACCGAAACAGACGAAGACTTATCTCTGCTCGCTGATGACGTTTACCTTTACTATGGCCTGGGCTGCCGTAATGTTACCCAGGTGTGTGTGCCCCGTGACTACAATTTCGAGCAATTGTTACGCGCTTTCACAAAGTACAATTCCTATGCAGACCTCAATAAGTACAAGAATAACTACGATTACCACCTTGCTATTTACCTGCTGAACAGGGTTCCCTACATGAGCAATGAATCAATCCTGATGGTGGAAAATGAGCTACCTTTCTCAGCAGTGAGTGTGTGTCATTACAGGTATTATGATAATAAGGAAGAACTGATCAATCAATTAAAAGCCAGCGAAGATATACAGGCAATTATTGGCAAAGGCTTTATACCTTTTGGGGATTCGCAGAAGCCGGCATTGAGCGAGTACGCCGATGGCGTAGACACAATGGCGTTTTTGTGTGGATTGTAACACAGATAAAACGATAACTTTATCCTTGCAATGAAGATACTCCTCGCACAGCAAAACTACCATATAGGCAACTTCGAGGCTAATACAGCTAAAATATTGGCTGCCATTGAGGATGCGAAGCGCCAAATGGGTGACCTCATAGTCTTTTCTGAATTGGCCATTTGCGGCTACCCGCCACGAGATTTCCTTGAATTCAACAACTTTATTGAGCAGTGCCTCATCTCACTAAATAAAGTAAGAGAAGCTGCTGATAATATTGGCGTGCTGGTTGGTTGTCCCTCCCGAAACCCTAAAGCTGAGGGTAAAAACTTATTCAACAGCGCATTTTTACTTCATGAGCAAAAGATAAAAGGCATAGTACATAAATCGCTTCTGCCCAACTACGATATTTTTGATGAGTACCGATACTTTGAACCGGCATACGAATGGAATGTATTGGAGTTTAAAGGTAAAAAACTGGCTGTGACCATATGTGAGGATATCTGGAACCTTGGCGACGACCCGCTATACAGGATATGCCCTATGGATGAGCTGATAAAGCAGCAGCCGGACATTATGATCAACCTCAGCGCGTCACCTTTCGACTATGTGCATGCTGAAGGCCGTAAGGGTATCGTGAAACAAAATGTGCTGAAATACAAACTGCCCATGGTCTATTGTAATGCCGTTGGGTCGCAAACCGAAATCGTGTTTGATGGCGGCTCACTGGTCATGAATGCCGTGGGCGACCTGGTAGCAGAAATGCCTTACTTCACAGAATCCCTGGCATCTGTTACATGGAATGAAGACGGTACATTCTCGGAAAAGGTTGTTCGGCCTGCCGGCAAAGTACCCTTGTTAGATGAACTGATCCCCGATCAGTTTGACCCCGGGAAAAGTATCGAAAATATATACGAGGCTTTATTATTGGGCATTCGCGATTATTTCAGGAAGATGGGCTTTAAGAAAGCCATCGTTGCATCCTCCGGCGGTATAGATAGCGCAGTAGTGCTGACAGTAGCATGCCATGCTCTCGGTTCAGAGAACGTAAGCGCTCTGCTCCTACCCTCTCAGTTCTCTACCGGGCATTCCGTAAGTGACGCCGAACAACTCTCGAAAAACCTCAACAACCATTTCGATATAATACCAATAAAAGATGTTTTTGGCTCATTTGAAGCCGCTCTTAAACCCGTTTTCAACGACCTGCCGTTCAATATTGCTGAAGAGAACCTTCAATCACGTATACGAGGCGCAATGGTAATGGCACTCTCCAATAAATTTGGTTACATCTTGCTCAACACATCCAACAAGAGCGAATTAGCAACAGGTTATGGTACACTATACGGCGATATGGCCGGTGGACTGGGCGTATTGGGCGACCTGTATAAACAGCAGGTATATGCGCTTGCCCGTTATATCAACAGGGACGGCGAAATTATCCCTGACAACATAATCAATAAAGCCCCAAGCGCAGAGTTAAGGCACGATCAGAAGGACAGCGATAGCCTGCCGGAATACGACATTCTTGATCCGATATTGTATCAATATATAGAACGCCGCCAGGGCCCGAAAGAGATAATAGCATTAGGTTACGACCCTGTATTGGTCGCCAGGATACTAAAACTGGTAAACACCAACGAATACAAGCGTAACCAGTTCTGCCCTATCATTCGGGTCTCTCCAAAGGCGTTTGGCATTGGCAGACGAGTACCTATTGTGGGAAAGTACTTATCGTGAACCATATTTCACTTTCCTTCGTATATTTTGTTATGGCAATAGAATATTCTTTCGTCACTAAATGGAAAACCTCAGCCCCGGTTCACGAAGTATGGGAAACCATACGCCTTTCGCTCGAATGGCCACAATGGTGGAAAAGTTTCATCTCAGTTATAGAATTAGAACCCGGCGATGAAATGGGCATTGGTAGTATACGCCGCTATACCCTAAAAAGCCCGACACAATACAAGCTCACTTTCGACCTCTTACTGACAGACCGGGTAGAAAATAAATTATTGAAAGGTGTGGCATCAGGCGAACTTGCAGGCGAAGGCATATGGCATTTCCAGGTGCTTGATGGCATTACCTATATAGAATGCCATTGGAATGTAAGAACGACTAAAGCATGGATGAATGCCCTGGCATTTATTTTGAGGCCTGCTTTCCAATACAACCACAGGCTGGTAATGAAAAAAGGAGCTAAATACCTGGAGAAAAAGATCGGCGCACCGGTGACAGACATCAGTTAACCGGCTTTTCCTTACCAATGGGCCAGAGTCGCTTCACCTGTTCCACTGCAACCTGCATATCCAACTCATTCATGCATTTAAAATGTCCCTTTGGGCAGCGGTTATAACCCAATTTGCTGCACGGATGACAGCTTAACCCTTTATTCTCCATGATGACCAATTGCGCAGCTACCCTGTCTTTCAGGTTATTGAATCCATAGTATGGGAACATACCCATTTCGGGGGATGTATTGCCCCACAAAGAAACAACGGGCTTCTGAAAAGCCGCTGCCACATGCATCAGGCCGGTATCATTGCTCACGATCACCTTAGCGTATTTCACCAACTCTGCCGACTCATTCAGGCTGAATTTGCCACACGAATTGTAAATCTTAATGCGGTCCATTTCCGCTATCAGGCTGCCGTCATGCATATCATCAGGTCCACCTAATAGCATCACAGGATAAGGCACCAGCTCGCAGAATTTCTTCCATTGCTCAACAGGTAACTTCTTGGTATTATAGGACCCCCCTATCACACATCCCACGAAGCCGCCCCAATGACTCATCGGGATATCTTTACTGGTAAGCTTTTTATCGGTTGGCAGAAAATAATCCAGTCCTTTGCCGTCGTTATGCACCCCCAATGGCCGCACTGCCTCAAAATATCTTTCCACAATGCTCTTATCGGGCATCAGGTTCATCTTCATGTTCACCAACACCCACTTTTTAAAATTCAGCTTTGGGAACGCATAAGTATCTTTCACCTTTAGAGCTCTTTTCACACGCAATGTCCGCACGTTATTATGAAGGTCAACTACATGGGTGTACTTTTCTTTTTTCAGCAACTCAATTATCTCCTGCAGCTCATCCTTCAGCAGGAATAGCTTATCTATGTATGGATTATTGACGAGTATTGGTCCGAATCCCGTTTTGGTAACATAATGCACCTCAGCATGAGGATGTTTCTGCTTAAGGCAACGTACAACGGGAGTGGTGAGCACAATATCGCCAATAGAGGAAAAACGTATCACCAACACCTTCATAGAACAGGCAAAAAGAAAATTGTCTTAAAAAATCTGGTTAATTGGGTGAATAAGAAAGTTCGCACCATGCTTTTGCATCGGTTACCCCAAGGTCTTCTTTAGCTGCGCTGCATATCCCTATTATGCTATTGGCATACAACTTCGTGTCGGGTATTGGCCCCAGTACTTTTACATATATGGTTTTTCCATTGCTGGGGTTAAACACTTTTATTACTGCGCCGCGCTGCGATGCATTATGAAATGCATAATAAACGTTATTCTTCCCTGCCTTCTCAAAGAAAACCGCTGTGCCTCTTTCTGTAAGGATATTGGTTCCGCTATTGGTTTGAACATTATACACAGAATCAAGGTTACCAGGCACCTTAGCTACTTTACCAGAGTCAGCTATCGGCTTCTTCTTATACATTGGGTAAGCACTGAAAGTAGCCGGGTTCGCTGTATCGTACC
This sequence comes from Flavipsychrobacter sp., assembly GCA_044224775.1. Classification (GTDB taxonomy): domain Bacteria; phylum Bacteroidota; class Bacteroidia; order Chitinophagales; family Chitinophagaceae; genus Nemorincola. The sequence goes on from JBGAJU010000020.1 coordinate 14,075, forward strand.
CCATCATTTTGATCCAGCCAAAGAATAAAATGTCATCTTCTTTCAATGTGTTCCCTTTCAAGCTATTCCAGGTCCTCATCTGCGATTTTGTAATGCCCACATATGTAGCTAATACGCCTATGTCATCCTTAGGCACCACACGATAATAAAGTTCATGCAGATCCTGGAAGGTTTGCTTGTTGATGTAAAAGTTTTCCCTTGTTACAGGTATGTAAACGTACGCACCGGGTGTAAATTTCTTAAGTATATCCGCGTCGTTCGCGTTTTCTATTGCACCGTCAGAGGTATAGAACCGCACAGAGAGCATATGCAATGTTTCCGCAAACTTGATCTTGTACTTTACGAAAAGCTGGCTGTTTTTGTGCACAACAAAAATGCTGTCATCAGTTTGTGCCTTGGCACCGGTGCCAAGCAGTAACATCAATAATATTAAAAAATATTTTGACATAAAATGTGGATTAGTCCGGAAAAGTACAACAATTATAGCCAACGGAAGCAATTATATTTGTCATTACCATAATATCACTTGCTCTCTGTGGGCTTAATTAACAAAATAGAAGATATTTTATTCTGTTACTCTGTAATATCCATTCTTATCCGCCAATGCTTGGGTAAATAATTATTGACCCGGTTGCCCAACGATTTTATCCAACCCAGACCTAATCCGCTATGCTTTACCATTAGCCACCCCTTGGGCAATTCAGCGATCCCCATATCTTCCCGTTTAAGAAAATGTAACGCCTGTTCTTTTGTTACGTCAATAGCAGGAACATCTTTTGATGCATCGATAGATAATGCAACCTCGTGCGCAGGGATCCAGTCCTTACCAGCGGGGCTGCCAATGTTCAACCCAATGTTTCTTAAATAAACGACCTGTTTCAGCAAATGCCAATCCTGTTCATGGCCTGGCAATATGGCGCTGCAACTTTCTTTATTGATCTGCGCAAACGTAAAGGCCCCTTCTCTCAAAAGATAACCCGCCTGCTGCTGTATTTTTTTATCATGTGTGGTCTTGAACCGCGGGTACTGCAATGCTCTTTCTTCTTCCTTTTTTTGAACCGCAGCAATAAAAAAACCCTCACCTTTCACTTTATCCGGAAAGAACCGGTAGCCGGCCAACCCATGTGCAGAAGACACAGTGGTCACCCCCCAACCCTTACTGATATCAGCATTGACAGCAGCGACATCATAATTATCTGCCAGCCAGTCTAATATTTGCTCATCCTCCTCCGGCGAATAAGAACAGGTTGCATAAATAAGCACACCGTCCTGCTTCAATGCGGGCCACACGTCTGCCAATATGCGTTGCTGTCGTTCACTGCATAGCTGTACATTGGCCTCACTCCATTCATCCAGGGCTTTGGCATCCTTGCGCCACAAACCCGATCCGCTACAGGGTGCATCTGCAACAATAACATCAAAATACCCGTTCAGTTTGCCAAAGTCCCTGGGGTCGTTGCTGGTCACCCATGTATTCATGTGCCCCCAACGGGTCATATTCTCCTCTAAAATAGTGGCACGCGACCGTATCACATCGTTCGATATAAGTAAACTCTCCTGATCCAGTAATGAAGCAATAAGTGTACTCTTACCACCCGGAGCCGCACAAAGGTCAAGCACACGCAAATCTTTCTTATCGCCAATAACAACTTTGAATAGATGATGAAGGAACATAGACGATGCCTCCTGCACATAATACGCTCCGGCGTGAAACGCAGGGTCAAGGGTAAATACAGGGCGTTCCGGCAAATAAACCCCATTAGTGCACCACGGCACCCGTTCATTTGATTCAAACAGGCCAATATCTTTTGCAGGGTTTTTACGCACAGAAGTAAATGATGCCAGTTGATGCGCCGCTATAAAAGCACTTTCATCAAACCCTTTTACCTTTCGTAGTTCCTGTAATAACGGGACCGGTATATCCATAGTAGAGGATAAAATTAACTAATAACTTTAAGCAAACTCTTATCAGTATATTTACCTGTGATAAATATTAAATGAAAGAAAAGCTCACGCGCTCAATACCCTTAGCATTAATATTATTCATAGGCCTTGCTTTCGCAAAATTGCATGCCAATAAGCGTTCTGGCAGCGCAGATGAATGTTTTACCATATGCAGTGATGCACGTGGCTATTACGCATGGTTACCAGCAATATTTATTTACCACGACCTCAATTTTCATTTTTACAATGAAGTGGAACTGAAAGACTCCCTATGCAGCAGCATAAAAGAAGCCCCCATACAAGACTACCGGTATACCTTTAACGGCAAAGCCTGTAACAAATACTATCCTGGTTCTGCATTTATGATGTTGCCCTTCTTTGCCGTAGCTCATTTCTATGTCGATCATTTCACATCATATCCCCCTAATGGCTACTCAATTCCTTATTTCAGCATCATGGCTGTTGCGGCGGTATTTTACTACCTCATCGGCATGCTTTTCTTCCTGAAGATACTTGGCCTTTTCAGGTTGAATAATTTACAGAAGTCGCTCACCTTACTATTTGTCACATTTGGTTCCAACATGATCTATTATGTAATAGATGCTCCTCTATATTCTCATGTATATTCCTTCTGCCTTATTACTGCTTTTCTTTACTATACCCTGCGGCTTAGCAAAGACTTTTCTGCTGTAAACCTGGCTATTACCTCCTTCCTCCTCGGATTTATTTTCATCACCCGGCCGGTGAATGTATCTGTAATGTTACTCTTACCGTTCATTTTTCATGGAAAATTTCAATTGTTGAAAAAAGAGATAGACGCAAAACCATCAATGCTATTATACCTGCTTCCATGCCTGATAATGCCTGCTATATTGCTTACACTATACAAAATAGCAACAGGGCAGTTCTTCCTATTCTCCTATAACAAAGAAGGCTTTGACTTCCTGCATCCGCATTTTTTCGACTTTATATTCCACTACGACAATGGCATTCTGCCATACACACCAATACTCTTAATACCATTCCTTCTGCTTTTTGCATGGTATAAAAAAGAGCACAAAAACATTTTATGGGGTATAATCATAACTATTTTACTCACCATCTACATACACAGCTCGTGGTGGTGCTGGAATTACAGTTTTTCATTCGGACCTCGCACAATGCTCGACTTTGCGTCGGTATTTGGCGTACTTATCGGTCTGTCACTGAAACAAGAGAACAAAAAGCGATATTACTATATACTCCCTGTGTACTTTCTCTGCAGTATACTAACAGTATTGCTATATCACCAGAAAAGTGCTAACCACTTTATGGAAGTATACCCAATAAGAGACTACTGGCAAGCCATCGGCAATGCCCTTAGCATTAACTAACATTAAATCTGGAACTCGACACCTGTATAATTGTGCGGCGTAATGGCTTTCAACTCCTTTTTCACCTTACCATTCACCTTTAGCGTATCTATAAACTCATGAATATCCTGCTTGGTAATACTGGCCTTGCCACGCGTAAGTGCTTTTAATGCCTCGTACGGCTGAGGGTAGTTCTCTCTCCTCAGCACCGTTTGTATAGCCTCTGCAACAACAGCCCAATTGCGATCCAGGTCATCATCCATTTTTTGCTTATTGAGCAGCAACTTACCCATCCCTTTTTCGATAGAACGTAATGCCAGGTAACTATGGCTCAACGGAACCCCTATATTCCTTAATACAGTGCTATCCGTAAGGTCGCGCTGCAGGCGGCTTATTGGCAGCTTTGCACTCAGGTGTTCATATAATGCATTGGCAATGCCCAGGTTGCCCTCTGCATTTTCAAAATCTATCGGGTTCACCTTATGCGGCATAGCGCTGCTACCCACTTCTCCGGCCTTCACTTTTTGCCTGAAGTACTCCATGGATATATACTGCCACACATCCCTGCACAGGTCAATGAGTATGGTATTGATCCTTTTCAGTGAATCGAATTGCGCAGCAAGATTATCATAATGTTCTATCTGGGTGGTATACTGCATACGCTCCAATCCCAGCTTCTTATTCACAAAGTCGTTCCCGAACTTTTCCCAATCTATATGTTTAAAAGCAACATTATGCGCGTTAAAGTTACCTGTCGCTCCGCCAAACTTGGCAGCGAAAGGGATATTAAGCAATTGGTCTATCTGCCCTTCAATTCTCTCCACAAACACCATAAACTCTTTACCTAGCGTAGTTGGCGATGCCGGCTGCCCGTGTGTGCGTGCCAGCATAGGCATGCTTTTCCACTCTATTGCAAGGTGGTATAACGCTAAATGTGTGTTAAGCAATAATGGAAGGTATTGTTCCTCCAATGCTTCTTTCCATAAAAGCGGCACGGCCGTATTGTTGATATCCTGCGAAGTAAGTCCGAAATGTATCCACTCCACGCTGTCCCCGGCGCCAAGCACCTGTAGTTTTTCTTTAAGAAAATATTCAACAGCTTTTACATCATGATTGGTCGTTTTCTCAATGCTCTTGATCTTTACTGCATCATCCTCAGTGAATTGCTCATAAATAGCCCTGAGTTTGGCAGGCTTAAGCTTTGCAGGTAGCTTTATCACTTTTTTCTCTGCCAGGAACAGGAAATATTCCACCTCTACCCTAACCCGGTATTTTATCAATCCGTATTCTGAGAAATAAGGGGCAAGCGCGGCAAGTTGCGAACGGTAGCGCCCGTCAATTGGGCTAATAGCAGTTAAAGCATTAAGATCCATACCGCAAAGATAACAACCGCCTTTCAATTCATACTTATTGAAAATTAACTACTTTCACCTGTTGGTGAAAAGGTCAAAACTACTCTTTCGTATCAGGGCAATGATCTTGGTGTTTGTTATAATGCTGATATTAAGCGGCATTACCGCATTTCCCGTCTATACGGAAATGAAATGGCTTATGGATCAGCATTTTTTTAGTCGCGATTCGCTGGTTGGCGCATGGTTATACAAAGTCTGGCTAGCGGTGGCAGATATGAACGACAAACATCACTTCCTCTTTTATGGTTACGACTGGCTGGCCTTTGCGCATATCATTATCGGCATGGCGTTCGTCGGCCCGTTAAAAGACCCTATACGCAACAAATGGATAATTGACTGGGGCATACTCTCCTGCATTGCAGTACTACCGTTAGCATTTATCGCGGGCAGTATCCGCAGTATCCCATGGTTTCACATACTGATAGATTGCAGCTTTGGCGTGATCGGCATCTTTCCGTTGATGCTTGTTCGGAAATGGATACGACAACTGGAACATGTTTTGCCAGAATGATTTAGACCTTACGCCTTCTCCTCTAGTGCAGCCTCGATCTTCCTCAACTGCTTTTGCAAAGTCCCCTTTAGCTCGTGTAATGTTTCGCGGTCCATGTTCTCGTGGTCGACATCTCCAAGCCCAAGCTTGCCTTTTAGCTTATTGAGCTTCCTTCGCGTTTCCACCCCTTCTGTAGGTGCATATAATATACCGGCCACAGCCCCAAGCAGAAAACCGGCCCCTAACGTATATAAAATTTTTCTCGCTTTGTTCCTAGATGAGTGTGTTTAAGATTCTTTAAATACCTATGTCATTGAGCCGCCTGTTCACTTTGGCCAGTTGTTGCTGCAACACCTCTTTGATCTCTTGTGCAGACTCCCTGCCATCGTCAATGCTATCGTTTACAAGTCCAACAAGCTTTTTGCCTTTTTTCATTACGCGCTTCCTGGTTTCCACCCCCTCATCGGGAGCAAAAAGAACTCCCAACGTAGCGCCTACAGCTAAACCTGCGCCTATTGCTATCAACACTTTTGATAAACCGGTCATAAAAAGATTGTTTATAAAGTACTTGTACAAAAATAATACCGTCAGAAAATACAGCTTATGACCATCATCAGGCTTCACAATGACGCATATCAAACAACTCTACTGTATCAACGGGCCTGATCTTAACAAGTATTTGGCACGCGATTTGCATCTAAACAATTGTCCCTTTTTTAACCAAAAACTAAAACTTTATGAAACATCGTTTCATCCCGCTCTTTATGGGCATCCTATGCATGTGCTCATGTGGGAAAAATTATAATAACGGAGGTGTAACCCCATCCCCAACTGGTACGTACACACTGGAAAGTGTTTTTACTGACCTCGCCGTGACCCCTAAAACAGTGACCATTAATGCCTCTACGGGCGGCACATTTAATGGCACAAGCGGGTCGCGCTATGTGTTTCCTGCCAATGCCTTTAAGAAAAGCGACGGCTCTCTTGCAACCGGCGACGTTACTATTACTGTAGCCGAGTACCTGAAGAGATCAGACATGATCTTTTCCCGTGTTTTGCCCATAACCGCAACAGGAGCACCGCTTGAATCGGCAGGTGAATTTTATATGAATGCAACACAGGGCAGCGAAACATTAAGCATCGATCCGGCTACAACTTACAAGGTAAATATGCCCGTAAAGAATGCCTCACCTGGAATGTCGTTATATACAGGGACAAAAGACCCTTTATCCGGTTTTGTATCATGGAACCTGCTTTGGGATTCATCAGGAAAAAAAATAATTTACAATGGCGATACCACTTCCGTCATCACTAATACCGCAGGGTTTACTAATGCCGATCAACCGATACCACCCAATTTGATACCTATCACCCTCCATTTAACAGCCAACAATAAGCCGCTTGGCGATAGCTCCCTTAATGTTTTTGGAGCAATAGATGGTAAATTAAGCGCATTCATTGTCAACGGCAGATTCTTCAATAGTGAAATGGACGTTAATCTCATCCAAACCATGCCTTTGCATTTTATTGCAGTTGCAATTATTGATCGTAACCTCTACACAGGTATACGTGGTGTTACCCCTGTAAAAGGCGGCAGCTATAATATCAACCTTACCCAAACAACACCTTTAGCTTTTAAAGCGCAGATAGACGCGCTATAAGCACGTTTTCGTATAGTAGTATATCCCTAACTATATACAATATTTATTAGCTACTTTTATTCCTGTATTTATCACAGAAAAACTTGTGCGAACATTCGAATCCACATACGAGCGGGAATTAAGGAGCGGCGTAAACATCTACACACCATACGTAATTGTTGAGGAAAGTAACGATCGGGTCCTGCTCATAGTTTCCCCGGCAAGAAAGTTCTTATTTCTTTTCGCTTTCAAACTTCTCCCTGCTTTCATTGTGTGCATGATACCTGTACTCTTCCTCACAAGTAGCAATGGCACACCGGTAGAATTTATTGTGCTGATGGCAGTATGTGCATTGATAACCGCATTACTGCTTTTCTTTAAGCGGGTCATTCACCAGGTAATGATAACGGATAAGTTTGTAGAGACCATTTCTGTAAAAGGTTTTAAAAAAGGTACACAACAGATATTACTGCAAGATGTAAGCCACATTTACCTGCAGGTGGTGTATGGCAAGGGTGGAGGCGCACTTTTTAAACTATGCATGAATGACGGAAAAGAACACGAATTTGTGGTCATCCCTTACCTGAACATGAAAAAAGTAAAGATTCAAATGCTTTGCGCCCGCCTTAAAGAAATAACAGGGTTATCGATCAAAGGGAACTTCCTTGCCGGTGATTATTTGCCCACCGCTTAAAAATACCTCACCCACAGGCGGCGGCCTCCATAATTATTACCTTTCTTGTAGTGCTTCTTCGGATGATAGTCCGAGTCCCAGTTTTTATGTAACGGCCTGCGCCACAAGCATGAAGAGAACAATGCAGCTACAAATACAAGCAGTAATACTTTTACGAGGGTGTTCATGTGTATTCTTTCAGCAAAGTAAATAAAATAAATGTAATGTTGTATATACCCGGCGCAGTTATCATCTATTTTGGTTCTTCTGCAGGCTTGGGTTCCTCCTTGGGTGCTTCTTCAGCTTTCTGCCCTTCTTCACCCCCACCCTGGGCATCTTTCTGCTTGCTTTGCTGCATTTTTTGCTTGTCCTTTTTGCTTTGTTTTATCGGCTTATTCGGATCAAGGTGATGCTTGCTGATTCTTTTTTGCTCCCTCTTGGGCCTGTTCTTGAATTCGGTATGCCCGGTATTGTATTTTTGAAGGCGGTCATGCTTTTTGTGCAGGAACCTGTATATCCAGCTTTTTTTGTGCTTTTTTTTCTTCTTCTCCTTAGCTGCCGATTCCAGTGGTGCCCCGGCAAAAAGCAGGCAGAGAGTGATGATAATGGCGATGATCCTCCTCATAGTAAGTTTCTGTAGACAAAAATAACATAAAAACATTAAGTAACGCATTACGACGATTGCCTATTTTTGCAACAAAATTCAGGTTTTATGCAAAAAATAATGCGTTGCATTGCAGTGATCTTGCTCTTTGGCCCGCTATCCGGCTTCGCGCAAAAAATAGAGGAAGGAACAATTAAGATCGGTAAAACCGAAGCCTCCGGTTTCACGGCAACAAGTAAATACAGCGAGGACCAGATCAAGGATGCAATAGAAGCAGAATTCATCAAAGCAGGTCTGAAAAAGCCCGGTAAAAAGAAAAAATTCATCACATATAAGGAAGTGGAGTGGCCGGCCATTAGCCAAACCAAAATAGATGTGTACTACAAGGTGGCAAAGAAAAAGCGTAAGACAAGAATATACTTTGTAGTATCAAAAGGCTATAACAATTATGTCACCTCTGCTAACGATGCTGCCGTTGCAGCCAATATCAACACCTTCCTGGGGCAGATAGACGCCATGGCAGCGCTGAACGAAGAGATAAAGCGCAAAGAGCAGGAAGTAATGGAAATGAACGAAAAGCTGGAAAAAGAAAAAGCCGCTATGCAAAAAGCCGAAGACGAGAAACGCAAAAAAGAACAGGAGATAGAGGCTATGAAAAAAGGTAAGTAACAAATTCCAAGTCCTATTACACCTCCTGCCCTATTGTCTCCAGCAGGTCCATATCAGGCTTTGGGTTCAGTTTGTATTTTACAACAAAGTAAGAAGCTACAGCGCAAACAATAGCCGATGCATAGGCTATCAGAAAATCACCCGTTACCAGGTATGCCAGGAATGCCGCTGCAAACTCAGAGCCGAACCATGCCCCAACGGTTATCAATCTCCACCTATAAGCCTTCAGCCCTTTTCTAACTGCTATAGCCTCTATTGGTCTTACCAGTGCAAGCAATACAAGTATCTCTAACATAGTGCGTAACTTTTATGCAATTTCCGGAGATATTATTACGATAACAATACCATTTAGGCGGTATTTAAATAAGAATACTAGAAAAAAGAAAAGTTGCTTCATAGAAGCAACTTTTTAAAATATATGAAATCCTTACGGATGAATTTTCAACGGCGGGGATCGAACCCGCACTTCCTTTAGGAAACTAGTTTGGTAAACTAGCGCGTCTGCCAATTACGCCACGCCGCCAACGACTAAGACAGATTGAAATTAGAAAAGGTTGGGAAAAATGATCTCTTTATAAATTTAGTATATTTGTGAACCAAAGTAATCTTATGCCAGAAGTTAAAACCATACCAACCAAACATATTTTTATTGATGTCGTAGAGTTTACTTCAGAAAGAAGTGTTGAGGCTCAATCTGAAATTGTTTATATTCTCAATGATATTGTTCTCAATTCAACCAAAAAATTAAATATCAATGACGAAAGGGTAATTTTTCTACCTACGGGTGATGGAATGGATATTGTGCTATTAAACATCGAAGATCCATACGATGGCCATATACTTCTTGCATTGGAAATATTACAATCAATCAGCAATCACAATGCAACTTTACAGGAGGATATAAAAAAAATGCCGGAAGGTGACGTTAAAATAAATGAGAAAATTATGCGCCAATTCGAAATAAGAATTGGAATTAACTCAAACGTAGATAATCTAATAACTGATATTAATGGAACGGATAACATTGCTGGTGCTGGGATAAATATGGCCCAACGAATTATGAGTCAGGGAGATGGCGGACAGATATTGGTTGGGCAAAGCGTTTATGACACCCTTAGGTTTCGCGAAAAATATATGAATGCTTTTGAACGTTATTATGCAACAATAAAACATGATTTTGAACTAGAACTTTATCAACTGATACAAAAGGGGCACAATGGATTAAATATAGATGAGCCTTCAAAATTGAAAGATACCAATGAAAATACAGAGTTAAAGTTAACATTAACAGTAGCGTACTACTTTGCTTATCTAATTAAGCATAAAGAAATTATTATAAAACAAGAAAGTTATCAACGAAATGCAAGTGTAATATTATTTTGGTATTGGGCGAACGACTCTGTTGGTTTTGACTTTCAAACGGTCAATACAAAATATATTCCAAGAACTCCAAAAAAAGAATTGAGCCTAGAAGAACAATTAAAGTATATTAACTCCATTGATTACTACATCGTTTCCGATTTGAGCAGATATATTAAAAATAAAGAGTTACGCCCTTATGATTTTTGTTTTGAAGGAGGATATTATCATGCAGCATTTTTAAACCAAATAGGTGAGGAAAAACTAAGAACTGAACACGGTGATATTTTAGATAAAGTAATGTACTCCAATACTACTTTTTTTGAAAAGTTAGCGAATGTATTGTCAAAGTAGTTATCCACACTCTCAAAACTTCTTTTCTCACTCTCCCATTTACTCGTTATTTTTGGCAATAGGAGTAAGAGATGAGCGATTACATAGTTTCAGCACGTAAATACCGGCCACAAACGTTTGATACGGTTGTGGGGCAGGAGCATATTACCACTACCCTTAAGAATGCCATAAAGAACCAGCACCTGGCGCACGCCTACCTGTTCTGCGGGCCAAGGGGTGTGGGTAAGACCACCTGCGCGCGTATATTGGCCAAAACTATTAATTGCGAATCGCCCACGGCTGATGTGGAAGCCTGCGGTACCTGCAACACCTGCGTTAGCTTTAAGAACAATACCTCGTTCAATGTTTTTGAACTTGATGCCGCCAGCAACAACTCTGTTGACGACATACGTGAACTCACCAACCAGGTGCGCTTCCAGCCGCAGCAGGGTAAATACAAGGTGTATATCATAGATGAGGTGCATATGCTTAGTGCAGCGGCATTCAATGCCTTCCTCAAAACATTAGAGGAGCCACCACCTTATGCCATCTTCATCCTCGCAACTACCGAGAAACATAAGATACTGCCAACCATCCTCAGCCGTTGCCAGATATTCGATTTCAAGCGTATAACCACCCACGATATTGTTGCCCACCTGCAAAGCATAGCCACTAAAGAAAGTATGGTGGCACAGGAGGCCGCACTGCACATCATATCGCAAAAAAGCGAGGGGTGTATGCGCGATGCGCTTTCCATGCTCGACAGGATCGCCAGCTTCACGAATGGTATGCTCACGTATACCAACACCATGGAGCACCTGAACCTGCTGGATGCCGATTTCTATTTCAAGCTTACAGATGGTATGCTGGCCCAGGATGTTGCCGGCGCCTTGTTGCAATTGGATAATGCATTGGAAAGAGGTTTTGAAGGCGATGTGATCATTAACGGTCTGGCCGAACACTTTAGGAATTTACTGCTATGTAAGGATGCCCGCATGGCAAAGTTGCTGGATGTACCCAACGACTTCCGCCCGGTTTATAACGAGAAAGCCAACCAGGCACCACCCTCTTTCATCCTCTCCGCCCTGAACGTCATTAACGACAGCGAGCTGAATTATAAGACCGCAACCAACAAGCGCCTGCACGTGGAAATGTGCCTGATAAGGTTGTGTTTTTTGCTGCAAAGCCTCAAGCCATCTGCCGCCAATGAGGGTGGTTTCGAAGATGTAAAAAAAAACACCACTAGCGTAGAAAGCACCCCGCCGCCGCAACCGGCTCAACCAAAAAATACTTCAACTAAAGAAAATAAAGTAACTGAAAATCAAATAGTTGAAAAAAAATCAACAATAATCATTGAGCAAGCAATAACACCACCTGCAATAGCACCCGAACCCATTGCTGCCGCGCCGTCTCTTACATCCGCTGCACCCTCGACCCAACCAAAAGGCAGGCGCCTGAGCAAGGACCTGTTATCCGACATAGATGATAAAGTGAACAGGGAAGCAGACAAGGAAACACTGCAAAAAGAGCTGACTGTCGACTTTGCCAACCAGCTTTTTGAGCAGTACAAACAACAGCTAAAAACAGCAGAAAAAAACGTGATATATGCCCAGTTCTGCATGATGCGTATCGAGGTATTGCCACCGGATGAGGTAAAACTCATCTCCCCAACCGAGCTGACAGATACCTATGCACGGGAACAGAGAACCCACCTCATAGATTACTACCGAGCAGAGACAAAAATTAATGTCCGTATTACCACCGACATCCAGGAAGACGAAGCCACCAGGAATGCCGCCAAAAATGTAATATTAAGCCGAAGTGAAATGTTTGATGTAATGGTACAAAAAAACCCTTCCCTCGGCAAGCTTAAAGACGGGCTGGGCATGAGCATAGAATATTAATTGCGCTCCTTTGCCTTTTACCCTATTAACTGTACTTTTGTCGCTAAAATACAAACATTATGGCTGAAGCGATACGTATGCCCCTTTTAAGTGATACCATGAAGGAAGGGGTTATTGCGGAATGGCACAAAAAGGTTGGAGATACAGTAAAATCGGATGATGTGATTGCCGAAGTGGAGACCGATAAGGCAACCATGGAAGTAATGCCCTATGTGGACGGCACCCTGCTGTACATAGGCGTGGAAAAAGGCAAAGGAGTACCTGTAAACGGCATTATGGCCATAATAGGCAAACCGGGAGAAGATTTTCAGGCCATTCTGAATGCAGAAGGCGGCGCAAAAGCCGAAGCTCCTAAACAGGAAGCACCAAAGCAGGAGGCACCGCAACAAGCTGCTCCGGCGCCACAAACACAACCACAAACTCAGCAGGCAGCGCCTCAACCGGCTGCTCAATCAACAGACGACAGGCTAAAAGCCTCGCCTCTCGCTAAAAAAGTGGCCCACGAAAAAGGCATCGATATCAATGCCATAAAAGGCAGCGGCGATGGCGGCCGTATCGTTAAGCGCGATGTGGAGTCATTCACCCCGTCTGCTGCACCTCAGGCACAAAAAGGCACCATGCAAATGGTACAGGCTATGCCTGCAGGCCAGGAAGGCCATACCGATGTGCCAAACTCGCAAATGCGCCGCATAATAGCGCAACGCCTGGGCGAAAGCAAGTTCAGCGCACCTCACTTCTACCTGCGCATGACCATGATCATGGATAAAGCGATAGAAGCGCGCAAAGCCATCAACGAAGTATCGCCTGTAAAGGTTTCCTTCAACGACCTGGTGATAAAAGCATGTGCTATGGCACTACGCCAGCATCCGGCCGTTAACAGCTCATGGATGGGCGATTTCATCCGCCAGAACCACCACATACACATCGGCACAGCCGTTGCAGTTGATGAAGGTCTGATAGTACCGGTAATAAAATTTGCCGATCAGAAGTCACTCTCGCAAATCTCACAGGAAGCAGGCTCTTTAATAGACAAAGCCCGCACCAAAAAGATACAACCGCAGGAGTTCACCGGCAACACATTCACCATTTCCAACCTGGGCATGATGGATATCGATGAATTTACTGCTATCATCAACCCGCCCGATAGCTGCATACTGGCTGTAGGCAAAATAACACCTACGCCTGTGGTAGAGAATGGGCAAGTAGTAGTGCGCAACCTGATGAAAGTGACATTGAGTTGCGACCACCGCTCTGTTGATGGCTCAGTTGGCGCAAAATTCCTGCAAACGCTGAAGACGTTCATAGAGAATCCCGTTACAATGATGGTATAACAGAACTAAACAATAAAAATGAAATTAGCCGGGGCTTACGCAGTTCCGGCTATTTCATTTCTGGAAGGCATTGGCACCACCCTCATGAAGAAATAAACAGGAAAACACAGTGAACCGATAAAAATGAACAGCAGTATCCACATTATCTTCTCTCCATCTCCTTTTATATGTTTTACTGCATGCAATATGTAGTAAATAACCAGCGCAAGCCATGTAATTACAGACAAGACAGCCAGCAAAATGATCTTCATATTCAATATCCGGGAGAAATAAAATTGCACCACAGCGTTTGGATCATCTTCATTAGTTGGCAAAAACCGCATCATCTCTGCCAGCACAGACAAGTAATATGCAATGAACATGATACCAAACACTAACGGCAGAAAGGTGCATATGCCCAAAAGTACTTTTGAACCGGAAGACATACTCAATGTTTTCTTAAAGATATAAAACCACCGTATAAAAAGAAAAAGCTGCCCTTCGGGCAGCTTTTAAATATGAATTTCGGATTGGATTACACCAGTTCAGCAGATACAAGCACTTTCTCACAAACAAAGTTCTTGCCTATCAGGCATTCTACATTTGCCTGCTCAGCCAGCTTCTTAAAATCTTCAGCCGACATGCCTGGCACTTTACCCTTCACAGAAAGCTCACTTTTAGTGATGGTACCATTTTCGAGGCTGATATCGCACCTGGTCTCCAATTGCTCCGGTGTTTGACCCGCATTGGTAACCAGGAAAGACAGCTTCATCGTGTAGCAGCCTGCGTGCGCAGCAGCAAGTAACTCTTCCGGGTTGGTGCCAACACCCTCTGCAAAGCGGCTGTTGTATGAATACTGTGTTTTGTTCAGCACAGTGCTTTGCGATGTCAGTGTACCATTACCTTCCTTACCGGTACCATTCCATATAGCTGTTGAATGACGTTTCATATGTAGTAATTTGTTTTTAGAACGGCAAAGATAACGGTATGTTCCAAATTCCTAATAACTAATTTCTATATCCAAATTCCCTTTACCAAATTCCTAATTCCACCTTAACTTAGCTCCCCTTATGCAAAAAATTCTTATCGCTAATCGTGGCGAGATAGCTATGCGTGTGATGCGCACAGCACGTGAGATGGGTATCAAAACCGTTGCTGTATTTTCAGAGGCCGACCGCAACATGCCTTTTGTGCGCTATGCCGATGAAGCAGTATGTATTGGCCCTGCCCTATCCGCTCAGTCTTACCTGCGTGGCGAAAAAATAATAGAAGTAGCCAAAAGAACAGGCGCACAGGGTATACATCCCGGTTATGGTTTCTTAAGTGAGAATGCAGCTTTCTCTAAAGCCGTGGCCGACGCCGGCCTTACATTCATTGGCCCGTCTGCTTTTTCCATAGAGACCATGGGCAGCAAGATCGGCGCTAAACAGGCGGCAAAAAAGTTCAACGTACCTATGGTTCCCGGCACTGAAGAACCATTGACCGATATAAACGAAGCCCGCAAGATAGCCAACAGCATAGGCTACCCTATTTTAGTAAAAGCATCAGCAGGTGGCGGTGGCAAGGGCATGCGCATAGTGAGCAATGATGGCGAATTTGAAGAGCAGATACGCGCAGCAAAAAGCGAGGCATTAAGCGCATTTGGCGATGATGCCGTGTTCATAGAAAAGTATGTAGGTTCCCCCAAGCATATAGAGATACAACTTATAGGCGACCAGCATGGCAATTATGCCTACCTGTTCGAGCGTGAATGCAGCATACAACGCCGACACCAGAAGCTGGTGGAAGAAGCACCCTCTAGCTGCCTCACGCCTGAGATTCGTAAACAAATGGGCGAATGTGCGGTGAACGTAGCCCGCTCATGCAATTACTATGGAGCCGGCACCGTGGAATTCCTGGTAGATGAACAACTGAACTTCTACTTCCTGGAGATGAACACCCGCCTCCAGGTAGAGCATTGCGTAACCGAAATGATCACCGGTATAGACCTGGTGAAAGAGCAGATAAATGTTGCACGCGGCAATAAGCTGTCCTTCTCACAGGAAGACCTTAAGATAAATGGCCATGCGGTTGAACTGCGTGTATGTGCAGAGGACCCTATGAACAACTTCCTCCCCGATACCGGCAAGCTGGAAATGTACCTGCCTCCCAAAGGTCCCGGAGTGCGTGTTGACGATGGTTTTGAAGAAGGCATGGAAATACCCGTATTCTACGATTCCATGATCGCCAAACTGGTTGCTCATGCCGCTACCCGCGATGAAGCTATTGACAGGCTATGCCGCGCAATTGACGAATACCACATCAAAGGCATACAGAACACGCTGCTATTCGGCAAATGGGCGGTGCAAACAGAACCATTCCGCTCAGGTAATTTCGATACTAAATTCATAGAGAAGTATTACAAACCTGAATACCTGCTTACAGATGACATAGAAGCCGAGCAGGTTGCCGCCTTATTAAGCGCCGAAGTTTGGGAGAAAAGTAAAAAGCAGCAAAGCGCCAAGGGCTCATTGCAACACACCATCAGCAAGTGGAAGATTAACCAGCGCTAGCACTACAACACCACCTATTCTCTATACTCGTACAGAATGAGCAATATAAAAATCACTAATAGTAAATAACTAAATTTAACGTTATTTACCCGAAAATATTTCGTAAATTGTATTGCTTTTAAAAAGGTAATGTTATGACTAGTGAGAAAAAAATAGAGCCGGAAGGCAAAGCAATCGAGGAAAATACTTGGTTCGAAGACCTCGGTTTAGATAAACTGGATACAGATTTTCCGTTATCCGGTGGCGAAACTGAAGAAGATCTGGAACATGTGATGGATGCGGAAGGAGAGAAAACATCCTTCTTTGATGACCTCGAAACCGAGTTTCCATTATCAGGTGGTGAAGTAGAGCGCTAACACAAATTTGGCAATAACACCTGGAAATGGCTGGCTGTTAGCCACTAACAGCCCGGGTAAACTTACTATCCTCTAAAAACTGTATATTGCATAACATTAAATTTTACACACATGGCTAACGAAAATGAAAACAAACCGGAAGGTACTGAACATCAGGAGCCTAAGAAACACGAATCCTGGTTCAAGCACATTGTTGATGAGATAAAGGAAGAAATAGAGGAGCTGACTGAGGAAGCCCAACAAATGGACCCTAACGACTTTTCAGCTATAGGAGACGGACAGGTACACCATGTACACGACCATCACCACGATAACGACAAAAAGGACGAAAACACCGAAAAAAATAGCTAAGTCTGGCTTCTTACAAACTTCAAAACCCCGCAGAGCGGGGTTTTTGTATGTGTTTTAGTTCTTAATTATTCTGCCATCAAATCCACTTATCTTCGCAGTTAATGATATCCCCCGCCTCAGTACAGGAAGTGATGAACCGCGCCGACATTATCGATGTCATAGGGCAATTTGTGCGGTTAAAGAAGCGCGGGGCTAACTACATGGCCAATTGCCCGTTCCACAACGAAAAAACGCCTTCTTTCAACGTATCCCCCGCAAAGGGTATATACAAGTGTTTTGGTTGCGGTAAAGCAGGCAACGTGGTCACCTTTCTGCAGGAGCATGAAAAACTCACCTACCCCGAAGCTATTCGTTGGCTGGCCGATTTCTACAAGATAACCATTGAGGAAACAGAGCGCACTCCCGAGCAACAACAAAAACACCTTGCCGAAGAGGGCCTGCGCATTCTTAATGAGTACGCTGCCGGCTACTTTCACGACACTTTGCTGAACACTGAAGAAGGTCAACTGATAGGTCTGTCTTATTTCAAGCAGCGCGGGTTCCGTAAGGAGATCATAGAGCGTTTCAGATTGGGATATAACCCTGAGAATGGGGACCATTTTTATAAAGCAGCAACTAATAAAGGCTACAATGCCGATATGCTGGAACGTGCCGGCCTGGTCAAGAACCGTAACGGCGCATTTCATGATGTGTACCGTGGGCGGGTAATATTCCCCATACAAGGTATGACGGGGCGTATACTTGGGTTTGGCGCACGCATTCTGAAAAGCAATGACAAGGCACCCAAATACATCAACACCCCCGAGAATGAGCTATACATAAAAAGCAAGGTGCTTTACGGCATGTACCAAAGCCGTACTGCCATAGGCAAATTGGATGAATGTTTACTGGTAGAGGGTTATACCGATGTCATATCCTTGCACCAGGGTGGCGTGGAGAACGTGGTTGCCAGCAGCGGCACCTCGCTCACAGAAGACCAACTACGCCTGATCGGGCAGCTCACAAAAAACCTCACCATTCTTTATGATGGCGACCCTGCCGGTATCAAAGCTGCACTTCGGGGGCTGGATATGGCCCTTTCGCAAAGTTTTAACGTGCAGTTGGTTCTGTTGCCTGAGGGCGAGGACCCCGATAGCTATGTGCAAAAATCAGGCTCTGAAAAGTTCCACGAATACATTAAAGACCACAAGCAGGATGTTATCAGTTTCCGACTGCAGGTGGGTTTGAATGATGCTGGCACAGACCCGGTAAAAAAATCCAAGCTGGTGCAAGAGATTGCTGAGAGTATCTCACGCATCAATAAAGCAGAAGACTTCTCGCTGCAGATGCACTATACGCGGGAGGCTGCCCGCAAGCTGAATGTGGACGAAGCCGGGCTGATAAACCTTATTAACAAATATATCCGCGACAGGATAGAGACCGAACAGCGCCACCAGCGCCGCGAAGAAGCTTTACCCAAACCCGAGCCGCTGCCCATAGAGCAGGAGCAGGAAATAAAAACGCCCGCCAAAGATGAAGAACAGGAATGGCAACTGCTGAAAGTATTAATAGAGTTTGGTCATATGCCATACGATGGCTATGAATCTGTAGCCAGGTTGATAGAGGAGCGCGTAGATACAGACCTGCTCGAAGAAAAGACGGTGCAAAAGCTCTTCCTGGAATATTATGACCATTACACCCATTTTGGTGCAACACCTGAATTACATTACTTTACAAACCACCCCGACCCTGCAACACGCAATAAAATGGCATCTTTGCTCCATGGCAACCAGGAAGTGAGCGCCGGTTGGAAAACCAAACTGGATATAGATATTCTGCAAGGGCAGATGACCTATGTCACACAAGTGAACAGCAGCCTCGACTACTACGAATTGCGCAAGATCCGTGCAATGCTGAAGAAACTGGAAGAGAAGATAAAGAATGAAAAAGACCCCGAACGCATCAACCGTTTCCTTAAAAGCTTGTACGAATTAATTGAGATGCAGGCTGACATCACCAAAACGCACAGGCCTGTTGTTTACGACCTAAACAAATTCAGGTAATGGCTCGCATCATAGCTCTCGACATAGGCAAAAAACGCACCGGCATAGCCGTTTGCGACCCCCTTAAAATAATTGCAACTGCGCTTGATACCGTGGACACCGGCGAACTGATAGGCTACCTGAAAAGATACATGGCCACTGAGCCTGTAGAAAAAGTACTGGTAGGCTATCCGCTCAATCTCGACGACTCCCCCACCGATGCCACACCCATAGTAGACAAGTTCATCATCAAATTCGGCAACGTCTTCCCGCAAATGCCTGTCGAGAAAATAGACGAACGCATGTCTTCCAAACTCGCATCCCGCGAAATAGCCGGAATGGGCTTAAAGAAAAAAGACCGCGAGAAAAAGGAACTTATCGATGCTGTGGCAGCAACAATGATGCTACAGGAATATTTACAATATTCCTGACCTGCTAGAATTTTATCCCTATCGTCCAGGCAATATTATTCAGCACTTGGTCTATTGTGGCAACCGGTACTTCAGCCGGCTTCCCTGAGAAAACAACCGGTGCTCCGCTTGCATCGTTATAAACAACATTGTATGGCTGCTCAATACGCTGGTACATGCTGCGCACAAAGGCAAGATCAGTAAATGCATGCTTAAAGCGGAACCCAATGCCTATACTTGCATCAATACGTTCTGTTGTATACCCTGCAGGCTTGGTTGCTTTTCCATAGGCCGAATATGGGTCACCATAATAACCAAAGCCACCACGCAACATGAACCCTTCTCCAAGCCTTGCCTCTGCACCAAGTCTGAAATTAGAAACCGCCTGGTATGTCTTTTCTATTTCCGTATTCAAAGGTGCAGCATCCGCTCCATCGTTGAAGTAATAATAAGTGTTACGATAATCAATGTACTCATAATCTGCAGTAATGAACCCGTTTTTACCCAGCATGAATGTAGCGCTCACTACACCTTTCCACGGTGTATACATCGTGTAGTTATAATTGTTCTGCACAAGATCAACTCCTGATGTTAGCGTTGTTACACGCCCCTGTGCGCCTGCCGAAATACTCGGGTCCCAAACATCGCTTATGCCATAAACGGTCGGCGTATGAAAGGCTACCCCCGCACGGAACATATCAGAGAACTTATATATAGCCCCGAATTTTGCATTAATACCCAGCCCTGTTATAGACAAGCCCTGAGAGTAAGTGAACGAGTTAAAGCTATTGGGGTTATTTGTATTATTCGGTGCAATGGTTTCTGTGTAGGTCGAATTCCGGT
This sequence comes from Flavipsychrobacter sp., assembly GCA_044224775.1. GTDB lineage: Bacteria > Bacteroidota > Bacteroidia > Chitinophagales > Chitinophagaceae > Nemorincola. The sequence goes on from JBGAJU010000020.1 coordinate 34,298, forward strand.
CATACTTTATCGACGGTATGCCGATGGTCACGCCCAGCAACAGTTTCTCCTTATAGTTACCCGCCAGCGCAACAACATACTCATTGATGCGGCCTTTTTCCTCTATGGTTTTACGCTGGTTGATTCCACCTGCAAATGGCACAACAGAGTAATAATTACCATTCCCATCCTTATTCAGCAGGTAGGTTTGATAGCCCATATAGCCCGGCGCACTTGATGCATCACTCGAGACCGGATCATTCGGGTACATATTCGCATCAGCTTCAAAAACCTGCGATGCAGAACTGGTGTTATTACTGCCCGAATAAGTATACCGACGGTTAAGATCAGCTATCCTGTTCATCCCAAACGCAAATGATACCGCTTTCCAGTCATGTTTATCATACCTTCTGCCCTTGTGCGCCTTCGCAAACACAAAAGCTAAATGGTTCAGGTTAAAGCGGGTATTCATATCCCTTGTTGACATTCCCGTGTAAGTACTCGAAGAAGAATTCATCCGCAACGATGGTGTAATGGATGTCTCGGAGCTACGATACACACCAAGCCCTGCCGGGTTCACGCTTAGCGAAGTAAAATCTCCGCCTACCGAGCCCAGCGTATTGCCAAACCCCATTGAGCGGGCAGACCCCTGTGCCGTAGTATTCGAAAGGTCATATGCCTCTCTCACATCCTGTGCAGAAGCAATAAAAGAACCCGTAACTAACGCTGAAGTAATAACAAACTGAAAAAGGCGCATATAATGAGTTTACTCTTAGACAATTGTTTTTGCAAAAAGTTTATCTGCGGCCTCCGCCATGATTACCACCACTGCGGTCTCCGCCTCCAAAGCTGCCGCCGCCACGGTTGCCACCACTGCGGTCACCACCACCCCAGCCACCGGCATCACTGCTGCGCGAAGGCGCACTATAACCACCGCTGCGGCCTCCGCCGTCGTAGCCACCACCTCTCGGGGCACTGCCATAATTACGACTGGAATTCTCATCCCCGCGCGAACTGTTGTATTCGCGGCCGCGGCCATAGGTGCGGCCCGGCTGTTGCCTGCCTGCATCGCCGTTGCTATAACCCTGGGTTGTATTATTTTGGCTGCGGTCTACACCACGCATAAAATTGCGGAACCCGTTCTCGCGCGATCTGCCCCTGCCCCCGTCATACGACCTGGATTGGTTGTCATAATTACGCCCCCTGTCTCCTTGCTCATAACTTCTTGATCGGTTATCATAATTGTTATTCCGCTCCGCTATCCTGTTGTTTCTGTAATTTTCCGTATTGCCATTATAAACGCCGCGGTTGTTATACCTGCCATTGTTTTCCGGTGGGGCGGTCCTTAAACCTATCTGGTTATAATTGTTGGTGCGTGTACCGGTTGATGCCAGCCTGTAGCCAACCCTGTTCCCAACACTCTGTCTCGGGCCATAACTGATATTACGGCTGTTGGCATAATAACGGCGGTCTACACCGGCATAATAACTGTTCCAGTATCCGCCATAGCAGTTACCATACCAGCCACCTGCATAGTAGGGATAGTTATAGCAACTATTAAATCCGGAATAACCATACCACGTATTCCATCCCCAGTACGAGCTCCAGTATGGCCCATAGCCATAGGATACGCCGTAATACGGCCTGCCCCAGCCATAACCCCAGCCATAACCATAATAATACGGATCATACCAATATGGATTATAAAATGCGCTGTAATAACCCATATTATAAAATCCATAATCAAAACGGTTTATGCGGGTAGCGTATGAGTAATCATCATCCTCATCTATATAATCATCAGGGTCCATATAACTCTGATAATTGCCCGGCGAATTTGCATCGTCCTGGGGCTGCTCGTTATAAGTATATTTATTGGTGCTGCTATCTCCCTTACCACGTTGGTCGGCACCGGTTGCATATATATCGTCAACCTGGGCATATGTAACCGAACCAATACCTGCAAGCAACAGACCAATTAATATAAGGCGTTTCATCCCTGGTAGTTTTAGAAGTGAAAAAAGCATAGTGAAATTACTACATTTGCAACACTTTAGACGGTGCAAAGAGCCCGAAGTTTATTTATGTCGAAAATTTTAACAAATCGGAAAGATGATTATGCCCAGTGGTATAACGACCTAGTTTTAAAAAGCGGTTTAGCCGACTATTCAGCCGTAAAAGGTTGCATGGTAATTAAACCCCACGGCTATGCCTTGTGGGAACATATGCGCGACCAACTCGACCGCATGTTCAAAGAAACAGGCCACCAGAATGCATACTTCCCGTTATTCATACCTAAGAGTTTTTTGAGTAAAGAAGCAGCCCACGTTGAGGGCTTTGCTAAAGAGTGTGCCGTGGTAACTCACTACCGCCTTAAGAACGACCCCAACGGCGGCGGCGTAATAGTTGACCCCGAAGCAAAGCTGGAAGAAGAACTCATCGTGCGCCCCACTTCCGAGACCATTATCTGGAATACCTACAAAGACTGGATACAATCCTACCGCGACCTGCCCCTGCTCATCAATCAGTGGGCAAACGTGGTGCGCTGGGAGATGCGTACTCGGCTGTTCCTGCGCACCACAGAGTTCCTGTGGCAGGAAGGCCACACCGCGCACGCTACCCGCGAGGAAGCAATTGAGGAAACTAAGAAAATGCTGGAAGTATATGCCACATTTGCTGAGGAATACATGGCATTGCCCGTAGTGCGTGGTGTTAAAACAGCTAACGAGCGTTTTGCAGGCGCAGAAGATACTTATTGCATCGAGGCGCTCATGCAGGATGGCAAAGCCCTCCAGGCAGGCACATCTCACTTCCTCGGGCAGAACTTCGCCAAAGCGTTCGATGTGAAGTTCCAGGATAAGAGCAACAATTACGATTATGTTTGGGCAACCTCATGGGGTGTATCTACGCGCCTTGTGGGTGCGCTGGTAATGGCGCATAGCGATGATGATGGCCTGGTACTGCCTCCTAAAATTGCGCCATTCCAGGTGGTCATAGTGCCTATCTTCAATAAAGATGTGGAAGCACAGGCAAAGATCCGCAAAACACTGGAAGACCTAACAGCTGCACTTAAAGCCGCAGGTGTACGAGTTAAATTCGACGACGACGACAACACCCGCTCCGGCTGGAAGTTTGCAGAGTACGAGCTGAAAGGCGTGCCAGTACGTATAGCCCTCGGTGCCCGCGACCTCGAGAACAACGTAGCCGAAGTTGCCCGCCGCGATACTAAAGAGAAAGCAAGCGTAGCTCTCGATGGCCTTGCAGCACATATACAGCAACTGCTTAAGGATATACAAAGCAATATGTACCAGAAAGCGCTGCAGTTCCGCACAGACAACACCACCAAAGTGGACACATGGGACGACTTTGTAAAAACGCTCGATGAGAAATCAGGCTTCGTATCCGCCCATTGGGACGGCACCCCCGAAACTGAGGAAAAGATAAAAGAACTCTCCAAAGCCACCATCCGCTGCATCCCGCTCAATAATGTGCAGGAAGAAGGCAAATGTGTGCTTACAGGCAAACCTTCTAAAGAGAGGGTGTTGTTTGCGAGGGCGTATTAATCGTTACGAGCACTAGGTTCGAATACCAACGGGATCACAGAACTTAAAAGCCGCTACAATAGCGACTTTCAGTGTTATATCCGATTGGATGTGGAACCATTTGCTGTTTGGTCATTTTTTAGCAGGTGCTTCAATCCCCGACACATCTGCTACCCATTTAGGAAGCCGCTCACCTTTAACCTCTATTTTATTAAGTTCTGCATTGAATTGTTCTAGCTCACCGGCTGCAAACTGCACTGCATCCGCACCTATATTTTCGAGCATATGTGCCATCTGCGTTGTGCCGGGAATTGGGACAATCCATGGCTTTTGCGCCAATAGCCAAGCCAGTGAGATTTGACCCGGCGCAACTTGTTTTTGAATAGCCCATTTCTTTACCAAATTTACCAATGCCAGATTGTTAGGTAAGTTCTCCTGCGCGAAACGGCCTTCAACTGCCCGAATATCTCCAGGTGCAAAGCGCGTCTTCTCGTCAATTGCTCCGGTCAAGAATCCTACCCCTAACGGACTCCATGGGACAAAGCCGATACCGAGTTCCTGGCAAAGCGGAATAATCTCCTTTTCCGGTGCACGCCATAAAAGTGAATATTCATTTTGAATAGCCGTAATAGGATGAATGTCGTGTGCTCTTCTGATAGTTTGTGGTCCCGCTTCAGAAAGGCCGTAATGCAACACTTTCCCTTCTTTGATGAGGTCTTTAACAGCTTCAACGACATCTTCAATGGGTACATTCGGGTCAACACGATGCTGATACAATAAATCGATACGGTCAGTACGGAGACGCTTTAGCATACCCTCAACTGCTTTTTTAATATGCCAGGGTTGACTATTGAGGGCAGGACGACGTTCACCTGTCTCAAAATCAATATCCCATCCGAACTTAGATGTAATCACAACTTTGTCGCGGAAAGGAGCTATGCCTTCCCCTAGAATACGTTCCACCTCATGTGGGCCGTAAGCTTCAGCCGCGTCATAAAAGGTAACACCTCGGTCGAAAGCAGTTCGAATGATATTGTGCATTTCGGAGCGGGTGGGTATTGTCATTTGGTAGGTGCGGCTCATATTCTGAACACCAATACCAATGCCTGAAACCTCCAGTGTGCCGAGCTTACGCCGTGTCAGCGTGGAAGTTCGCGGGCGTTTTGCAGTGCCAAGTTGTTCGGCTGGCTCTATTACCCGTGCGGCTTTAGAAATGGTTGGCAGAAGCGCTCCTGCCGCCAGCAGCAGCCCGGTCTTAAACAGATCCCGGCGGTTTACACCTGTCTCGGCATTTTTGCTCAATGAATTTTCCATGCTCAGTTCGTTTTGCAGTGAATATATTTTCTTAACGGTCGATCATCTTTTGTGCCTGTTCGGAGTATCGTGCACCTTGTATATCAATTGCAGAAAGTGCATCGTTGATTTCCTTCAGGGCGTCACTGGTAAGTACAATCTTTGTCGATTTCAGGTTTTCTTCTAATCGGTGAAGCTTTGTCGTGCCCGGGATAGGCACTATCCATGGTTTTTGAGCCAGTAACCAGGCCAGGGCTATTTGTGCCGAAGTTGCATCTCTTTCTTCAGCAATTTTCCCCAACAGGTCAACCAATACCTGATTAGCTTTCCTGTTCTCTCCAGAAAAACGAGGTACTGTGCTTCTGAAATCACTCTTATCAAGAACAGTATGCTCATTCAGCTTACCGGTAAGAAATCCTTTTCCAAGTGGGCTAAACGGTACAAATCCAATGCCTAGTTCTTCAAGAGCTGGAATGATTTCCGCTTCAGGTTCCCGCCACCAAAGAGAATATTCACTTTGCAGTGCAGTTACGGGTTGAACTGCATGCGCTCTGCGAATTGTTTGAACGCCAGCCTCCGATAAACCAAAGTGCTTTACCTTACCTTCTTTGATAAGGTCGGCAACTGTCCCTGCTACTTCTTCAATTGGAACAGTCGGGTCTACGCGATGTTGGTAAAGCAAATCAATTACATCTGTCTTCAGGCGTTTCAAAGAAGCTTCCGTAACAGCCCTGATGTTTTCCGGGCTGCTGTCAGTCCCTAAAGCTGTTTTACCTTCTTTGAAGCCAAACTTAGTTGCAATAACTACCTTGTCGCGATATGGGGCAAGTGCCTCACCTAATAACTCTTCATTTGTAAATGGGCCATAGACCTCGGCCGTATCAAAGAATGTAACTCCACGCTCAACAGCATTACGTATTAGCTTTATGGCCTCTTGTCTATCTGTTGAAGGACCGTAGCCAAAACTCAGTCCCATACATCCAAAACCAAGTGCAGATACTTCTAAACCACTTTTTCCTAATGATCGCTTTTCCATTTTCCTTTTTATTACAAAAGTTACAATAAACGTGTGCCCTTATACTCGAATTATTACTTTGTATTATATACTATGACTCCTATGATTGGATTTACAAGTCAGTTAGCTGTTCAACCACCCATATTCGCTCATCCACTTAACGATGGCAGGGTCACGATGACTAAAGAATAAACTTTGCTTTGTATCTAATTTTTGAATATGCTGCATATCCTCATCAGATAGCTTAAAATCGAAAATGTTGATGTTTTCAATCATTCGCTCCTTGCGTGATGTTTTGGGAATAGCGACCACGCCCCTTTGTGTTAACCAGCGCAAAATAACTTGAGCAACGGTTTTATTATGCTTTGCTCCAATTCCGACCAACAATTCGTTATTGAACATATTATTCATTCCTTCGGCAAATGGGCCCCAGGCTTCCATTTGAACATTATTGTCTTTCAGGAACTGTTGGGTTTCAACCTGTTGTTGGAAGGGGTGTGTTTCTATTTGATTAACTGCTGGTGTAAAACCACTATTAGCAATCAGGTCCATTAGTCTGTCGGGCAGAAAGTTACATACACCTATTGCTTTGATCTTTCCTTCTTTATACAAGTCCTGCATGGCGCGCCATGAGCCGAAGATGTCGCCAAAAGGTTGATGGATAAGATAGAGGTCAATATAGTCAAGCTGTAATAATTCAAGCGACTTTTGAAAAGCGGCCTTGGTTTTTTCGTAACCGGCTTCTTTGCTGCCAAATTTGGTTGTTATAAACAACTCTTCTCTCGCAACACCACTTCTTTTAATGGCATTTCCTACTGCCTGTTCATTACCATAAAGCTCAGCAGTATCGAATAAACGATATCCGGCGTCTATTGCATTATGCACTGCGGCCTCACATTCAGCGCCGGCAATTTGCATCACTCCAAATCCTAAAACCGGCATTTCTACTCCATTGTTCAATTTAACTGTTTCCATTTTCAATATTTTTTAGAATGTAAAGGTCAGTAGTTCTCAGATGATGAGTTGTATACAGAATACTGTTTTACTTACCATTATTACTGATTTCACCCATGCCATCTGTAGCTCGTTCAATAAAGTGCTAACTTTGAACCAGCTAGACGGAATTTGTATGGAAAACAGAAAAATTGAAACAATTAGCGACTATAATGCCTTCAACAACAATGAAACATTACACCCCCTTGTCAGCGTGATCGACATGTCTAATGCACTCCCCAGACAAGCCACAGGCGGTAGTTTCTCCTTCGGTTTTTATACGGTCTTTCTGAAGGATGTAAGGTGTGGCGATCTGCGGTACGGCAAAAATACTTATGATTATCAGGAGGGAACCTTGGTATTCATAGCTCCCGGGCAGGTAATGACCATTGATAATACAGGCGAGATATATCAACCTAAAGGATATGCCTTAGTATTCCACCCTGATCTGATACATGGAACGTCACTTGGCAGGCATATTCAGGATTATACATTTTTCGGTTATCAGTCTAATGAGGCACTTCATTTATCAGAGCGCGAACGGAAGCTCGTTTTGGATTGCTTTGCAAAGATCGAATATGAATTAGAACACGCCATCGATAAGCATAGTAAAAATCTTATCGTGTCAAATATTGAGTTGTTCCTAAACTACTGCATCAGATTTTATGATCGTCAGTTCATTACTCGTGACACTGCTCATAAAGGGATTCTTGAACGTTTAGATCATCTGCTGAATAGTTATTTTAATTCTGACAAACCACAAGAACATGGTTTGCCGTCTGTGGCATCTTGTGCAAGGGAGCTTAATTTATCAGCTAACTATTTTGGCGATCTCGTTAAAAAAGAAACCGGTAGGTCTGCACAAGAGTATATTCAAAACAAAGTAATTGACGTGGCAAAAGAGCGGATATTTGACCATAGCAAGTCTGTTAGTCAAATTGCAGACGAACTAGGCTTCAAATATCCTCAGCACTTTACTCGTTTTTTTAAACAAAAAGTGGGGCAGTCTCCAAACGAATATCGGAACTTAAATTAACTGCGTTGATTTTCAGTATTTTACACCTTTGTTGGTCTTATTTTCTGACCAACAAAGCATCAGGGAACTGAAGATGACATGATGAACTCGCGATCTCTGCTCTTGCAGATAATGCGTAACGAAAATAAATTTTCATCACTCGGCGCAGCCACCATAGTGGCTTTCAAAAAGCAAAAACACCATCATGGTACTGTTACTGTACCATCATGCAAAATTTATTTTTCCGCAACACTAACCCTCGGTAACTTTACATAGTTCAGGCAAATTTTTACCTGCATCGCAGTACCAAGTTCTTTGAAAATGTGCAATAAGTACAGAAAACAGTGTGCAAGGTTTGAGCAGGAAATGAGCAACAATGAGCAATCAAAATAAACGCAACGTACTCATTACCAACACCAACATGAGCAAGACCCTATAAAATAGAAAAATGAGCAATCCCTACTTCAGGTCGCCCCCCAGCCACAGCTTAAAATCCGCAGCCCGGTCAGAGCTAACCAATGGCGGGTCCTTTACCGGCGGGTCAAGTTTAATGAGTACCCGCGCTTTCGAGTACGCCCGCATCTCCTTTATAGCATCAAGGTTAATGATGTATTGGCGGTTAATACGGAAAAATTGTCGGGGATCGACCATATGCTCCAGTGCATCCAGTGTATGGTCCATTGGGTAATTTTGGTTGTCAAAAGTGCGTGCACTGGTAGCTTTGTTCTCGCTAATGAAATAAGCAATGTTCTCCACGCCCACCGTTTTCAAATGCTCACCAAACCTGATGATGAACCGCTTTTTATATTCCCCCGCCGGGACACTGTGTAGCTCAGGCAAAATGTTCGCAGCATTAAATATTTGCTTGAACGCGTTGAGTTTCGCAAGTGCAGCTTCCAGTTCTGCTTTCTTAACAGGCTTCAGCAGGTAGTCTATGCTTTTTGCCTTAAATGCGTCGAGCGCGTAATTGCTGTAAGCAGTTGTAAAGATTATAGGACACTCAATTTTTACAATATCCAGCAAGTCAAATGCAGTACCATCTGCCAGTTGAATATCCAGCATAACCAGGTCCGGTTTAGGATTCTGAGATAACCACTTGGCGGCCCCAACTATCGTATCCGGAGTCGTAGCTATTTTTGATTCCGGTCTTATCTCCTGGAGCAAAGCAGCAAGTCGTTCTCGCGCAGGCGCTTCGTCTTCAATTATTACGATCCTCATAGCAATGGCAATGTTACGACAAATTCATTTTCAAATACACCATAAGTAACCGGTTTAGAGGTCAGGAGCTCATACCTTCTTTTTATGTTTGCTAAGCCCAGCCCGGGGCCTTTCTCCGGCCTCACTTTTCGATGAACAAAATTGCGCATAGTGATCTCCTGTTCATTAGCCGTAACAGAAATAACTAATGGAGCATCCTTAGAGATAACATTATGTTTGATAGCGTTCTCCGCCAATATCTGCAACGCAAGTGGCACTACCTTTCCTTTTTGCCGTATCTCATCGGATATATCGATCCTCAGTTGCAACGCATCACCAAACCTGCCCTTCTGTACAGAAAAATAGTTTTCCAGAATTCCCAGTTCCTCCGGCAATCGCACCAGGTCGTTCTCATGGTGCGCAAGGATCGAATGATACAATGAGGACAGGTTCTCTGTATAACCCATTGCTTTTACTGGATCTCGCTCAATCAGATTTGTTAGCGTATTTAAGCTGTTGAACAAAAAATGTGGGTTCACCTGGCTCTTCAAGTGCTCATACTCAAACATCATACGCTCTCGTTCAAGCATGGCTATATGTTTCAAATTCTTTTCTCTCTGCTTTATAATAAATAAAACGAGGCCCAGCGACAATACCACGATAAGTGCAATAAACCATGGCTTTTGCCATACAGGCGTACTAATGACAAACGAAAAAGTAGCCTCAGATACTTTCCTGAAATCGGGGTACATCGACCCTTGAACTACAAACGTGTACTCGCCGGGGGGCAGTCGTGGATACGTAGCAGAACCTTCTTTGGTTTCTATCCATTTGTCGTAATAACCTTTTAACAGGTATCGGTAAATTATTTTTCTCGGTGCCAGTAGATTGATACAATAAAAAGTGAATCCTAAATAATTCTCGTTATATTTATAATCTCTTTGAGTGGGTGCCTTAAGGTAGATCCAGGTGTTTTTTGCACTGACTCCGGTATCAAATAACTCGGCAAGCTTGCCATTACGTTCTATTGCGCCCAGGTTATCGAGGAAATCATTTTTGCCGAGCCCAACTGCTTTGCCTGAGTTATAGAAATCGAGCATGCCATGCAAACCCGCCATTCTACAATTGGTAATATCCTGATCCTTTGTTTCGATAGTGTACTTCATCCAACTCGCCATGAACATATAAAGCAAATGGTCGTTTATACCGTGGAAAGTATACGAATATTCAGGCAGTCCAATATTGATCTCCGGATTTGTTTGCAACCACACAAGTACGAAATTGGTGATCCTTGCCCGTTCCTCTTTTTGCTGATCAAGCGGCATCTGCTGCAACCAGTTTATACACGGGATAACATATTGTGAATAAGCTTTGGGCCCCAGGTCCATGTCAAACTTAAAATCTTTTGGCAGAGGCAACTGTGCATGTACCCTATTTGTACATAAGCCGAGGTAAACAATAAATAATAGCAATAATTTTTTCATGCCTTCGTGCACAGATATTTTTACACTTTAATTCTCATTATCCAAGATAGATAAAAAGCACAATACCACATATGAATAGTTTCCCATCAACCTTCTAATTAAAAATATTAGCTCAGACCAGCATTCCCGCAATGGCCGCAGAAAGATACGATGCCAATGTGCCGCACAATAGCGCCCTGAGACCCAGTTTTGCCAACTCACCTTTACGCTCAGGCACCAGTGCGCCGATACCACCTATCTGCATGCCTACGCTGCTAAAGTTAGCAAAACCACAGATGGCAACGGTTACAATAGTAAGTCCCTTGGGCGTCATAACAGGCACCTCTCCAGATGTAAGATTCTTGAACGCAATGAATTCATTAATAGTGAGCTTTTGCCCTAAAAGTGCAGCTACATTGGATATGTCTTGAGAAGGTACACCCATTGCCCACGCAAAAGGATAAAACAATTTGGCAAATATCCAGTCCAGCGATAGTCCATGATGCATTGACGCAAGCAGCCAGTTGATGAGAGATATCAACGCAATGAAACCTATGAGAATGGCGATGACATTCATGGCTATTTTAAAGCCGTCTATGGCGCCGTGAGTCACGGCATCCAGCAGGTTGGTATAGTTGCTCTTCACATCAATACTCACGTTCCCCATTGTGGGAGACACTTCAGTCTCCGGGAAAACGATCTTCGATATAACCAACGCTCCCGGTGCCGCCATAAGGCTTGCAGCAAGCAGGTAATCTGCACGGGCACCCATGTTGGCATAAACTATCAATATACCTCCGGCCAGACAGGCAAGACTCCCACTCATGGATGCAAGTAGTTCACTTTTCGTCATCGTGGGCAAATATTCGCGAATCATTACCTGGGCCTCAACCTGACCAACAAATGCACTTGCCACATTGCTCAACGCCTCTGCTCCGCTCACCCGCATAATGAATTTCATGACCCTTGCAAAAATGCCCACCAAAAACTGCATCACCCGCAAATGGTAAAGTATAGCCACTATAACGCATACTAATATTATTACAGCCGTAAATGCTGCGCCTTGTGCCGCAAAAGTCTCCAACTTATGCATGCCTTTGCCAAGCAGCTGGAATATATTATTTACGAATGGCACCTTCAGCGCCATAACTGCGATGAACAGCTGCAGGATCAATCCACTGAACACCAGGCGCAGATTTATCTTTCGTTTGTTATTCGAGAAGATAAATGCAGTGCCGAGTATAAGTAGTATCCCTATCAGACCGGTAAAACGCTCCATGTATAATTAGCAAAGAATTTCAATTTGAAATCAAGCCCCCGAACTACAGTTCACTGCCATATATCTCTTCAATGTGCTTTTCATAGCGCTCCTCAATAACCTTCCTCTTAATTTTTAATGATGGTGTTAGTTCTCCACTGTCTATCGTCCACTCATGGCCAAGCAATGAGAACCTCTTTACCTGCTCTATGTGGCTGAAAAAGGCGTTGTATTTGTCCAGTTGCTTACGGATGATGTCTTTTACTTCCTGCAAAGTGATCAATTCGTCATTATTCTCAGGCACGCTCATTTTCGGGAAATTATCACGCAGGTATTTCCTCACATTGCCAAAGGCTGGCACGATAAGTGCACCTACAAATTTCTTGTTGGCCCCTATTACCATCATCTGCTCAATGTAGATGCTTTCCTTCATTTTATTCTCCACAACCTGCGGGGCAACGTACTTACCTCCAGATGTTTTGAATATCTCTTTCTTACGGTCAGTTATCTTCAGGAACCTTTGTTCGGTCCATTGGCCTATATCCCCGGTGTGGAACCAGCCTCCTTCCATTGCGGGGGCAGTAAGTTCCGGGTGTTTATAATAGCCTACCATCACGTTAGGCCCTTTCACCAGTATCTCGCCATCTTCTGCTATTTTCACTTCCACATTATCTATCAGCGTACCAATAGAACCTATCCGCCGGTTCTCACTTTCAAACCTGTTGACCGATACTACCGGAGAGGTTTCCGTAAGGCCGTAACCTTCCATAATAACTACGCGGGCTGCTGTAAATATGCGTATCAGTCTTTCCTGGCAAGCTGCGGAACCCACTACAATTGCCTTCACATTTCCGCCCAATGCAGCACGCCACTTGCTGAAGATGATCATATTTGCCAGCCACAGCTGGAACCGATACCATGGGTTGCCGGGTTTTGCGTTATCAAAGCGCTTACCGAGGTCGAGCGCCCAGAAGAACAGTATACGTTTGGCACCCTTCAGCTCCATGGCTGTATTCATGATGCGCTCATACACTTTTTCCAGCAGGCGTGGCACGGTGGTGAAAACCATTGGTTTCACCTCCTTCAGATTCAAGCCTATGGTGTCCATGCTCTCGGCATAATAAATGGCAAGGCCTGACTGTATGTACACATAAGTTACCATGCGCTCGAAAATGTGGTTGAGCGGCAGAAAGCTTAGCGCTTTCGCACCTTCCTCGGCGAATGTGAATGCGGGCATAGAATCCTGCACATTGCTTACAATGTTGCTATGCGACAGCATCACTCCTTTGGGATTGTATGCGACAGCATCACTCCTTTGGGATTGCCCGTGGTGCCTGATGTATAAATTATGGTTGCCAGCGTACCTCCGTTTATCCTGGATATTACAGAAGCATCAGGCCGGCCGTTTTTCTCCAGCAGCGTTTTCCAATGTTTAACACCTTCCAGCACATCAAACGAGTAGATGTTCTTTAGCGTTGGTATCTCGTTAAATGCATCTTTGAACCGTGCATATATATCGGCATTGGCAACGAACAGGGTATGCACCCCGGCTTCGTTAAGTATATAAACCAGCTCTGCGGGGCTTATGGTGGGGTAAACGGGCGTAAGAATACCACCTGTAAGCTGCACGGCTACATCAGCTAACATCCATTCGGGCCGGTTGGGTGATATGATGGCTATCTTTTCCTGCTGCTCAGGTTCCAGCACCTGGTTGGCAATGCCCAGTGTAAGCAATCCACCCGCCAGTTGTTGGGCCGTTTCCCAAACTTCTTTGCCGCTATAGGTGCGCCACTCGCCGTTTTCTTTGGCCGCCAGCAATATGGCATTCGGAGACCGGTTGGCCCGCTGCTCAACTATATCGAATAGACGTTGTACCATGTAGCTGCCCTATATTTTCATAAATATAGCAATAAAAATCTCTTTATGGCACTATTTAAAGACCCATAATGCTACCGTATAAACCCTGTTGATGCTGGAGTATTCAACCCTGAGATCTATGGTCACCTCCCCTGTCTGGTATTTATAGGTAAGTCCCGGATAATCCTGAAGGTCTTTTTCTTTGTTGGGTATTTCGGTTAGCTTATAGCCACTATGCGGCAGGCAGCGGTCCATATCGGCGGCATATTCGTTATAATAGTTCGCCAGGTCTTTTTTAGAGGCGCCCTGGTACAGGATCCCTTCGTAATGCCACCCTGTAGAATCGCTGACGATATTGGAAGCGTTGGCACCTGTTACACCCCTTAAGGCTATGTATCTTGCAATATCCCCGATGGCTTCCAGCTCTTTGCCTTTTATGTCCACAAAGTCGGCGCGGGAGTAGCCTACCATGAACATCAATGTGTTACAGAAGTTCTCGTCTATATGGCTTTCTGTCTTCATTGCTTTAGCACCTTTCTTCTGCGCGTAGAGTGCAACCGGCAACAGCCACATCATTATCAATAAGTATCTACATTTCATAGATCATTTTCTCTTTGCGCCCCTTGTTTTTGGCTTGCCATACTTCTGCATCATTTTATCCTTATAGCTTATCTTGATGTTCACTTTTTTGTTCTTTGCCAGCTTCTCGTGGAACGCCCCTTTGGATTCCCTGATGTCGGGCAGCCTTATCAGCACTTCTTTCATGCGCACCTTCGGTTGCTCATCATCCGTGAGTACGGTTGATATTTCAAGCCCTTCGGGCAACTCCTGCACAGGCACGGTGTAGTTCATCAGCGCCTCTATCTGCCCGAACATTTCCTGCTCTTTCTCTGTAACGAACGAAATGGCAATACCTTTCTTATCTGCCCTGCCCGTGCGGCCAATGCGGTGAATGTAGGCCTCGGGCTGCTCAGGCACATCGAAGTTGATAACGTGCGATACCTCTGCTATATCCAGTCCACGGGCAATAATATCGGTAGCTATAATGAAACGATACTCGCCCGACTGGAATTTATTTACTGTATTAAAACGGTAGTTCTGCGATTTGTTGGAGTGCATCACACCCATCGCTTCTGCAAACGCCGTTTCCAGCTCATCACACAACTGGTCTGCTAAAGATTTTGTGGCTACGAATACCAAGACGCGCGACATGTCCTCGTTATTATCCAGCAGCAACCTTAATAGATTTACCTTGGTATAAAAGTTAGGCACATGGTAAACAGATTGACTTATATTTTCTAAAGGTGTGCCCGCAGGTGCGGCCTCTACCCTTTCGGGATTTGCAAAGTAATCGTCTATCAGTTTTTCCACCTCATCGGTGATGGTTGCCGAGAACATAAGGTTCTGACGGCGAGGCGGCAGCAGGTCCAGTATCCTTGTTATCTGCACACGGAAGCCCAAATTCAGCATCTCGTCCATTTCATCTATTACCAGCCGCTTGATGCTTTTCAGTTTCAGGGAGCCATCCAGCACAAGATCCAGCAGGCGGCCGGGGGTGGCTACCACCACATCGCAGCCGTTCTCTATGGCCAATGCCTGGGGCTTCATATTCACGCCACCATATACGCCCACCACATCTACCGACATATAGGCACTCAGTTTTTTCACCTCTTCAGCCACCTGCATCACCAGTTCGCGGGTGGGCACAAGGATGAGTATCTGCGGCTGCTTATCTTTTGAAAAATTCCACAGGCGCAGGCTGGGCAACAGGTAGGCAAAAGTTTTGCCGGTACCCGTTTGCGCTATGCCGCACACATCGCGGCCGGACATGATGACCGAGAATATTTTGTGCTGTATGGTAGTTGGGTATTGCAGCCCAAGGTCATCGAGCGCTTTGAGCAGGGACTTGTTGAGGTTGAGATCATCGAATTTTATTTTATCCATAGCCGTTACGAAGGTAATTTAAAGTTATGGTGTATGCTTTGCGGCTGGCCTTAGGGTATAATTTCGGGCTTGGGCCGATTTTGGGTTAATAATCGGGGGTGGGTGTGAGCTAAATGCGCTATGGGCGGATATTATGTGTTTTATCATAAGGTATAAAGGGGTATAAAAGGGTATAAGAATAGCCCCAAAAGGTATAAAAAACGTGGGTTTGGGTATAATTTATACCCTGCTTTCCGAGGTTTCTGGGGGCATACCTTTGGCCATAAGTGATAGTGTCAGTCATTCAAAGAGCTTGTGCAGGTGCGGAAGAACTTACTATATATACAACACAAAGTTTAGCGCACCGGGTTGTTACCATGTAAAGTTCCGGAGGAAATTTTGGGTGAGGAAATTTAATTTCCATGGTGGTACTGTTACTGTACCATGATAGTACTGTTACTGTACTATGATGGAAAATAGTTTTTCCTGCTGTATTACTTGGCTACATTGGGTTACAGCGATTTTTTATTTTACTGAAGATATGTGTATGTGATTGGTATTGTGTGGGTTGGGAGTGGGGATTTTACAATTGTTGCGTAAATCTTGAAATTTAGTACCTTGATGTTGCCGAGTCCCAAACCAGAAACTCGACGAGTTGGAAAAATGAAGTTTGCCATTATTAATAATGTTAAGACAGAGGCCACAAAAGGAGCTAAAGGTACCTGCATAAATTGTGGCTCTGAACTAATTGCAAAATGTGGAGAGATCAAAGATCATCACTGGGCACATAAAGGAATCCGAAATTGTGACCCATGGTGGGAAAATGAAACCGAATGGCATCGCTTTTGGAAAAATCAGTTCCCATCTTTGTGGCAAGAGGTCATTCACACTGATAAAACGGGAGAAAAGCATATTGCGGATGTGAAAACAGACGAAGGTTGGGTGCT
This sequence comes from Flavipsychrobacter sp., assembly GCA_044224775.1. Lineage (GTDB taxonomy): Bacteria > Bacteroidota > Bacteroidia > Chitinophagales > Chitinophagaceae > Nemorincola. The sequence goes on from JBGAJU010000020.1 coordinate 50,780, forward strand.
TGAATTCCAGCATTCTCCAATAAAATCAGAAGAAAAATACTCACGAAACACTTTTTATTCCAAGATTGTATGGATTATTGATGGACGCCGACTTAACAGAAATATAATACAGTTTCAAAAGCTACTCAATAATAGTATACGCTTAAAGTATGGAGATATAACTATATATGGAATCCCTAACGATTCGAAACTTTTGCGCGAATGGTCTGGTCTAAACGTGCCAGTATTTTTTGATTTTCAAGAGTCTAGCAACATTCAAAATTCAAGACTTTGGCTAATCATTCCTGCAAAATCTAAAAACACAGTTTATGTTGTTCCATTTTCAGGAGCAAATTTTATTGCGCTTCACAATCAAAAGGGTTTCAATGAAATGGCTTTAGAAATACTCCCACACATTACTTCTTTTTTGAACAGAAACGAAATGAGTAGAAACTCAATCCATATCATTTCATCATCAAGGCAAAGGGGACGATTATAATCCAACACGCTCGCATACGATACACGCTCCCATCAACTATTTGCAAACCCTCAACAATCCTTCGACAAGCTCAGGATGACCATGTAAAAAACCCTCGCCTTTCTGGCCTATTTTTCAAATACTGCACTATTGGGCATCTTCATTACATTTGGCAAATATTTGAGCCGAAACTATGCAGTTATCATTGCAGGGCGTAATACCCACTCCGTTGCGGGATAAGGTGAACTCCTACAAAAGCGGGATATGGAAAAACAGCCTTTCTTTTAAGAAGGGGGAATACATTTTCATACAGGCGCCATCGGGCACGGGTAAGACTACGCTTATCCATATACTCTATGGCCTGCGCAAAGACCTTGAAGGTGCGGTGAAATGGAACGAAACTGCGGTTGGCACAACAGATAAAGAAACGCTTGCCAAACTGAGAACAAACAACATCAGCGTCATCTTCCAGGATATGCGGCTGTTCCCGGAACTAACCGCATGGGAGAACCTGGAAATAAAACGCAGCCTTACCAATACCATCACCGAACAACAGGTAGCAGACTGGCTGGAAAGGCTGGGCATGAAGGATAAGAAAAACTCGTTGGGCAGCACCCTTTCTTACGGCGAGCAGCAGCGGGTAGCCATTATCCGCGCACTGCTGCAACCTTTCGACTGGTTGCTGATGGATGAACCCTTCAGCCACCTGGACCATGCCAATATTGATAAGGCCCGGGCGCTGATACTGGAAGTGGTGCAGCAAAACAACGCAGGCATGATACTTGCCGACCTTGATGAGAACAGCTATTTTCCTTACACCCAAACAATAGTACTGTGAGTAGCAATACGCAGAAACACATACTGAGGAAGTTGCTGCTGCGCACCCAGCACAGATCGCGGCTGTGGGCTGCGCTTGCTGCCTTATGCATAGGCACCACCCTGCTGCTGGCATCGGTGCTCATCTGGTGGAATTTTAATGAGCTGCTGTATGGCAAGAACCAGAACGATTCGCTGGGGAGCACTTATCTCATCATTGGCAAGAAGGTTACCCAGCAAAATATGGGCATACCCGGTGCTACCCTGTTTGCCCCGCAAGAGATAGACGAACTGAAAGCAGCACCGCAGGTGCAGGATGTGGGCACGATAGGTACTAACCATTTCCCGGTATATGCCACGCTTGGCGGTGAACTCGCCTTTGCCACCGATATGCCGCTGGAATGTGTGCCCGATAAATTTATAGACAACCTGCCCGCAGACTGGCAATGGCAGCCGGGCAAGCCTACCATACCCATAATAGTGTCGTCTCAGTTCCTGGATATCTATAACTATGTTTTCGCGCCCAGCCAGGGGTTGCCGCAATTGTCTGAATCATCGGTGAAACTCATCTCTCTGAACCTTACCATAGGCAGCGCGCCCAATACGGAAAAATTCACGGCGCATGTGGTTGGTTTCTCGGGCAGAATTGGCTCTGTGCTGGTGCCGAAGTCGTTTATTGACTATGGCAACGGTAAATACAGCAGGCCGGAGGCTTCGGGGTCGGTATCGCAACTGATATTGAAAACAGGCGACCCTTCTGACACAAAATTTGCAGAATACCTGAAACAGCACAATTACAACACCAACACCGAGAACCTGCGCTGGAGCAAAATACGATCGATAGTGGAAATAGTGACCAGCGCCACGGGCATACTGGCATTGTTGCTTATGGGCATAGGCACACTGGTCTTTATCCTGTTCATAGAACTGACCATAGCACGGGCGCAACAGTCGCTGACGCTGCTTTTGCAAATAGGCTATGGCCCGAAGTTCGTGAGCCGGTTCATGATCAACCGTTTCCTGCCTATGGTGCTGGGAACTGTAATTGTTGCCATGATACTTGCAATAGGCGGGCAGGCGTTTGTGGCAACAACGGCAGCAGCGCAAGGGTTGGCGCTGCCTTACTTACCCGGCTGGCCGGTATGGGCAGCAATGCTCATCAGCACAACAATACTGGTGCTCCTGGTAAGCAGGTCGATAAGCACGGCAATAAAAAAGCAGTAGTTTATGAATAGACCGGGGCGCCTTCCCTGTATCGCACCAGGTAGAGGATGTTAATGCAGAAGGAGCCAAACCCAGAAAGGTAGGTATAGCCTTCGTAAATATCTTTGTGACTAATGAGGTAGGTGAAACTTACGGAATAGAACACCACAGCAAACAGCATATTGAACATCTGGAACCCGGCCTTGTCCTTATCGCCGGGCCAGAAATACTGGCTAACCGATATTATTGATGAAAAGAACAACAGGAAATTGAAGTAAGATATCATTCTCTGCGTTGGATTGCCGGAAGTAAAATGCGGGCCATCCATAAAATACATAGCAGTGAACAGAATTATAAAAAGTGCTAATAAGAGGTAACGCATGGATATAGCTTATAAAGTGCAAAGGTAACCTTTATACATTAAAAAACACAACCCTTTATAATTTTTAGTGCTTCATAGCGCCTTCCCACTTAGATACTACGGCTGTGGCAACGCTGTTGCCCACCACGTTCATGGCAGAGCGGCCCATGTCCAGCAGGGGGTCTATGCCTAATAAAAGCACCAGGCCGGCCTCGGGGATATTAAAGGTTGCCAGCGTGCCGGCGATGACTACAAGCGACGCCCTTGGTACCCCTGCTATACCCTTACTGGTGAGCATGAGCACCAGCAGCATGGTTATCTGTGTACCTGCATCCAAGTGGATACCATATGACTGGGCTATGAACAGCGATGCGAAGGTCATGTACATCATGGAGCCATCGAGGTTGAAGGAGTAACCCAATGGCAGTACGAAGCTCACTACTTTTTCCTGGCAGCCAAAGCGCTCCAACTCAATCATTAGTTTGGGGAAGGCAGCCTCGCTGCTGCTGGTAGAGAAAGCAATGAGGGCGGGCTCCTTGATATGTACCAATAACCTGAATACCCTGTTGCGCACCACCAGGAACGCTACCAGCATTAATACCAGGAATAACAAAAACAGCCCAAAGTAGAACTCGCCGATAAAGAACGAGTAGGTGCCCAATATGCCTAATCCCTGGCGGGCTATAACGGCCGTCATGGCGCCAAATACGGCTACCGGGGCAAAGTTCATGATATAGCCGGTCATTTTAAGGATGATGTGGGCAACGGCATCCAATGCCTTTATCACAATGTGCCCCTTTTCCCCCAGTGATGAAGTAGCCACGCCAAAGAATATAGAGAATATCACCACCTGCAGTATCTCATTCTTTGCCATGGCATCAAAAATGCTTGTAGGAAAAATGTGGGTGATGAAGTCGGACATAGTTATTTTAGATTGCACGGGCGCAGCAGTAGCAGCCGCTGCAGATGCCGTCATATGCATGCGGGCACCAGGCTCGAAGAAATTCACCAGCACCATGCCCAGGAATAAGCTTAACAGCGAGCCCGCAATAAACCACAGCAGGGTCTTCCCCCCTATCCTGCCCACGGCTTTCACATCGCCCTGCTTTGCCACACCCACCACCAAAGTGGTGAACACAAGCGGCGCAATGATCATTTTTATCAGGCGCAGGAAAATATCAGAAAGTATAGAGAATGGTTTTACAATAGAGGTTAACTCTTCGGGTGTTTTGCCCACATTGTTACTATTGATGACAAAACCCAGTATAATACCTGCCACCATACCGGCAATGATGAGCACGGTGAGTATTATATTTTTATTAGCGCGCGGTGTGGTCATCTATCTCAATAAGAGTTTAGCGGAATTATATTTCTTTGAACAACTTCATTACTTCATCAACATAGTTTGTGCCTATGGGTATCTCTTTCTTATCGAGGTAAATGGTCTTATTCCTTACAGATAGCACCTTGCTGAAGGGGATGATAAAGGAACGGTGCACCCTGATGAATTCCGTGGCAGGCAGCTTTTCGCTGATGGTCTTCATACTCATCCTTACCAACAGCGACTTACCGTTGTCGAAATTTATCTTCAGGTAGTTGTCCAGGCCCTCTATATAGGCTATCTCCTCAAAGGGCACCTTTACCATGCTGTAGTCCACCTTCACAAACAGGTATTGCGGCTGTTCGTTCTCCTTCAGTTGCGCATAGTTGTGGTATTCTTTTATTTTGTCTACCGCCTGCTGAAAACGCTTGAAATCGAAGGGTTTCAGGAGGTAATCAACGGCATTCAGGTTAAACCCTTCAACCGCGAATTCGCTATAGGCGGTGGTAAAGATCACCATGGTATTCTTTGATACTTTCTTATAGAAGTCTATGCCGGAAATAGCAGGCATATTGATATCGAGGAACAGCAGGTCGACCGGGTGCTGCTCCACGTACTTTAGCGCAGGCCCCGCCTCGGTAAACGTAGCCACAAGCTTTACCTCATCCACCTTTTGACAATAAGTCTTAATCACATCAATTGCCAACGGTTCATCATCCAGAGCTATCGCTGTTATCATGCAAGTTTTATTTGAAGTAGTACCCTAAAATCGTATTTCCCATCCTTGATCTTCAAAGAGTGCCGCCCCGGGTACAAAAGTTGCAACCTCTTTTTGGTATTCTTGATGCCCAGGCTGGTGCCGTAGTCCTTATCTTTCTTCACAAACACTTTGTTATTCTCTACCTGCATAACGAGGTCAGCCTCATGAATATCTATCCTGATCCAAATATCTGAATTCTCCTCGGCATTTACACCATATTTGAAGGCATTTTCAATAAATGGAATAAGTAAAAACGGGGTTATGAGCTTGTTTTCGGTCTCCCCCGTGAGCTCATAGGTGATCAATATCTTTTCGGTGATACGCAACTTCTGAAGCGCCACATAGTTGCTTATGTAGCTGATCTCTTTTGATAGCGGTACCTGCCCGTAATTCGCCTCGCTCACCGCATAACGCATCATGCCCGACAGGCGTATCACAGCATCGGGTGCATTGTCGGACTTCACAAGTGTTAAGGCATAAATACTATTCAGGGTATTGAAGAGGAAGTGCGGGTTTATCTGTGCTTTCAGAAAGGATATCTCGGTGTTCAGCATTTGCTCTTTCGTAAACTGCCACTGCTCATAAATGCAGATAGCGAACGAAAAAACATAAACAATAATGAACATGAGCAGGTTGAAACTATTGCCCAGAGCGTTAAATCCCCGCATAGCGATAACACCCCGAGGAATCAAGGCATAGTTAAGTATCAGGAAAATAATAAAGCTGCCTAATATCGATAAAACAAGGAAGGGATATTTACGCCCGAGGTAAAAGCGTGGCAAGGCAAGATGGTAGTTATAATAAAACAGGACAACGAGCAACAGTCCATTTGTCCAACGCGGCAGTTTTTGCAGGTCTTCGATAAATGTGGCAATGCTAAAATCCGGGATACGGGGATTGAACACCGTTGGTATGGACAGGAACAACAGCCAGCATACAACATGCAGCAGTACGAATAGTATTTTCTTCAAGGTTTTTACCATTACCAGCGGGAATCCTAAAGTTAATCCCTTTTTATAAAAAAAGCCATCCCGAAAAACGGGACGGCCTTTTCATTATTCACCACACCAAGTTTAAATACTATATAGTATTAATTCGTTTATTAAGTTTTCAGCTGCCCACTGGACTATTTCAGCATCAAATCCTGCACTGCAAATCCTTTATTATTGATGCTGATGTAAAGATAAATTACACAACAACCGAAGTCCAAAAAAATGAGGAGTATGTAACTTTTGTTGGGGAGAACGCTATTTTAATAGCACAAAGCATCTTTTACAGAAGCATTGCCCTGCAACCCGCCGGAATGGATGCAAAGTATGCGCTCATTACTTGAAAAGCTGTTCCTGTCAAGCATTTCGCGTATTCCGTACATCATTTTTGAGGTGTATATAATATCAAGCGGGATCTGATTGGTCATGTAAAAGTCATTCATGAAATCGAGCAGGTCCTTGTTCCATTTGCCAAAGCCTCCAAAGTGCCAATCATCAAACAACTGCCAGTTGCTGTTTTTTTCGGGCTGCAAATGCTTGCCTACATATTCTTTTAAATAACCGCCCTGCTTCATGGGTACAAAACCAAGCACTTGTTGGTTACTGTTGAGTTTGTCCCTTAATCCGATCAAGGTAGTGCCAGTACCTACTGCCAAGGCAATATGCGTGTAGTGATCTGAAACAAACCTGCTGATCAATCCCGCGCCTTTCCTACCCCACTCATTTGCGCCCCCTTCCGGTATCATAAAAACTTCATCAAAATGTGCTGCCAGGCTTCTTGCCCAACCCGGTTCGTGTTTGTTATTATAGTCTTCCTGTGACACAAAAATCAACTCCATTCCATTTGCTTTGCAGGCCTCGAGTGTAGGCGTGAGGACATCATACTTGCCACGGACCACACCAATTGCCCTTATTCCGAAGGCTTTAGCAGCAAACGCGGTGGCCGCAAGATGATTGGACCACCCACCACCGGGCGTTATGATGGCTTTGTATCCTGCTTCCTGTGCATGCTTCAGGTTCAGCCTGAGTTTGAACCACTTATTTCCGGATATAACAGGATGCAGCAGGTCGAG
>JBGAJU010000101.1:0-9523 GCA_044224775.1 Flavipsychrobacter sp.
ATTACAGTTGCTGATGCCCCTGTATCCCAAAGACATCTAAATTGTTGTACTAAAGGAAGTGGATTTACTCCGTTGGATGGTCTTGAAATAGAAATAGGGGTATAGAGCATATTACTCCTACCAGTATGTTTTATTGTAAGACAAAACTCCTTCCTACTCATGGCGCTAAAGTTAACGCCTATGAATTAAAAAACAACGTTCTGTGAATAAAATGTTTGTGTAAAAAACACATTCCCGCGAGTGCAGTACTGGATTAAAAAAGTACCAAGTTCATATTTTTTTTCACCTTCAAAATATGCTTCGTCTTTTGTATCAAACACATCTACGACAGCATTATTCTTGATTATTAAGTACTTTCCTTCGTACTTTTTCACCAACTCATTTTGGTTATCTAAATAATATTGGAACTCCTTGTCGAGCATAGTAATTGGCTCCTGTTGTATAATCACAATACAATAATAATGCCCTTATCGGTATTTAGCAAACTTTTTGTGTTAAATTTATAAAAATATGACAAATGTAGTACAAAATAGGCAGTTTCGCGCGAAACTGCCTATTTGCCTATCAAACCTTTGTAAGTAATCCTTGCATTAGAAACGCTGCGTAAAGCATCTTCAAAGCGTTCTATGCTTGTCAATTCCCTTGTGTTGTACCTGTAACCAAATTCACTACAATAGCGTTTCAAATGTTCTTTGCTCATGTAGTGATACACTCCGATATAACCACGTTTGAAAATGCTCCAAAAGTTTTCGATGTTCTGGGTATGGAATTTGTGTACGCCATCCCTCTTTACATAACCTCCGTTTTCATGCTTTACAACTATGTGATTGTATTTAGCATTCAAGCCAACATAAGCACCGTGAGCATCAGTAACGATAATAGCTTCATCGGCTACATTGTTATCAATAATTTGGTGTAGCGTTTCCTTGCCTGTATTTTCAGTAACGAAAGTCAATATCTTACCACCACGTTCAACTAAGCCAACAACAGGCGTTTTTCCTTTACTGCTGCGCCCTTGTGCATTTGCCATACGTTTGTCCTTGTATTTATTTTTTTCTTTGCCTCCAAAATAACTTTCGTCAACTTCTACCATACCACCACCTGCGCCTAATGGTGCAGTAGTTTTATCTTTCAGCATTTCACGAATACGATGTAAAACAAACCACGCAGATTTTTGTGTGATACCTAACTGTGTTGCTAGTTGCAAAGAACTTACACCCTTCTTTGATGTGCTGATTAAGAACATAGCGGCAAACCACGTTCTAAGACCAACCTTTGAGTTTTCAAATATTGTTCCTACTGTAACAGAGAACTTTTTGTAGCACTCTTTATTTGAGCATTTAAAGCCCCTGTTTGTGCGATATGGCTTTTCAGTACCACAATGAGGACACACAGGATTACCACCCCAACGTTGTTGCTCGTAGTATGCTTTGCATGTTTCCTCATCTTTGAAGGTATCGAGTAGTTGCTGTAAGTTCTTGAATTGCGTGTTCATTTGCTTATTATTTACGATGTAAAATTAGGCATTAAGAGGGACATAAACAAACATTTCGCAAAATTTTTTCTCATTGATTATCAATTAGTTGCGACCGCATGCGTAAACGCATGCAAACCGCATGATGTTTCGCATGCTATACGCATGTATATTTGTGTAGTTAAATCATTTTTTATGCCCAAGTATTACCCTGTACCAGAGTATTCAAAACATGAAGTGAATAGGGCTGGAGAATATTTATTGAAATCTCAAGTTACGCAGGGAGATTACGAACGCGCACTTCAAGTAATAAACAATTGGAGGAGTGCTCATAACTTTCCATTGAATACGTTTCAGATGAGATTGAGAAAAACAGCAACCGCTATAAACGAGAAGAATTTAGTTGCTCAAAGAATAAAACGCCTTTCATCTATAAAGCTAAAACTAGAACGTTTCCCTAACATGAAGATGGCGCAAATGCAGGATATTGGGGGATGTAGAGCGATTATGTCAAATGTCTCAGAGGTAGACCAAATTGTAGATATATACAAGCACGATAGTAGGGGAGTAAAGCATGTATTAGCCAATAACAAAGACTATATCCGACATCCCGACAAATCTGGATATAGAGGTGTCCATTTGATTTATAAATACAGGAGCGACAAAAACAAACTATATGAAGACATGCGTATTGAAATACAAATACGCACTTTGATTCAGCACGCATGGGCAACTGCTGTTGAAACGGTTGGTACGTTTCTAAAGCAGTCGTTAAAGTCTAAACAAGGAGAAGCGAGTTGGTTGAGATTTTTTGCGTTAATGAGCTCGGCTATGGCAATAAGTGAAGGCAAGCCTATTGTGCCAGATACGCCCGATGATATTGATGAATTACGTTCCGAAATAACCGCACTTGCAAAAGCCTTAAATGTAGAGGAGCATTTAATAACATTTAGAAATTCAATACAAGTATTGAGTGGCGAGCAGAGAATATCCAATGCATATTATTATCTATTAGAGCTAGACCCATCTGCGGGGCGAGTGATGATAAGGGCTTATACACAAACACAATTGGATATTGCATCTTCTGACTACCTGACGATTGAAAAAAGAATATCAAACGATAATAGAAATGCAGTATTAGTGTCTGCAAATTCGATAGAAGCATTAAAACTAGCGTTCCCTAATTACTATCTAGATACTGATATATTTTTACATCATCTTAGGAGTATAATAAGAACGGGACAATTGTCATTATTTTAATCATTAACTTTGATTATATGGCTAAGGCAGCAAAAAAGAAACCAACTAAGAAACGTGCAGAGCAATACGAGCCAAAGGTGAAGTTTGACGGCTCATTTGAAGATATGATAGCCATATCATTAACTGGCGCAGGTGCGCCTAAGAAGAAAGCTAAAAACACACAAAAATGAATGTACTAAAGCTAACTAAACTTGATGGGGATGTGGGTTATTATCCTGCCCATGATGTAACCAGTATAGGCGTAAGTAAAATTCTTGGGAAACCCTTTCTTTACTTAGCCTCCAACGAAGAAGGTTTTTTCATAGACATGGATGCGGAGAAGTTTATGAAACAAATGTTTGAGGTCGGGGAATACAAAATGGTCGAGTGCAAGCAAATCAAGCCATAATTTTTTTACGACATTCTGTCCCAACTGGTATATAGTTACCATAATTATACCCTCTTTAGGTATATTTTTCAGGCTGAAAGTTTTGACGCAGGCCGGTGTAGTTGTGTTTGTTTTCATAGTGATGGTTTTTAACAGAGCCTCCGGCCCCGGCTACCGTTACGGTGCAGGAAAGGGGGTTTTAGCTACCTAAAGTTCCGAAGATAGTTTTTGGTGAAAAAATTTAGTTTCCATGATGGTACAGTAACAGTACTATGGTGGTACAGTAGCAGTACCACCATGGAAAATTTTTTTTCGGCTGCAATGCAGTGTGGTGGCTGTTTTAGCTGTTTGTATGGTGTGCTGCTCGCGGCACTTTTAAAAGGGCTGCGGGGAGGGTGGGTTTATGGCATTTTTTGTGCATTGATGGCAACCAGAAACAACATTAGGCTTTGTACTAAGCGCCCTTGCTGGTGAGGACACCAGCAAGGGCGGAGGAACTTCAGATACACTGCCTGCTTACAATATGTATCCCAGCTTTAACCCTGCTGCAATATAAGGTCGCCACATATGGCCATAGAGCTCATCTTCAGGCACAAATAATGCGCCCATACTGTTCCTGCCGCCCTGTGTAAGGCCGTTAATATGGCTATACTTATTTTCAAGGTAACGTAAACCTATACCGAAATGAGCATCAAAGAATAAATGATCGGCCAGCTTAAACGAGCTACCGATAAAAGGCGCGATACCCGCATGAAATTTCGTGATATCTGCCGATGTGTAGTTGTATACATGGAAAACTCGCGGGCCATCATAATAGCCGTTGGCCTGGGAGAATTGCTGCTGCCGCATGTATGCCTCTACGCCAAAGAACACCCTGCGGCTACGCCGCATAATAAAATATCTCCGTACTTCGAGCCGGAGCTTAAAGTCGGAATTGATGGTTTTGCCGGAAACATTATTACGCACCACCGGTGCATTGAATTCGTAAGGCATGGGTACGGACACTTCGACCGCTATGCCGAGGCTGTTCTTAAAATGGTATTCTATACCTACCGGCAAGCAGGCGCCGTTAAAATCTACAAGCGAGGTGGGTGTGACCCTGACCATGAACTTTTGTGCAAAAAGAGCGCGGGTAGCTGAATCTTCGTTGTGGTAAGCTGCATGCTCCGGCTCAAAATAGCCCCTTCTGCGGTGGCGGGCTGCAACTTTTTGCTTTTCAGCTACACGCTGCTGATGGCGGCGTTCGTGCGCCTGCGCCCTTCTTACAAAATATGATGTCTTAACAGTGTCTTGTGCATGGGCGGAGCATGCACACAGCAGGATGAGCATAGTGATAAACAAGCGATTCTTCATAAGGTATGCATAAAGCATATCAAAAACCATGCTACATTTTAGCACGTGATCTTTAGCTATACAACCGGGGCTGCAGCTTTCTTTTTTCGCGTCAATATCGGGTCGTCGCCAATAGCGAGTAAAGCGATAGTTACCGCTAACCCAAGGCCAATGGCAAAGAATATGTACAACCCTATGGGCTGGGGATCAAGGTGCTTGTCCAAAGTCATGTAAAGGCCATTGTCATTGAGGTTTACAAAAATGTCTTTGTGCCCGGATATGTAGTTCCTTATTTCCACATGCAGGGCATTATGTATGGTCATGGAATCGAGGAATGCCGATATCAGCGTAGCATAAAATATCACAAAGATGGTAATAATGCCGCCTCTTGTAACCTTTGTAATTTTGCTTGCGGTGCCGAAATAGCCCAGCAGGCCGAGTATGACACTAAAAATTATGGAGAGGTATGCCATCTCCTCAACGCCTTCCTGCTTGTGGTAGTTGGTGAGTACTTCAAAGGTTAAGTTGTCCATAAATATTGGGGGTTATAACTCTAACGGATCATTTGAATACTTCTCCCATAGTTTTGGGAACATTTTCTGCAAGTCATCGTTGTCTTCATCCCATTCTGTTCCGGTTATTTCTATGTTCTCTCTAAGTCCGTTGGGCATTTCTTCGCCTGTCATCTCTTCAAACACTGTGGCTGGTATAAATCCCATACCCTCGCACTCTACTTCCATCCGTTCCCGGCTCACATCCACAAGTGTTGCCGGGTCTTGCATGGTACGAAAATAAAAGTCCTTTCCTTGTGCAATCACCCATTCCCTGAAATCATTAAATGAATCATCGCTGCAACCACCATTAATAATATAGGCAGCAGCCCATAATTGCCAGTTATATGCAGCTCCACGCAGCTGGCTAAACCTGTTATCAAAAAGAAGTATATCCTGTGGGGTTAATTTAAGCAATTCTGATTCCAGTTGCTCTTGCTGCTCTTCAAAATCTCCGTTTGCAGCCTTGTGTGAGCGATGAATGATCTCCCAAAAACGGTCATCGTCCATAACATCAGCAGTGGGTGTAAAATCCTTATCCTTTTTGTTTCCGAATAATTTACCGAAGATGCCCATAAGGTGTGTTTAGTTTAAAGATAGCTAAATCCTGTTAACAGATTTGTTACGCTTTCTTCCCAGCAACAAAATACATAGCCAACGCCCCTTTATTCTTTGCTTCCAGCTGGCCGCGGTAGGTGCAATTGAAATTGTCTTTAATGAGCTCGTAAGTGCTTTGGGATATGTTTATTTCGCCGGCCTCGCTGTTCTGCTCCATGCGTGCGGCGGTGTTCACGGTATCGCCCCAAATATCATAGGCAAACTTTTTAACGCCCACAATGCCGGCAACCACGCTGCCGCTGTTGACACCTATGCGCACATCGAAAGTTTTGCTGCCCATTTCAGCTTTACGTTTTGCGATGAATGCCCTGATCTCCAACACGGCATTAATGGCATTGACTGCATGGTTGGCATCGGGCACGGGCAAACCTGCCACGGCAATGTAGGCATCGCCTACGGTCTTAATTTTCTCGATACCGTATTTGGAAATGATCTGGTCGAATTCCTTAAAGCAGGTATGCAGTTCGTTCACCAGTGCATTGGGGTTCATCGTCTCGGCCACGGTGGTGAAGTTGACAAAGTCTGTAAAGAACACAGTGACATTATCAAAATTGCTTGCCGCTGCGGTACCTTTTTCCTTCAGCTCTGCCGCCACTTTTTCGGGCAATATGTTCAGCAGCAGTTTGTCGGACTTTCTCCGCTCCCTAACCATGAACACTGCGAACACCAGTAATATCAGTGTTACCACCCCAAACAAAATACCTTCGTTGCGCCTTTTATTTTGTGCCAGCCTAGTGAGCTCTTCCTGCTGCTTTTTTTCTACCTCTGCCCTTTCGGCGGTAAGGTTAGCAATCTTGACCTTGTTGTCGTTAGAGAACATAGAATCCCTCAATATTTTAGATTGCCTGTAGGATTCGTATGCGCCTTTGTAATCTTTTTTAGCCAGGTACACATCTGCCAATGCGCCATAATTAACCGATATCAGATCGAGTGCGCCCATTTCTGTTACAATAGGCATGGTTTTATTAAAATAGGCAATTGCCTTATCGAGCAAAGCTTCTTTATTGCTTACTTTATTGTTGGTATCGGTTGCCATCAGGTAATAGTTCTTGCCAAGGTTGGAATAGTTGATAGCGAGACCAACCATCCTGCCGAGCTGCTCATTCAATTGCTGTGATTTTAAAAAATGCTCAATGGCTTTGTCGTACTGCTGCATATCGCTGTACACATTGCCTATGTTGCCGTAAATGATCGCTTCGCCTTCCTTATCATCTATTTCTTCAGATATCCTGAGCGCTTTGTCAAAGTATTCCAGCGCACGTGCATTGTCGTGCATCTCGGAATAGATGATGGCCATATCGCTGTAGTTGTTGGTGATGCCGAACTTGCGGCCCTGCGCCTCGTTCTCTTTCAGCGACTTTTCAAAATACTCCAGCGCTTTGGGGTAGTTCTTCAGCTCACGGTACACATTGCCTATGTTGGCTGTATTGCGAGCAATATTCACTCGGTTATTCAGCTCTTCGTTTATCTTGAGCGATCTCAGGTAATTGTCGAGCGCCTTTGGGTAGTCTGATAGGCTTTTGTAATTTGCGCCGAGGCTATTGTACGCTGTTGCCATACCCGGTTTCCATTGTAGCTTTTCTGAGAGTTCAACTGCTTGCTCGCAGTATTTCAATCCTTCTTTAGGGTCTGCCTTAGCGTAGTACATTGCCAGTGAGCCGAGTATATTTACCTTGTTGGTATCGTCTTTGGCTTTGCCCAACTCGCTCGTGAGGGAGTCTATGCGTTTGCTGCCCGGAGGCTGCGCCCATGCACTGAAAAAGGCGCATACGGATAACAACAGGATAGCAACCGTATTAAAAAAATTTTGTTTGGAGCTCATGGCATTTTATTACGAATACTTTGAAGAAAAGTCTCTGTGTTATCAAAAATACACGAAAAATAACGGTCTCTATATGATGTGTCTATAGACGTGAAGCGGCGGTTATGCAAAAAACCGGCAGAAATGTGCAATTGTATATTTTTTAATATCTTCGCAGCGTCATAATAAACACACATTCTCCACTGCAAAACAGCAAATTATGAATATCATTAAAACAGGGGTTATAGCGGTTGCCACATTGTTAGGCACTAACACTTTGATGGCGCAAAAAGAAGTTACTTACACCAAAATGTTCTATAAGGATGTAAAAGCAGAGCACCAGGACCTGACGATAACCATAGACAACGCTGTGGCCACTGATGGCGAAACGAAGTTCAAGCTGAAAATAGCGAACAACACGGCGGACTATATCCTATTCAAGATATCAGAAAGCAAGTTCATCATCAATGGCAAAGAGATGGAGGTGTCTGAGAAACCACTGCTTATATCGCCGAACGAACATGGATCGAGGGTGGTGAATTTAAAGGGCAGCGGGTATAATGCAGTGAAAAGCTACGAGTACCTGGTAGATGGCCTGTATAAGGTGCCTGCCGATACCAAGGGCATACCAACACCTGATTTTATCCTTCCTGCCTCGCGCAACGAATTTAAGACAGGCCCCTTCACCTGCAAACTGGGCAAGGTGAAGAAAGAAAGTGCCGTAACCAATGCCAGGTTTGAGTGTACTTACAATGGCAGTAAAGTAGGCTTCATATTCCCATCAAAAGTGTCGGTAAAAATGCCTGACGACAGGGAGTATGCCAACGAAAAAAGCAAGGCCAGCGAAATAATGCTATCGCGCGGCGAAGATGACTACTTTACCCTGACATGGTCTCGTATGGAAGGCGGCAGCAAAATGGACATGCAAAAAGTTGACATGCTGATAAAATGGAATGATGCCTTTGCAGAGATAACCCCGGATAAACTTCCATCGAAAAAACTGGAAGTGACCTGGGATGAGCCACTGACCAACGAAAAGGGCAAATAGTTTATTCGCCCCCGTCCTTCAGCTTCCTGAAGAGAACGTATGAATACACTACCGGAACGAAAGTAGCGGCAAGTATGAGCGGCACAAAAACGTATGTGAGTGCGCTCTTGACAATGAACGACAGTATTATCACAACAAGGCCAGCAGCAAAATAAAGCCGGCCAGCGAGCCGATGGGTCCTGCTCCACACCGTTTCGTTCTCTAATGTCCATGGGGTGCGTATACCGATAAAGTAGTTGGGTTTAACTGCCTGCATATAATTGCCCAGGAACATGAACATTCCGCCCGCTATGAGGAATATGGTATTGCCACCAATGCTGCCTGTAAGTGCAGCATGAACCACCAGTGTTGCAAGCAATGCCATAGCCAGCATGAGCACAAACTTCAGTTTAAAATAGTTGTTGCCCATTGCTTTTATCCTGCCTTTGGGATCTATGGCAGGAACGACAAGAAATACAAGGTAGATGCCAAATGTCATGCCGCAAACCAGGTACACAAGTGTTGACCGGTGGCTCCAGTCGTTAGGTTTGCCATCAATACCAAAGTGCGTGGGTACTGTATCGGGCATTTTGCCCCATACCATGAACAAGTAGACTATGGGCAACAGCATTATCACCCATATCATGAACTCTTTCTTTACATCGAAGGTTTTCATATGAATTACTATTTTTTAAGTTTTAAAATAAATGAAAGCAGGTCGTCAAGAATTGTAGTATTAATTGAATACACCACGAACTGGCCTTTCTTTTCGCTGGTCACCAGGTCAGCATTCTTCAGTATCTCCAAATGGTGGGATATGCTTGGTTTTGATATATCGAACGCCTCGGCTATCTCCCCTGCCGTGAGGTCCTTCCGCTTGAGTAGCGTGAGTATTTCGCGCCGGGTGGGATCGTTCATGGCTTTAAATAAGCTATCCATAATTAGATATTTAGACAAATGTCTAAATAATATTTGAAACCACCAAATAATTATGACCAAACAAAAAAACGGGACGATAATTATCGTCCCGTTTCAAAATCAATAAAGTAATACTTAGTTGATATTAACCATTTTTACAGCAGCATATTCTTTT
>JBGAJU010000021.1:0-21541 GCA_044224775.1 Flavipsychrobacter sp.
GATGCATTTTTATTTTGTGTTCTTCTGAGAATAGCATTTATCCTCAGGTATAATTCCTGCGTACTAAATGGCTTGGTAATATAATCATCAGCTCCAATTTCAAGTCCCAGTATCCTATCTTCATGTAATGCCCGCGCAGTAAGGAATATAATCGGCACTTCGTCGTCCACGTCTCGTATTTCTTTAGAAAGGCTAAATCCATCCATTACAGGCAACATTACATCCAATATGCAAAGGTCAAACCGTTGTTTCACAAATGCCTTTGCACCTTCAGCTCCATCCCTGCACCATGTAGTCTCAAACCCTTTATTATCTAAGTTTTCCTTTAGCAGCAACCCAAGATTAGGGTCATCTTCCACAAATAATATCCTGGTCATAATGTACCGTTTAATTTTTTAGGAAAGGAGACAGTAAATATAGCTCCCTCCCCCTTTTTACTTTTCACCTGTATATTTCCCTTATGTGCCTCTACAATATACTTTACATAGCTCAAGCCTATTCCAAACCCTTTTATATCATGCCTGTCACTATTATCTCCCCGGTAAAAGCGTTCGAACATATACTTCATGGTTTCAGAACTCATCCCTATACCATTGTCTTCTATTTCAATCACTGCTTTATTACCAACTTCATACGTAGATAAAGTGATTTTTACCGGTGCCTTGCTGTACTTAATTGCGTTATCAACAAGGTTATAGATTAGGTCCCTGATAAGCCTTGCATCGCCGTACATCCAGACATCAGGCGCAAGGTTATAATCAACCGTTCCTTTTACTCTCTCCAATTGTATCTCGAATGAGTTCATAGTCTCACAAATCAGCCTATTAATGTCTATCTTGTCTATTGAGGTGCCGATCTTGATATGCTCCATGGCAGATAGCTGCAACATCTGTTCTACATTTTTTTGCAGATGCTTACTCTCCTCTTCTATTATGCCCGTGTAAAATTCCGGGTTGGTCTTCGCATTGCGCCAATTCTCTACAGCAAGATTAATGTTGGTGATAGGTGTATTGAACTCGTGGGTGATATTATTGATAAACATACTCTTCATCTCAGACAGTTTCTTCTGGTTGAGGATGGTCTTTACAAAATAGGCATAAGAAATGATGAGCACTATAATAATAGCTATAGAGCAAATCATTACCCACGCCATAGATTTTATAGCACGTCCAGTAGGGTCAGGCAGGTAAAGGAACAGTTCGTATGGTTTGTTGAAATCATCTCCAAGGAAAGACATCTTGATCAAACCTTTTTCAAGGTGGGCAGGCCTGCTGCCTTTCTTCAGGTATTCATAGTTATTACTACCTATCCGTTTGATACCCATTTCGAATACGGTATCAAATTCATTTTTGGCAAGGGTATGCCTGATTAGCGAATCGAGGTTATCGGGGTTTATCAAGCCATCTAATGTCTGGCTGTTGCTCAACGCTTTCTGAAAATCCTCAGCATCGGCTGTATTCAACCTTTTGTATGAGTTGGTATCGATACGCTTAATATGCGGGTTTGGAATGGCAAATTTGAATTTGAGCGAAATATCAACCGTCGCAGGATAATCGAAAGGGATGGTATTGCTTCTGTCGAAAAAGGTATCTTTTTTAAAATAAAAGAGGTTGTACATGCTCAGGGTATCGAGATACCCGCCTGCCTCTGCCGGCGAAAGGAACTTACCTTTCTTCTGCGCCTGCTTCACAATGTATATTCCTTCCCCTTTCTTTATAAAAGCTTTAGAGTAATAAAAGAAACAATAGGCTTTTTCCTCAACATCCTTTATCACTTTTTCCAGGTCGGTCTTCAGGTTGCGTTCGGCAGAAAGTTGCTGTAGTCGCACGCCGGTCCACATCCAGTATAGCTGCACGCCAATGAGAGCAAGAATAACTCCCCCTACTGTAACGTACAACCACCGGTACTTACCCCTGCCATTGTTCATTTTATAAAAGTAGCATATACGGTGTTACAGATGAGGCATTTAAGTTTTTTTAGGAATGAAGATCAGGTTTAAGTCTGCCACAAGTGGCAGGTAAATTGGCAGGCAGGGTATAATTTTCGAAAAGTGCCCGTTTTCGGTTAATAATTGTTTGTTGGGGTAACCGAAATGCGCTCTGGGCAATCATCTTGTTTTTTATTTTCACGTATAAAGGGGTATAAAAGGGTATAATTATACCCCTCAAAGGTATAATTTCAATAAGTCAAAGAACTGTCAAAATGCGCGCTGGCAGCAGGTTTTAGCTGTTTGCAGGGTAATTAATTATAGCGCAAAAAGTATGCCAAATTGAGAGCGGAGAAAGAGTGCGAAGAGCGCTCTATGGTGACATCCTCGTTGCAAAACAAGATTGGAGAAAGTTTTGTTTTTGTTAATAATTCTAAGACGCTTATGCATCTACTTATTTGACACAAACACTATTAATAGCGTTTATCCAATTTATACATTTGGAGAAGTTTTATCGAAAATTTAAAAGCCATCGTTTCAGACGGCTTTTAAATTTCTGTTTAAATCAATTATTTAGAACCGCTCTAATAACACATCTAACGGGCTTTAGGTAATATGATTTTTTTATGGCTTACAAGTTCCAATGCACCATTTATCCATTTGTACTTGTGTATCATTTTATAGTTTTCCAATTCGGCATTAGGATTTGCATAGATCACAGAATATATACACTTGTTCTTTGTGTCTGTTTCCATATTGGCTATATGAATGCTCTCCGGGTGCAGTACCATGCTTTGGGTTTCAGGATCGAAGGTCAGCAGATAACCATATCCATATACAACACCCATTGACTGATAAAAATTCAGGTATATATCCGGGAATCCATCAAAATTGTAATCAGCAACAGTAGCATGAAAATATGCCGGGCTAAACCTGTCAATTTGTAAATGTTCTTCTTTGTTTGATCTTACCCATCTATCACCATTAAGTGTATATAGGTCACACCACGCAGTAGTGTCATTCAACAGCCAAGCAACAATAACCGACTTCTTTGTTTTACTGTAGTGGTGACCCATATTGAAATACAGAAAGAAATTTGGGCCATCATCACCCATTGAATAAAGTTTCAATCGTTGTAACTTATCCCGGCTCTTGCTTTGTGTAAAATAAAGATCAAGCGAATCTGTAATGGAAAACTCACGTATTACTGCATTATCATGTGACCATTTATTGGGGACATTGTCAAAAGTATATTGCCGAGTTTGCCCGACAACTACCAATGGAAGTAACAACAAAAGAAAAATTAGCTTTTTCATGATCTAAGACAATAAAACTAATGCTAAAACAGCATGAAATACAAAAGCCACCCTTTCGGATGGCTTTTAATTATTTGAACATATCGTTTATTTAGAAACGCTCCAAACCGCTGAAGAAGAAGTTGCCTTCTATTGCAGCATTCTCATCGCTGTCAGAACCATGAACTGCGTTCTCGCCTACTGATGCGGCATATTTTTTACGGATAGTACCTTCTTCTGCCTGTGCAGGGTTGGTAGCACCAATCAGTTTACGGAAATCGGCAACTGCATTATCTTTTTCCAATATAGCTGCAACTATCGGGCCGCTGCTCATGAAGTCAGTCAGTTCGCCATAGAAAGGACGAGCTGCGTGTACCTCGTAGAACTTTTCAGCCTGTTGCTTGCTGATCTGCAGGTATTTCATGGCAACTATGCGGAAACCGCCTGCATTCATCATTTGTAAAATATTTCCAATGTTACCTGCTTTTACTGCGTCAGGCTTGATCATTGTGAACGTACGATTAGACATATAATAACTGGTTTTTAAGTAACGGCGCAAAGGTAATTGAAAAGAGAAAATTATAAACGTTAAAAAAGTATAAAGATGAAATAAAAAAATGCTGTATTGACCCAGATAATTTACTTTTGCCGCCCAATTGCCTGATAACCGGCAAAAGATATCACGATGTTGCCTATACAAGACTGTTTTCCTTTACTGCAATCACCTAAAAAAATCTTCATTACCACTCATCACAAACCTGATGGCGATGCTATAGGCAGCATGCTCGGATTGGCGCTTTACCTGAGAAAAAAAGGTCATAGCGTAACTGCAGTATCTCCAAGTGAAGTTCCGGATTTTCTGGAATGGATGCCGTGCGCGAGTGGCATGCTTAATTATGAGGCAGCGCCAAAAGATGCAATTGAAGCACTGCAAAAAGCTGACCTTATTTTTTGTGTTGACTATAATGATCATAACCGCACAAAACATATGGAGCAACAACTTATAGATGCTCCGCAGCCTAAGATAATGATAGACCACCACCTTTTTCCCAAGCCTTACTGGGATTATGGCGTGTCTATCCCGGAAAAGAGCAGCACTTGCGAGATGGTATATGATTTCATTAACCTTGCAGGTGATAATGCACTATTAGACAAGGATATTGCAGCTTGTTTATATACCGGGGTTATGACGGATACCGGCTCTTTCAAATTTCCTATTACGTCTGCCGCGGTTCATAGTATGGTAGCAGATCTTATGAAAACAGGCCTGAAGCCAACATATATACATGAGGAAGTATATGAATCATGGTCGGCAGGACGTATGAAGTTCCTGGGTTATGTGTTGATCGAACGCATGGAGGTCTTTCACAAGTACAGCTCGGCACTCATTACTTTATCGCGGAAGGATATGAATTTATTTAATGTGCAGAATGGAGATACAGAAGGATTGGTAAATTACCCATTAAGCATAAAAGGCATTAAATTCGCAACCCTCATCACTGAACGAAGTGATGAAATAAAATTATCATTCCGTAGCAAAGGAAACTTTGATGTAAGTAACTTCGCGCGGCTGTATTTTGACGGAGGCGGGCACTTCAACGCATCAGGTGGAAGAACGAAAACATCATTAACTGAAACTATAACATATTTTAAGAAAATTTTGACCGACATTCATCCAAAATAAAAATACCGGTAAACCGGGAAAAGTAAAACAAACACTAAAATGATAAAACACATCGTATCTATCGCCGTATTAGGCGCAGCGCTTATCGGCGCAACCGGTTGCAACAGCGGCGGTGGCTTTCAGAAGTACAAGGGTATTGAATACAAAATTGTAAAGGAAGGTAAAGGCAGAAAAGCTAAAATAGGTGACGCAATCGAATTCCACCTGTTTGCAAAGATGGATACCATGGTTCTTGCCGATACAAGGAAACAACAAAACGGACAAGCTGTAACCATTCCGGTTGAAGAACCAAGGAACATAGGTGAATTCCAGGCTGCTTTCACGAAACTTGGCGCAGGAGACAGCGCGGTTATTGAAATATCTACAGATACGCTGTTGAAGGCAAACCCGATACCTCCCGGCCAACAAGCGCCACCATGGTTGAAGTCAGGCAAAAAAATACAGGTGACAATTGCGGTGGTATCTGTAAAGACAAAAGAAGAATATCAAAAAGATATGCAGGCTAAGCAAGCTGAAATGCAGGCTAAGCAGGAGGAAATGCGCAAAGAAATGGAGCAGAAAGCTGCTGCTCAGTTGCCAATTGACGACAAGATCCTCCAGGAGTATTTCACCAAGAACAATATTAAACCAACAAAGACCGCTTCGGGCTTATACTATACGGTACAGAAACCAGGTGGTGGCGCTGCTATTGCAGCCGGCCAGGTTGTAGGAGTAAAATACACAGGTAAAACATTGGACGGTAAGGCATTTGACTCAAACGTAGATACAAGCATCGGCCATCATGGTACTGACCTGCTTACTTTCCCTGTGGGCCAGCACCAAATGATACCAGGCTTTGACGAAGGTGTACAACTGTTGAAAAAAGGCAGCAAGGCAACATTCTATCTGCCTTCACCGCTTGGCTATGGCGAACAAGGCCCACCAAACATTGGCTCAAACGCTATTCTTGTTTTTGATGTGGAAGTAGTTGACGTCAAATCTGCACCAAAGCAGGATGGACCATCTGCCGGAGCTCCGCCACCACCTCCAACTAAATAAACAACTTTCGACAACCAATAAATTCAAAATGAAAAGAACACCTAGAATATCTCTTTTACTCGGAATGCTGTTTATGGGTTTAAGCTTGAATAGCACATATGCCCAGGAAAAAAAGAAGGAGAAAAAAGATGTAAAAAAGACATCACAACCAGCTCCTACCACTAAACCACAAACTGCATCAAAGGCAGACGAAGGGTTTACCACTTTGCCAAGTGGCCTGATGTATAAAATTGTGAAACATGGTGAAGGAAAAAGGAAACCCGAGTTGACAGACCATATTGAACTGAACATCAGTTATAGTGTTGGAGACAGCGTTATTTTCGATTCACGCAAGATGAACCACAATATGCCCGTACCATTGCCTATAAGCAAACCAAGGGGCAGCGGAGATCCGATAGAAGTATTCATGTTGATGGTTGTTGGCGACAGCGCTGTGATCAAATATCCAATTGACTCTTTGAAGAAAATGGGCCAAAACCCACCATGGGCAAAAGATGGCGATATGGTTGTTTACTATGCTTCATTAGTATCTTTAAAAACCGATGCCGAGGAGAAAAAAGAAATAGCTGAGAAATCTGAAAAACAGAAAGCAATTGATGACAAAATATTGCAGGACTATTTTGCCAGTAAGAACATTAAGGCGTTAAAAACTGAGTCAGGCCTGTATTACACTATTACAGAAGTAGGTAAAGGCGAGAAAGTGGTATCAGGCAAGGCTGTCAATGTGAACTATACCGGTATGTTTTTGGATGGAAAGAAATTTGACTCTAACACCGACTCTGCATTTCATCACGTTCAACCATTCAACTTAACCGTTGGCAAGGGCAGCGTAATAAAGGGATGGGATGAAGGCCTGCAGTTATTGCGGATCGGTTCGAAAGCGCGTTTTTATATTCCTTCAGGCCTGGCATATGGCAGCCAGGACAGGAGTCCACAGATACCGGCTAACTCAATATTGGTGTTCGATGTTGAAATAATGGATATCCCGGACCAAGGCGTAGTAGACGATAAAGTGATACAGGATTACCTGGCTAAAACCAACTTAAAGGCTACTAAGACTGCTTCAGGCCTATATTATGTAATTAAAAATAAAGGCTTGGGCCCGAATGCAACTCCCGGCAAAAAAGTAACGATGAATTATACGGGAATGACACTTGACGGTAGCATATTTGATTCAAATACAGATCCGAAGTTTAATCATGTGCAGCCGTTCCAATTCACTTTGGGACAGGGCATGGTGATAAAAGGCTGGGATGAAGGTGTTCAGTTATTAAACATGGGCGCAAAAGCTACATTTATCATTCCGTCTGGATTAGCGTATGGTGCAAGTGGTGCAGGCCAGGCTATTCCGCCAAACACCGTATTGATGTTTGAAGTTGAATTAGTATCAATTGACAAATAAATTTCCTGATATGCAAAACACAGTGATAACAAAAACCCTGTTGACATCTTTTCTTTCAGTGACATTATTACTCCTTTGCGGGGGCGCATTTGGTCAAGATCAAAAATCGATCGATGACCAATTGCTGAAAGATTACTTTGCAAAAAATAAGATTGTTGCTACAAAGGCACCATCCGGCCTGTATTATACTATTAACAAGGCCGGCAATGGCGAGAAACCCAAGTTCGGCAAAAAGGTAACAATGAACTACATTGGCAAGTTGATGGACGGAACACGTTTTGATGGCAATGTTGATGAACAGTTCAAACCAGTAAACGGCAGAGAGCCATTTGTATTTGCTCTTGGCGTAGGACAAGTGATAAAAGGTTGGGATGACGGCATAAAGCTGCTGGATAAAGGTAGCAGAGCCACATTATACCTGCCTTCGTGGTTGGCTTACGGACCAAGTGGAGTTGGCCCGATACCAGCCAACTCAGTACTGATATTTGATGTAGAAGTAGTTGATTTTGAAAAATAGTACAACTTACAACAAATGAAACAGGTGTTAATCGCATTCTTCTCGGCAACATTGATACTTGTATCAGCATGTTCATTCGGCCAAAACGGCGATGCTCAGAAAGTCATTGACGACCGTCTCATTAATGAGCATCTTGCAAAATATAACCTGACAGCTACCAAAACCCCTTCCGGCCTGTACTACAACATCAATAGACCAGGAACCGGGGAAAAGGCCAAGTTTGGCAAGAGAGTAACTATGAACTACATCGGTAAGTTAACTAATGGCAGGCGATTTGATGGAAATATTGATGCCCAATTCAACCAGGTGGCGGGAAGAACACCATTTACTTTTGTATTGGGCGCCGGAGAAGTTATAAAAGGATGGGATGAAGGTATTCAATTGCTTGATAAAGGAAGCAGGGCTACATTATACCTGCCTTCCGGTCTCGCTTACGGCTCTTCCGGCATGGGGCATACAATACCTCCAAACTCTATACTGATATTTGACGTTGAGGTAGTGGACATTGAAAATTGATCAAATGAAAATCAACAATAGCAGGATAGTACTTGCAGTTGTGTGGTATTTGCTTACAGCAAATACCACATTTGCTTTTACACATACAGATTCCCTACGAGGCAGTAATGGAGCCGGTCGTGCGTGGTGGGACGTGATCAGGTATGACCTACAGATAGGATTTGATACTTCTGTTAAAAGCATCTATGGTGTAAACCAAATTGGGTTTGCTGTATTGAAAAGGCCAACTGACAGCATGCAAATTGACCTGCAAGTGCCGATGTTACTTGACAGTGTGATATTAATGCCAAGCGTTCTTGATGAGCAGCCAATACTTCTAAACATAAAGCAAGAAGGCAATGTATGGTGGGTGAAGCATGATTTTCGGAAACTAAAGACAGGCAACCAGTATCTACTCATGCTCTATTATCACGGAAAACCAAGGGAAGCTATAAACCCTCCGTGGGATGGAGGCTTTAGCTGGGGTCATGATAGTACCGGAAAACTGTTTGTGGCTGTATCGTGCCAGGGTTTGGGCGCAAGTGTTTGGTGGCCATGCAAAGATGCCCAATGGGATGAGCCCGACAGCGGCATGAGCACTCGTTTTTATGTGCCCGGGTACTATGCAATAGGTAATGGAAAAGAGCTAGATGTCACAGCCTCAGGCGTGAATGGCGAAAAACCAAGCATAACCGGATGGGAAGTGAGAAACCCAATAAACACCTATAATGTTACCTTTTACATTGGGGACTATGTGCATTGGCACGACACATTAATGGGGGAAAAAGGGAAGCTTGATCTTGACTTTTATGCTTTGCGCTACCATGAAGAACAAGCCAGAAAACAATTTGCCATAGTCAAACAAATGCTACATTGCTTCGAATACTGGATGGGGCCCTACCCTTTCTATGAAGACGGATACAAACTAGTAGAAGCGCCCTACCTGGGTATGGAACACCAAAGTGCAATTGCTTATGGCAATGGTTATAAAATGGGTTACAAAGGGTATGATCGTACATCGACGGGCATAGGAATGGGATTTGATTATATCATCATCCACGAAAGCGGGCATGAATGGTTTGGGAATAATATAACGACCAGAGACATGGCCGATAACTGGATACATGAAGGCATTACGTGTTATTCGGAAGCGCTTTTTGTAGAGTGTACACAGGGTAAGGAAAAATCTTATAAGTATTGCCAGGGCGAATGGAGCCTGGTGAGAAACGACAAACCAATGATCGGTCCCTATGGCGTAAATGAAGAGGGATCGAATGATATTTATGACAAAGGCGCAGCTGTGATGCACATGATACGCGTAATGACCAATGATGATGAGAAATTCAGGGCAATGATGCGCGGGCTGAGCAAAGACTTTTATCATCAGACTGTGACAACCCAACAGGTGGAAGAATATATCAGCAAACATACCGGACTTGACCTGAAAGCATTCTTTGACCAATATCTGCGCACTGATAAGATCCCTGTCCTGGAATACTCAATTAAAGACAACCAGCTGAATTATAAGTTCAATAAAACGATCAATGGATTTACGCTCCCGATACCCGTTAGCAACGGGGAAACGACTGAGATCATCAGGCCAACCTCGGAGTGGCAACACATAAAGTGGAAAGGCGGGTATAACATAACATTCTCCGAAGACTTTTTAATAAAGAAGTAGATCAACGACAAATTAAGATAATTCAAAGAATATAGTATCTTCATTATGTGAAATACCTTATACCTTTTTTTATTCTGACTGCTTTTTATACGTCTTGCACCTGCAAACAGGATGAAAGATGTTATAGCGAAGGTATACGTATTAATCTTGTAGGATTTGACACATCTGAAGTGGACAGCATGATAACGATCAGTTATCAGCCGAACAATTTGTTTGACAGTGTAATAGATACACAAAAATATCATTTCAAATTCAACTATCAGTACAATTGCCAGCCAGGTAAGGACACTTTGCAAGCAAGTGTTGGTGGTGGGTACAATTACAAAAACTATAGGCTTATATTCCCAAAAGCGGGAAGGATTCTGAACTTTTATAATTTTGAGGAAATTGGCGGAGACATTCAAAATATTAAGGTAGCGTGCAAGGATCAAGGAGAACCACATTCTTGCAGAAAGAAATTAATTTCCTTTATAGTTAATGGGCAAAAAATAAACCCCTCAAGAGATAATTGCGGAAATGCATATCATACGATGGTGAAATAGACTAATACCCCTTAGTTGTCTGCAATACTTTATCCACATTCGCCCCACACTCTATTAAGCCATTAAACTATTGCACTATTAAGCAAGTATATTTGTAATGTGGTAAAAGAGAAGACAGCCAAAGGTGCGGAAACCCCGCTCATGAAGCAACATAAGGAAATTAAAGCCAAATATCCTGATGCTGTTTTGTTGTTCCGTGTAGGCGATTTTTATGAAACGTTTAGCGAGGATGCACATATTGCTTCACGGGTTTTGGGTATTACACTCACCAAGCGTTCGAACGGTTCTGCTGCGTCTGTAGACCTTGCGGGTTTTCCTCACCATGCGCTTGATACCTACCTGCACAAGCTGGTGAAAGCAGGCTACCGTGTAGCCATTTGCGATCAGCTTGAAGACCCAAAACTAACTAAGGGTATAGTAAAACGTGGAGTTACTGAATTAGTAACCCCCGGCGTGGCAACCAGCGATAAATTACTTGAGAACAGAACCAATAACTTTCTTGCAGCACTGCACCTTGGAGACAAATGCGGCGTAGCATTCCTGGATATCACAACCGGCGAATTCTATACAGCCGAAGGTAATGTTGAATACATGGATAAGCTACTGCAAAGCTTTCAGCCTTCGGAGATCATTCTATCAAAATCGCAGGTAAAGCAATTCAAAGAGCAGTTCGATACTAAGGTATACACCTTCCAGCTGGATGAATGGATATTCCGCGACCAGTATTGTTACGACCTGTTGTTGCAACATTTCCAGACACAATCATTAAAGGGGTACGGTGTTGAAGACTTGAAGTCTGCCACGATAGCATGCGGAGTAGCTATTCACTACCTGAAAGACACTGAGCACGCCAACCTGCAGCACATCAATTCGCTGCAACGGATAATAGCTACCGATTTCATGTGGATGGACCGGTTCACTATCCGTAACCTGGAACTTGTGCACAGCAGCTACGAGCAAGGCACTAACCTGCTACAAGCCATAGACCATACCCATACACCTATGGGTGCTCGGCTTATGAAGCGCTGGCTGATCTTCCCGTTGTTCGACATTAACCGTATTGAGCAAAGGCTGAACCTGGTAAACCACTTTATATTGGAACAAGACCTGAATCATGCCCTCACTCACCTGGTGAAACAAATAGGGGATGTAGAGCGTCTCGTAGGCAAAATACCACTAAAGAAAATTAATCCCAGAGAGGTAATGCAGTTGGCCCGCAGCATGAAGTTTACAGAGGAAATGCGGGAAAAATGTGTGATGGGCTATGACGAGTCGCTCTGCCGAATGGCCGAAGGACTGCAGCCATTAACAGAACTGCGCGAACTTATACTCGCTACAATTGTTGATGATGCACCTGCGATGGTAAACAAAGGCGGTGTGATACGCGACGGTGTATCAGAAGAATTGGACCATCTCAGGAAAATATCACGCAGTGGTAAAGATTACCTGTTGCAAATACAACAGCAGGAGTCGCAGCGCACAGGCATATCATCCCTGAAGATATCTTACAACAATGTTTTTGGTTACTACCTTGAAGTAACCCATACACATAAAGATAAAGTACCGGCAGACTGGATACGCAAGCAAACCCTGGCCAATGCAGAACGTTATATTACCCCTGAGCTAAAAGAGTACGAAGAGCAAATACTTGGTGCAGAAGACAAAATATTAGCTATAGAAACTAACCTTTACCAACAATTGTTGGTAAGCATTGAACCATATATATCTGCAATACAAAACAATGCGCATATTATAGCACAACTGGACTGTCTTTTGTGCTTTGCCTATAATGCGCAAAAATACAACTACCATCGACCTACCCTTGTAAACGACCCGATACTGGAAATAAAGGCTGGTCGCCACCCGGTAATTGAGCAACAGCTCCCGCCGGGAGAAAGCTATATTGCTAACGATATTACGCTTGATAAAACCAATCAGCAGGTTATTATTCTAACAGGACCTAATATGAGTGGTAAGTCGGCTTTGCTCAGGCAAACCGCCATTATTACCCTCATGGCACATATGGGCAGCTTTGTACCTGCTGATGCCGCCACTATAGGACTGACAGACAAGATATTTACACGTGTAGGAGCATCAGATAATCTAAGCGGCGGCGAAAGTACATTTATGGTGGAAATGAATGAAACTGCCAGCATCATTAATAACATTAGTGAACGCAGCCTTATTCTTTTGGACGAAATTGGCAGAGGCACCAGTACTTATGATGGAATATCGCTGGCATGGTCTATTGTGGAGCATGTACACAACAGCCAAGCTAAACCTAAGACACTTTTTGCGACACATTACCATGAACTGAACGAACTGGAAAATCAGTTACCAAGAGTGCGCAATTATCATATCACCCATAAAGAAACTGGCAACAAAGTCATTTTTCTGCGCACATTAGCCCCGGGCGGTAGCAGGCATAGTTTCGGTATCCAGGTGGCCCGAATGGCCGGTATGCCTCCGAAGTTATTGGACCGCGCTAACGAGATACTTGCTCAGTTAGAAGAAAAGCATGCAGGTACTGGGGATACACTTCAAAAGGTAAAAAATATCAAACCCTCCGCACAATACCAGCTCAATATCTTTGATGGCGTTACAGAAGATATACGCCGCATTCAGCAACTTCTTGACGCTACAGACATTAATACACTCACACCTGTAGAAGCACTGATGAAGCTGAATGAGATGAAAGAGATCGTGAAGCAGTACAAAAAACAATAGCGCATATCGATTTTGCTGCAAAAATCACACTTTCAATATTTTTTCATGATGGCAGATTAATTAAACTCGATTATACGGGCATGATTATTGTATTAATTTTAATAATTAAAACTGTATTAATTGAGAGCAATAACCAGGAAAGTTTTTCTAACAGGCATTTTTTTTATGACTCTACTGCATCTGCTAGGCTGTTTTTCTTCGCAAAAAGCCACTAAAAAGGAGATCGCAAATGTTGTAAAACTTAAGCCATTCGATGCTATCATCGTACCGGGTATCCCTTTTAAAAACTGCCGGTGGGATTCAATTATGAAGGGTCGCGTTATTTGGGCATATATACTTTATAGGAATGGCTATACAAAAAATGTCATCTTTTCGGGTGCTTCAGTATATAGTCCTTTTTTCGAGAGCAAAATCATGGGCTTGTATGCGCAAAAATTGGGCATACCAAAGGAACACATATTTTACGAAAATGAAGCCCGCCACAGCACAGAGAATGTGTACTACTCATATTTACTGGCAAAAAAACTGGGTTTCAAGAGCCTTGCCCTGGCAACCGACCCGTTTCAGTCGTGGATACTGCAGGGTTTCACAAAACGGCGGTTTGGTAGTCCTATCTACCATATACCTTTCATTGTAGATACATTGAAACAATACAACAATCTCGAACCAGTGATAGATCCAGAATCTGCCCGTGCTGATAATTTTAGCTCTATTACCGAAAAGGAGTCCTTTTGGCGCAGGTTAAAAGGCACGTTGGGCAAAGACATCAACTGGAGCCAGTATGAGGACGGAAAAGTAGGTAGCCTTTAACGATCATTTCTCAAAAACTCTTAAGATCATATTAACGGGTGACGTGTATCATAACCTCCGCGGCATGTGTTTTTTACATTTGCTGTTGAGAAATATCAGATCATGAAAAAGCAACAAGATGACGAGAAACTGCCTGGCTACCCTCACTACCCTGCATCAGAAGACATTACACAACCTTACAATAGCAATGGCAAAGAAAGCTGGGAGCCAATATCCATCCCACACAATTTTAACGACACGGTAGACAACGAAGACATAGATACTTCTTTTGTCTTCGGCACTGATGCCGATATTACAGAAGATGACCTTCGTATACTGGAAACCAGCGAACAAAACATGAATACAAGGGATGCATTCAATCTCATCAATAGTTCACTGGACACTACTGACGATGACGGGGACCCACTGAATGAACTGGGAAGCATTATTGACGATGTATCTGGTAGCGACCTTGATGTGCCAGGCAGCGAAGATGATGATGATATGGAAGAATTAGGCGAGGAAGACGAGGAAAACAACTATTATAGCCTTGGTGACGACAACCACGAAAACCAGGAAGAGAGCAAAGGATAGCAACTAGTATAGTAGATATAATTTCAATCGCTTGCCGCTAAGGGAGGATTCGGCCCATTGATATTGATACGGAAGTAATTCAATACCATCCTTATGATGTATACCGGCCGCATCATTATAATATTTATCTACAAGCATCATAAAATCCCAGCTTATCCAATATACATTGCTGTTTTCCCAAGTGTCTCCTGACCTCAGAAATGCATTAAAATCCATTCTACTTTTCGATTCAAAAACAAAATAAAGGTACTTTATTGAGGTATGTACATTTATGAATGACCTGATCTTTTCCAATTGTAACGTATCCACTTTCTTACCTTTCAATATACAACTCACATCAAATTCTGCCTTATTCCCATATTCCTTCATCATTTGAGCAAATGAGGGTTTCAGACATCTGTTAAGCACTCCATTGTAAACTGTGTATGGAGCCTCTCCATCAAACACAGCTTTTCTGAGATAGGGCAAATAATCACAATGACGATAGCCATCATGCATAGCAATAATGCCAGCATAGGATAAACCATTTTCAATTGTAGGCCATCCATTTTTCCTTACATAATTATACAACCAACGAAAATGAATAGAGTCAGCATACCTCATGCGTTCAAGATATATCGCGCAACTAAAGCTGTCTTTACAGTTACCGGCTTTTGTCCTCGTATCCTGGTCTTCCTGATACATTTGGTATAGTGTATCCCCTGTCTTCGTATCGGGCTTGTTATATGCCCTCAAAAACAGCTCCCGATATCGCTCCCTTGCCCATGCCATAACCCGAGTCTCATTGAACCGCTCATCAAGGGTTTCAGGCTTTACACCATTATAAATAAGACACTCCGGTTTTACTTTTATAAAATAGGCAGTAGCATTAACACTATCGCCCTTTCTCGCAAAGCTATCTGCTATTTCCAGCAGCACAAAAGGCGTATTGCGCACACTATTCCTCCTGATAACAGAAGTATCAAATCGTTGTGCATGCATATTATGCCACCCGAGGATAGAGAGAATCGTATATATGACTTGTTTACAAGACATTTAAAAAGAAAAGACCCTAAAAAATCAGCTAATCAACCATTCGACTTACTAGCCAACTTACTGTGCTTATGCCCATACACAAAGTACAAGATCAACCCAATTATCAGCCATACGGTAAATCGCTCCCAATTTGTCACACCGGATTCCGAAAGCAGGTAGCTACATGCCAGGAAACCAAGCACCGGTATCAGGGAGTAGTTTCTGACAAAAGACAAAAAAGTTGTCACCAAAAAAGTTACGCCGAACAAAAAGAACGGGACTTTAGTGCGAATCACTTCCCAGGTCACATTTCCTTTATCATCGGCAAAATTAAAATAGCCACCAAAACCGCCGGGATAGTAAACCTGGAATAATACGATGAAAACAGTAAATAGCAGCAGCACTATCCATTTACCATTAATATATGGTGTCTTGAACCTGCTCTGCAACCTGTCGGGATCGTTTTGCAGTTTCAATATGCCACCACATACCAGCACAAAAGCAAACAGCGTGCCTACGCTCGTCAGGTTCACAACCACCGACAGGTTCATGAACAATGCAGGTACACCAACCACAATACCGGTAAGTATGGTAGAGAAGGAAGGAGTCTTATACTTCGGGTGTATTTTGGCAAAAATGGGCGGCAGCAGTCCATCCCTGCTCATGCTCATCCATATACGCGGCTGCCCCAGTTGGAACACCAGCAACACACTTGCAGTAGCAATTACTGCACTTATAGATATAACCCCAGCTATATAGTTAGCATATTTGCTGTTCATGATACTGAACACATACGCTAATGGGTCACCTACATTCAGATTCTTATAGCTGGTCATACCCGTGAGCACAAGTGCAACCAGCACATATACAATAGTGCAGATAATAAGGGAGTTGAACATTGCCTTAGGAAGATCCCGTTGTGGATCCTTACATTCTTCAGCTGTAGTTGAAATGGCATCAAAGCCTATATAGGAAAAAAACACCGCCGATGTGCCCATAAGTACCCCGCTCATCCCATTGGGCAGGAAGGGTGTCCAGTTGGCAGTGTTCACATAAAAGCAGCCTGCTATCATTACGAGTAATATAATGGCGATCTTCAGTATCACCATCACATTTGTACTCCTCTGAGACTCTTTAATACCTATATAAATGACCCATGTAATAACAACTGTTATCAAAAATGCCGGCAGGTCGCATATTATCCTTAACCCTCCCAAAGTAGGCGCATTAGCCCAGGCTAGCTTCGCTTCTTCGCTCAGTCCGTCCTTTGCCGTCCAGTAATCTGTCGACAGGTACTCCGGTATGTGCGGATGAAAGTTGCCTATATGGATGCTGTTTACCAGCGAGCAGAAATAATCACTCCATGATATAGCAACGGCTATATTGCCTATGGCATACTCCATCAGCAGGTCCCACCCTATTATCCACGCTATCAACTCACCAAAGGCCACGTAAGAATATGTATACGCACTCCCCGATACCGGCACCATACTCGCAAACTCAGCGTAGCAGATTGCAGAAAAACCACACGCCACTGCCACAAAAAGGAACAGTAGAATGATACCCGGACCTCCGTCAAAGCTTGCCTTACCAATGGTTGAGAATATACCCGCACCAACAATTGCCGCGATGCCCATAAAGGTCAGGTCACGCACACTAAGCACCTTTTTCATATTAGTGCTATGCCCATCAATCAACCCCTCAGTCACCTCTTTATTAATATGGCCCAGCGTTTTTTTACGGAACAGGTCTTGTTTCATCTATAGGATATATCAGAATGAATATTTAGCCAAACTCATAAAGATAAGTGCTGCAGCAAGGTGCCAGGCCATTATTACCAGCGACTTAGCCATTTTGGCACGTAAGGCGCCTAGTTGCGCAGCCTGCTCAGGACTTGGAGGCCCACCCGCAGCAGCAATACTTGCCGCAATAGCATTTACCTTATTTGTAGTTGGCCTGCTGCTGAAAAAACCAATAGAAAACGCCCCGAGCGCCGCAACCATACCTATAGAGATACATATGCCATAGTGGGTAGAGAACCATGCACTATTCTTGAAATTATCGGTCAGTATCATTAATAACCGCAACCCGGTAATAATATTCAGTGAAGACACAACGTTCATAAAAACAGGCAACTTCCTCGTTTTCGTGAGCTGTCCCATAAATTTACCCCCATCCGGGCCGAGCGCTTTAACGGCAGGTAGTACAAATAACGCCACATAAATTGTCCCGCCAGCCCAGAACGCCCCGGTGCAAATATGAATAAGACGAAGTAAAACAAGTTCTATTCCCATAATCTGAGTTTTAAAAAGTAAAAAGTGATTGTAGCGTAAAAATATAGTTAAAAAACAGATTTCCCAGTAATTATACAGGATATTGTCAACAATCTCATTCACTCAACTTTTCTTACTTTTAAGGCGTGAAAAATTATTCAATCCCCGGAAGCTTATTGCTTGTAGTGTTGCTGTTTGCTGCCTGCAACAGAAAAAAAGAAGAAAAGAAGGACTACAGCAATGTTGAGGGCAATTACTTTTCGATAAACCAGTATATGCTGGATCAGTGGAATACTTTCTCTGGAGAACCGTTCGTTATTAAAAAAATGATGTGGATAAATGGCAAGACGGAGGACAGCAGCTACTCCAATTCTGACACAATAAACTGGGCACGTTTATTCACTATATTTTCCGAGACCGACATAAGTGACCGAAAGTACCTGGGACAATATACCTTCAACCAATTTGATGACAACCAGGACGGCACACACAACTTCTTTTATATGGCTAAAGACCCGGATCTGTTCACACAAAAACTATTACTTACCGCTGACCAGGAGAACATGAAAGTCAAAGGGATCTATATAGAAACGTTTAAAAAATCAGCGACTGATGAAGTGACTCAAAAACTGTACTACTCACCAATGAAAAAGATACAGATACAATGGGACAACCGACCGCTTTTCGGTAGCAAAAAACACACCGTCCAAGAGTTTGAGTTTATCAGGTAGTGTATGTTACGACTGACTTACAGTATGGGAAGGAGCTATGACCAAAGAAGAGTTCAGTAAAATAATCCAATCAATACCCCACCAACCGGGATGCTATAAATATTTCGATAAAAACCACGAATTACTATACGTAGGCAAAGCAAAAGACCTGCGCAAGCGAGTAAGTTCCTACTTCAATAAAAACATTGAAAGCTTTAAGACAAGAAAGCTGGTATCTTTCATTTGCGCCATCGAGTTCACCGTTACCGAGTCTGAGCATGATGCTTTTCTGCTGGAGAACTCGCTGATCAAACATTATCAGCCAAGATTCAACATATCGCTTAAGGATGATAAGACCTACCCTTTCATTGTCATCAAGAAGGAGCCATTCCCACGAGTATTCTTTACGCGCAAAGTAATACGCGACGGCTCTGAATACATTGGTCCATTTACCGGGCTCATGCGCGTACGTGAATTGATGGAACTGGTTAAGCAAAATATACCTTTGCGTACCTGCAACCTTAATCTTACCGAGGCTAACATTAAGAAAGGCAAGTTCAAAGTGTGCCTGGAGTACCACCTTGGCAATTGCAAAGGACCATGTGAAGGACTGCAAGATGAAGGCGACTATAGAGACAAGTTGCAATGGGTGCGGCATGTGCTGAAAGGCAATATAGGCGACGTAGTAAAGGACCTAAAAACCGAGATGAATACCACTGCGGCAGCGCTGGAATTTGAGAAAGCTCAGATCATCAAGAAGAAGATAGAGTCGCTGCAGCAGTACCAGCATCGATCTGTTGTGGTGAACCCTAAGCTGGAGAATATAGATGTGGCTTGCATTCTGCATGACGACAACCACTTTTATGTAAACTACATGATCGTGACCAATGGCAGCGTGGTGCATACCAACACCCTGCAGATAGATAAAAAGCTGGAAGAAGAAGAGTGCGATGTGCTATCTCTGGCACTGGATAATCTTATGGACAAGTACCATAGCGTGGCAAAAGAAGTGATAGTGCCATGCCCGGTGGACGTTTCAAATGCCGGGTTGAAGGTAACAATACCTAAGGCCGGAGATAAGAAACGGCTACTGGATATGTCTATCAAGAACGCAGAGATATTTATGCAGGAAATGCGCCGCAAGGCTACCCTGTTACTAGGCGAGAAGGTGAGAGAAACTAACATACTTACTCTTGAGGAACTGCAGGAGGCCTTGCAGCTTAGCGAGATACCTACGCACATTGAATGCTTTGATAACTCTAATTTCCAAGGCTCGTATCCGGTGGCCGCCATGGTGCTATTCAGAAATGGCATACCATCAAATAAGGAGTACAGACATTTTCACATAAAGACAGTTGAGGGCATCAACGACTTTGCCAGCATGAGCGAAGTAGTGTACCGCAGGTACAAACGCCTGATGGATGAGCATGAACCACTGCCACAGCTCGTCATTATAGATGGCGGCAAAGGCCAGCTGGGTGCTGCTTTGGAGAGCATTGAGAAACTTGGGCTCACCGGCAGGATGTCGCTCATTGGTCTTGCTAAAAAGGAAGAATCCATCTTCTTCCCCGGAGACAGCCAACCCTTGCAGCTCCCTTACGACTCTCCCGCTCACCTGCTCGTTCGCCGCATACGAGATGAGGTGCACCGCTTTGGCATCACTTTCCACAGGCAGATACGCAGCAAGGGCACTTTCAAGAACGAGCTGGAAGAGATACCTGGCATTGGTGAAAGCACCGCTACGCTGCTGTTGAAAGAATTCCGCTCGGTAAAGAATATCAAGACCCTTACTGAGCGTGAGCTGACAAAGGTTATCGGCGCATCTAAAGCAAGAGTAGTGTGGGACTATTTTCATCCTAATCCATAAACCACACTTCAGCCCATCACTTTTTATAAGGGTAATTCCTGTCTCTTGGTATGTTATTAAAAATAAGACCGGTTACCAATAATATCAATACACCCGTCAACACCGGAGAGACAACATACATCCAGCCGAGGGCCTTTATTTTCTCTGAGCCTATGTTGGCTATGAGTGCGGTTGCACCGCCGGGCGGGTGCATGGTTTTGGTTACTTGCATGGCAACAGTTGCCAACGAAACTGCAATGGCCGATGAGAGCCACATATGCCCCGGCACCAGCTTATGGATAAGTACACCTGTTATGGCGCTGAGCAGGTGGCCGCCCACAAGGTTGCGGGGTTGTGCCAGCGGGCTGTTTGTGGCGCCATACACCAGTACCGCACTTGCGCCGAACGATCCTATCAGGAATACATTATCGGTTTCGGTGAGCTTTGCGGTTTGTATGAGGCCTATGGTGCCAATACCTATGAATGCCCCTATGAACGTCCAAAGGTGATCGATGGGCTCCACTATAGTTTGCCTGTATATAACCAGCTTCGCAACACGGTAGGTGCGCTTAATTTTTTTTCTCATTACAAAACAGGACTAATTAATGTTCTTATAGGTACTAACATAGGTCACCGGGGTGCCTGATGAATTGGGCTTTGTTAAAGTTAACTTCAGTTGAGTGTTACTTATATCGAGCCCCATAGTATCCGGGTTGCTGTCTGCAATCGCAATTTTAGTATTGTTATCCAGCAGCACCCACGTAGCGGTTTCTATTTGGTTGTCCCACGAGCATTTGTTAGCGCCTTCATCCATAGTAGCGGTGCCATTCCCTGCAAAAGTCATAACGTCATCTTTTTCGCAGATGTCCATCGCTATGTAAAAGTCCAGGATTGTATCTTTACCCATATAGTTGGTGGTAGCCGTACTGGCGGTGATCACCCATTTGCCTGCAAGCAGCATTGTTCTTTGTGCCGGGTCATTGTTCTTTTTTGTGCAGGTAGCAAAC
>JBGAJU010000021.1:21566-54815 GCA_044224775.1 Flavipsychrobacter sp.
GTTTGGTTTTGTCTAAAAATAGCACAGTGCCTTTATAAAAACAAGGTACGTCAGGCACATACAATTTACTTCTTCGTCACCACAAGCACCTCGCCCATTGTGCCGGGTTTCTTTTGGCTGCCGGGAGCATACCATTTGCAGGCATCGCCCTCGTCAAGCAGCATGGCATTGTCGCAGTTCTGGTCCTGGAAGAAAACGGCAAATTCGCGGAGGCTTATTTTGCTGTCGGCTATTGCCAGTACAAAATCGCCGTTGGGTTTTATACCGATGCCGTTGCATACCTGCGTGCCTGTGGCACGCACTATCACGGGGTTCATAAAACCCTTGCTGAGCAATATTGCGCCCGACTGAACTGCCAGCTGAAATGTGGCAAGGTCATCGTTCACTTTGAATTTGTTTGCCGAGGCAATGGTATATGTGCCATTATCGCGCGCCCTTGTGAATATTGCACTGGGGCCTATGGAGAAGAAAACCTTATCATCAGGCCAAACAAAGTCTTTGTATTTGTTCATGCCTTTTATCAGAAGGCCCATTGGTTTGAGGCTTTTGCATTTACCGCCATTCATGGCAAACACCAGTGGGTGCTTTGCTGCGGCGCAGCGCTGCTCTACCCCTGCAAAGTCGCCGGGCTCTTCTGCTTCTTTGCTGAACACATCAATATCGTACAGGCTTTGCGGTGCCACGACATAGGTGACGCTGCCGGTACGGGTCTTCGCGTTTGATACGGTGAGCTGCGCGAATGCACTAGTAGCCGATGCTAGCAAGATTGCGAGCAGTAGCATTGTGGTGAAGTAGATATTAGTTTTGTTTTTGTTCATGATCTTTAGTGGATAAATTGATCGTAAATCAGCAAGTGGGGGTATAATTTTGAGGATAGGCTTGTTTTCGGTTAATAATACTTAGCGTGTTTTGGCGAAATGCGCCATGGGCTTATTTTATGTGTTTTATTTCCAGGTATAAAAGGGTATAAAAGGGTATAGGAAACGGGGTAAAAGGTATAAAAAACTGCATTTGGGGTATAATTTATACCTGCCGACTGAAAAAAAAAACTGCGGCGGGTTGTTTTGTTTCTGCATGGGTAATAGGTTTAACCGCAGAGTTCGCAAAGAACCGCAAAGTTTCGCAAAGTTTTATTGTGTATAGCATAGTAATCCGGGGTGTTACTATGTAAAGTTCGGAAGAGTTTTTGGGGTGGAAAAAAGAATTTTGCATGATGGTACTGTTACTGTACCATCATGGTTTTTGCGTGTAATACGGGTGCGGGTTTGAGGGGGTTATAAATCTTTTTGTTATACAATGAATGGAGATGAAAATTGTGAAAAAGGGGATTATAAATACCGGACAGTAAGGCTCTCAGCTCTCTTTCCTTTGCGAGGCTGTTGGTCAGAAAATAAGATCAACAGTGGCAGAAACACTTCTACCAACGGGCCTCAAAAAATTTAATCAACGTACTAACCTCATTGCAGGTTAGCTTAGGAAACTTTATACAACTTGTACCATATTGTTTGCGCAAGTTGACTGCACGCTTATCGCCAGCTACGAAATTAGAATCAGTGAGAAACCGACACAGCCATTCCTGAGAACGAAAAGAACTTATATCAGCTAACGCAGGTCCTGTAGACTCTTTGTGAGTATTATGACATGATGCGCAATTATCTTGAAATATCTCTCTACCACGAAATGCACTAGTCTCAATGACCGCGTTGCCACAAACGATTACTTCATCATGAACGAAAGCTGGACGAAATGCGATAAACAATAATATACCACAAATACAGATAATAAATATCCAACAACAAACAATAAATACGTCGACATATTTAGAATTCACAGCTAAATCTACTAAAAATGTAGAAAAGGCCTCAATTTATCTGCCTAATCCGTTTCAATGTATGAGACAATAGAGCCGCCAACAATATTCGAGGACTAGTTGGGGTATAAATCATTTTGTTATGCATTGAAATGAGACAGAAATAGGATTACAAATCCCGAACAGTGCCTATGAAGCTATCTCAGCGCGGTGTCCTGCGCGAGGCTGTTGGTCAGAAATAAGACCAATAGCGCGGAACAGCACTTTTATGCCGATGACAAGCTAATTCTGTGCTACATTACAACTACTTTGCCAATTTGTTAATTTTATAACTATTAATCCTCGGCTAAAAAAGCATTCAGGTACGTTATATACCTTTGAAGTATAGCGGAAGTGGCAGAGCATGCCGCATTATAGTTTTCCATTTTTATATTTTCATCTTTTGAGTACGTTCGCAAAAGGCTTTTTGCTTCTTTAAGTGATTTCAAAAAGCCGTTCCAGGCTTTTGTGTCAATTCCGGCTAAAGAATAGATCATTATATCGAGCTGGTAAAGTAGCATTACCGTTGCTTTGCCGTCAGGTGTGTATTCATTATGATCAACCTTAATGATATAGTTTTGCGCTTTGTCCAGCAATTGTCTTTGTCTCTGTTTATGCATAACAGAATTTTTCATGAATTTTGAATAGTTTAAAAATAAGTAGCTTATTTTTTCTTGTTTTGTTTTTGCTTTTTATTCTCTGCTATTTTGGGAATTATTTTTATGTATACATGTTTTATATTACCTCTATCAGTAAAACGCTCATCCATTTCAAATGCATCAATACTTTTAATGAGTGCCGCTAATTTTTTGAATCCATAATTCCTGGGATCAAAGTCAGGTTTCTTCTTTAATATCAAATTCCCCACTTCACCCAAAAATGCCCAACCCGATTCATCGGCTAAGTCAGTAACGGATGTTGAAATGAGGTCTATGAGTTCAGTGTCAGGTTTTTTAAGCAGTAATTGTGGGGGCGTAGTTGTGGCTGTATCACCACTTTTCACATCGGTTGCAGCTCCGGTATTCAATATCTCGATGTAAATGAATTTGTTACAGGCGGCAATAAACGGGGAGGGTGTCTTCTTCTCACCCATTCCAATTACAAGCATGCCTGCCTCACGCAATCTTAATGCAAGACGGGTAAAATCGCTGTCGCTGGAAATTATGCAGAACCCGTCTACTCTGCCGGTATACAATATATCCATAGCATCGATGATCATTGCCGAGTCTGAAGCATTTTTGCCTTGAGTATAACTATATTGCTGAACGGGTGTAATGGCATTTTCCAGCAATACATTTTTCCAGCGGTTGATATGAGGCTTCGTCCAATCGCCGTAAATGCGCTTAAAGGTGGGCGCACCATATTTAGCAATCTCTTCCATCATTTCTTTTACGTTATTAGATGGAACATTTTCAGCGTCTATGAGCACAGAAAACCTCAATTCTTTTTTGCTTTCCATTGCGTTATTTATTGGGTAGTTTATATTGCAAGTGTAATACTACTAATTTCAGGATCTACAGTTCTCTCTAAGATGCTTCTGTTTTGTATATATTGAATGTATTTTTCAAACACATTCAAAAGTGAGGAAATGGAGCAATTATGATTTCGAATTTTCTCATCTACAGTTGTTGTTTGCACAAGAGCCTTGGATTTAGCTTCTCTGAACTGGAGAAGAAATTTATTCCATTCTGCTTCCTGAATGCGGCTCAATGAATACATGGCATTATAAATAAGTGCGACCAGCCGTTCCGTGGTCTCCTCTCCAGTATATTCATATTCGCGCGACTGAAGTAATGCAATAAATCTGCGCACCATTTTTATCCTTGCTTCTTGTTTCATTACCTACTAAATTTTTGTTCAGTTCAGCAAACTATTGGTGCCTGACTGCTCGTGACTCGTAATAAAATCAGATATTTCCATCTCGTGCATTCGTAATTCAAAGGCTATGGTAACATCTGTGAAATACCATTTTTTTGTTTTCTCCCATGACATAAAATACCGGATATTGCTTTCGCCCAACAATAACATATAATATGCGTTTACTTTTATGACTGCGATTTTTAAACCAACAATTTGCATTTGCATCGTTTGCTTTGATTTTTCATAGGTGAACTTTCCGGGACATCAAAGCGTTTTCTTTTTTTTGGGACAAGCCGCGACGGGTGTTTTAACTACTCAGCCCAGACGGCGGACTCTCTTGGTTGCCATAATTCGTTAAACTAATTGAAGCTATTTTCGTTTTGTAAATTTTAACGAGGCCCCTGTTTTCCAGTTCAATAAGCAATACAAGCAGGGCATCCTGTGATATAGCCATTTCCGCAGCAATATCACCTACTAAAATACGGTGGAGAGGATTAAGCGTTTTAGTGCTCATCTTTCTAATCTTGCTCAATATTTCAATACTTGTTATCATTTCTCAAATTTTTTGAAAACATTTCTTTGATGATAAAAGAGCCACTGGATGGTTCCAATGGCTCTTATTCAAATTTTGCACAGTACTTACTGCATTTCAATAACAGTATCCAACGAATGTACTACACCATTAGAGCCTACACTATCCCTGCCCTGAACAGTCGCGCCGTTAATGGAGACTTTGCCATCAGCAACTTTTACTGTTAGTTCCCGGCCGTTTGCAGTTACAAGTTTCTGACCATCTTTCAGATCATCAAAGTTGGTTAACCCTTCTACAACATGGTGATTTAGTAACTCCGTAAGTTTTTCTTTGTTTTCAGGTTTCAGCAAATGTTCTATTCTGCTTGTATCCAACTTACCAAATGCTATATCTGTAGGTGCGAATATGGTAAACGGGCCTTTCTGAGAAAGTACCGTATCCAGTCCTACAGCTTTTACACTTTTCGACATAGTAGCTAAATTTATGTCAGCTACAACAACCTCTACAACATTTGACATGATATTTTATTTACCTGCTGATAGAATTACCTGCAGTTCATGTAAGGTACGCTTATTAACCGGATAAAATCATTTAATGTTCAAATTAAACTAATTAAATGCTTTGAGGCCGCTATTTGTGTATACGTGCGAAATTATCAGGCTAATGCGTGGATTTGAAAAGCATGTGGTATCTACTGAGCAATTGAGGAATGTTGTCCAT
Organism: Flavipsychrobacter sp.; assembly: GCA_044224775.1. Lineage (GTDB taxonomy): Bacteria > Bacteroidota > Bacteroidia > Chitinophagales > Chitinophagaceae > Nemorincola. The sequence continues at coordinate 26,528 of JBGAJU010000021.1, forward strand.
AAAGCGGGCGTGAGGAGGAAGACGTAATAATCGAATTAAATAAGCAGATCGTTAGCAAATGGAAAAACAGGACATACAGTATTTTACCAAAGCCGGTTTCAGAATATTCAAATAATGTCCGCTAAAACACTTATCTTTACTTTGTTCTTATATATCAGAAACGTAGATTTTAATTTCGTTCTACTCCGCTTTAATAAATCTTTGTAGCGCTACGGTTAACTTTTTTTCCTCTGGTATTTTTTCTAATAGTTAAATCCCGAGGCAGCTTATGGTTATTTTCATCTTTTTCATCTCAATCTGGTATTTGTCGCTTTTTTCCCAAACGTTTTTTCATCACAGATATGCATCTCATGGGGCTTTCAGTATGAGCAAAAAATGGGAAAAGGTATTTTTTATTTTTAGTTACATCACACAGGGCTCACATTACATGAGCCCTAAAGCTTATGCCATCATGCATAGAATGCATCATGCCTATACTGATACGGAACATGATCCACATTCACCCAACTTTTCGTCAAGCATAGTATCAATGATGCTACGTACACGGAGAATATACAGGGATATCTTTAACGGTACGATACAAGTAGAAGAAAAATTCAAGACTAACTTGCCTGAATGGACGCGGTTTGACAATTGGGCCAACTCGACAGTCTCACGCATATTATGGGTAATAGGTTACATAATTTTCTTCCTCATCTTTGCAACATCGCCCTGGCTGTACATGCTCCTTCCAATAATTATGATAATGGGTGCATTTCATGGCGCCATCATCAACTGGTTTGCACATAAGTTCGGTTATCGGAATTTTAAGCTGCGAAATACTTCTGAGAACCTCTTTTCGGTAGACTTATTGATGCTGGGCGAATCTTACCACAATAACCATCACAAGCACCCTTCTGCAATTAACTTTGGGGTTAGATGGCATGAGATTGATCCTGTGTATCCCATAATATTATTGTTTGAAAAGTTGGGCATTATCAAACGATCTAAACAATCATTATTGCCCATAGCGGCTGAACACTGAATCATTTGTCGTTACTAAATGTTGGATATGAAACTATTTATCGGAAACACTGGCAATAATATTACTGCGGACGATCTTCTCTCGCTTTTCTCTCATTACGGTACGGTGTTAGCCATCAGTATTCCTAAAAGTAAAGAAGGAAACTCACGAGGATTCGGGTATGTAATAATGGCAATTAGCTTTGAGGGTCAAAATGCGATAAATGCGCTTAATAAAAAATCCTTCAAGGGGCAATATCTTTCTGTGAGCGAGGCTATTTACAGTGAAAGGTATAACAATAGAGTTGCTATGCCGATGACAAATTAATGTATTAAATGATGAAAATCAATTCTAACCGTTGTTTATAATTACGACGCAAATACATATATACGTAGCATCAACAAAAAGTTGTTGTTCTGCAGGGAGATCTTTTATGGCCTGTGACCTCATTCTATATTAGCTGTAACATTATAATTTTGTTAGCAAACTGGGGAAAAAAGGCCTTATTGCGGGTTACGTTTTTATTACCTTTGCCATCATTTTCGATTTATGAATTCCTCAGTCAAGATCTTCGCGGGTAACGCATCTAGCTACCTTGCAGAAAAAATAGCGAAAAACTTCGGAAAGCCGCTCGGGGCGCTCACCATACAAAAGTTCAGTGATGGCGAGTTCCAGCCGGTGTTCCAGGAGTCGATACGCGGTGACTATGTTTTTCTTGTGCAGGCCACCTACGCCCCATCGGATAACCTGATGGAGCTGCTGATGATGATAGACGCTGCCCGCAGGGCATCGGCAGGCTATATTACGGCTGTTATCCCCTACTTTGGCTTTGCCAGGCAGGACAGGAAGGACAAGCCGCGGGTAGCCATAGCATCGAAACTGGTTGCCAACCTGCTGACAGAGGCAGGCGCAGACCGGGTGATGACGATGGACCTGCACGCACCACAAATACAAGGTTTTTTTGATATACCGGTGGACCACCTTGATTCTTCGGCAATTTTTATACCATATATTGAGAAATTGAAGATAGAAAACCTTATCTTTGCGGCCCCCGATGTGGGTAGTACCAACAGGGTAAGGGAAGTTGCCAAGTATTTCAACGCGGACATGGTTATTTGCGACAAGCAGCGTAAACGTGCCAATGAGATAGCAGCAATGACCGTAATAGGCGATGTATCAGGCAGAAATGTAGTATTGATTGATGATATATGTGACACCGCCGGAACGCTTTGCAAAAGTGCTGCCATACTGAGGGAAAAAGGCGCTTTATCGGTACGCGCATTTTGTACACACCCGGTTTTAAGCGGTAACGCTTACAACAATATTGAGGGATCGGAGCTGGAGAAACTGGTTGTGTGCGATACGATACCACTGAAGCAACAGTGCGACAAAATAGAAGTGCTCCCGACCGCTGACTTGTTTGCAGTAGCTATCAGGAATACTTTTGAGAATAAGTCGATAAGTTCTTTATTTATTCATAGTAACAAGAAGTAATGTGCTAATTTGAGAATTTGAAAATGTTCTCACTTTAATTCTCAAATCAGCTCATTTTCAAATTATAATAACGACTGTTTATACAAAAAAATCCGCCCCCGCAATTGGGTAACCTTAATTATTAAAAACGGATCTTGGTACAGATGTTTGGCGGAAAAGCGCCTGAGACTGAGAAGAAAAACAAATGCACAATGAAAAGTGTAAAAATTGAAGGTAAAAAAAGAAGCGACCTTGGCAAGAAAGCAACGCGCCAAATTCGTTCTGAAGGCAAGGTACCGGCTGTTATCTACGGCGGTAAAGAAACGATCCATTTCAGCGCACCTGTAATGGACTTCCGTACACTGGTGTACACACCTGATTTCCAGCTTGCTGAGATCACTGTTGATGGGAAGAGCTACAAGACCATCATGAAGGACCTGCAGTTTGACGTGGTTACGGATGAACTGAACCACATTGACTTCCTGGAGCTGGTAGAAGACCGCAAGGTGAATGCAACCCTGCCAATCAGGTTTCATGGCCAGGCACAGGGTGTGAAAGACGGTGGCCGCCTGGAGCTGAAGATCAAATCGCTGAACGTGCGTACTTATCCTAAGTACCTGACTGAGAACATAGCGGTGGATGTTACCAACCTGCAACTTCACGGCAACATACGTGTTGAAGACGTAGTAGCAGAGAACATGGAAATACTGAACTCTCCACGTATCCCTATCGCATCTGTAGTTACTACCCGCGCATTGAAACAGGAAGAAGCAGCAGCATCGGCAGCAGCACCAGCAGCTGGCGGAGCAGCACCAGCAGCAGCTAAACCAGCTGAGAAGAAGAAGTAAAGAAGCAACAATTGCATATAAAAAAGCCCCGATCAAGATCGGGGCTTTTACTTTTTATGTATGCAAGGGTTATTGTTTAACCCATTGCTTAGTGATCTGTTTGTCGCCGGCCTTAATAACTACCACATACATGCCCGGCGTGTAATTTGAAGTATTGAGCACATACCTATTATCGCCAGCCTGCAGTTGTTTTGTCACCACATCGGACACCTGCCCGGTTATGTTTATGACATACATAGTAGCCACACATGAATTTGCCGCACTAACATTGACATTCAAATAGTCGCCGGCTGGGTTAGGAAATACCGTTACATCAACCGATTGCTGTACCTGAGGTGCCTGCAGTACAGAGAAGAGTATAGTACCAGTATCAACAGCACCAACACCCAGATTATAATAACCACCTGAAGGCGTTGATTCCAGTTTCACAGGACGCACCATGTAATATTTGAGGCCGTTGGTCGGGAAAACGTCGTGGTATGTTGTACCGGTGATCATAGTTGCGTTGAGGCGTGTATAGTAGCCATATGCGCTATCGGCACGGTATACATAATAACCTATAACGCCGGGGTCAGGGGACGCTGTCCAAGTGAGGTGTGCGCCATCGTGGTAAGGTGTTGTAACGTTGAGTGCGAGTACGGGCTTTATGTAGTTGGTCCTTAATGAAAGGTCGCCCATAAGCGCTATGTGAACCCATCCTGCACCATAGTTGGGATAGATATTGTAGGTATTAGTTAATGAGTTATTGTTTTGTGTAACAACAGTGGAGTAGCCAATATTTTCGCCCAACGCCATGTGATGGAAGAACCAATGCGGCCTACCGGCCCAGCAATTGGTAAGTGCAGGCGGATTCTGGCATAACGGAGCGCGGAGAAAATTGTTGGTTACATTCCAATCGCCAAAATAGCTACCGAAAAGGACAGTAAAGATGCCCTTGCCCGCATTAGCTGCATAATTGGCTGTATTACCAATACCACCAGCACTTGAAAAAGAGCCGCCACCACAGCCATAGGCCCACTGATAGGGAGAAGTATTAAGATCTGATATTAATGTAGAGGTAGCGGCAATGCTATCCCTGCCTACAAGCACAGGGAAACTACGCCAACCAGTTCCGGCAAAAGCCTCACCGCTGAAGTAGCCAAAATTATCACTGATCAATGCTTTATGCAGCACAAATAATGAATCCATTTTGTAGCTATGGTCTTTGGCCAGGTAATTATCCATCATCTGCACTTCTGTGAGGGAGAAAGCGGGCATGTCGTAAAAATCTACACGACTAACCTGGAGTTCCACACTTGCAGGTATTGCAGACTGATCGTACTTACCATCTCCGGGTATATTCCTGTTTGCAACGTAACCAGCAGAAACATCGTTTACAGTGGCGTCTGTCCATGAACCTGCGATAGAGCCATAAAACACATCTGCCGGCCAGGCACCAAGATGATCGGGGTGAGCATCCGGATTCAGATCGCCACTATATGGTACGGCTACATGCCCTAATATCAGGACAGCTTTTACATTGGCATGTGTTGCATAATCGTTTGCAATAGCTGCTTTAATAGTTACGGCTGAGGTTGTACGCAGGAAGTCGTGCCTAATGACCTGCCAGCCATCCCCGCTGAGGTCATCCATCATTTTTTTTATCCCTGCCGCAGAGGCTGTTGTAAACGTGCTGTCAACAACCAGTATCACTGCTCCCCTGCTGTGTATGGCCGGAGCTTTGATGCCAGCGTAAACAAAACCGGCAGAAGTGATGGTGGATCCAGTGCCTTGTACGTAATACTCATAAGCAGAATCGACAATTACCGCAGCATCGACATAATCTGTATCAGTAGAAGGTAAAGTAGCGATGGCCGTTCCCCATGACGTTGATGTTTTTGATTTTTTCCAGATACGGTATGTTGGCGTACCAAAACCGACCGGCTTCCATTTCAACGTGATCTGCACCGGAGATGTAGAAGGAATAGCAGTAATTTCTATTGCTACATTCTCACAACTTTGAGCAAAAGAAAAATTGCCGATGAACAAAACAAAAAACAAAATAAAGATGCGGCGCATAATAAATGATTTTTGCTAAGATAACAATAATATCGATACTTAACCAGCTATTTACTACGGACTATTTGCCTTCTGTTGCGGATGTTTTGCGTGTGAACAGCGGATTGTTCTTAGTTGTAGGAATGGTTACACCTAAGTTCAAAATCAATTCATAAGTACCGAAGGCCTGCCTTGCAGTGCCGTTATATATCTTCAGGTTGCTGTAGCGGGCGTAGTCAACTTTCTGAGCAAATTCGAGGTATGCATACCTGGTAATAGTTGCCCTGAGCGCAGTTTCAAGCCCAGTATTCCAACCACCCAACTGGAAATGGGGATCGTTGCGCTGCCCGAAGAAGCTATTTTCCACGTGTGGTATTACAGGGCCCACACCAAATTTACCGGTAAAATCGACGCGGAACGGATATTTACGTGAAGTGTAAAGCCCCCATCTTTTGACGATATTGATGAGAAAGAAATTGGCGCCATTATTAAGGTAATAATAGCAACCTGTGGCATCGGAGAAGGTAACATTGGAATCTACAGACCTACCGTTGTAAGTACCTTTCATCTGTACAGACTGGCCATTCTGGATGATGTACTTGGTGTGGTCGAAGTTAAGTTCTATTGCCAGATCTTGCTTTTCGTTGAAGTAGTAGCCGAGGCGATAGTTATATTGAGGTATGGTGAGCTGTTTGGCAAATATGCTGCCCTTCTCGTCCCAACCGGGATGATCATGAGCTTTGGCATTTACGAGCTTGTAATCATTGCCTTGCCCGGATTGTTTTACATGTACAGTAGAATTGGTGTACCATTCTTTGTTATACCCCCAACTAAAATAGAGGGAACCGTGCCGGTGCTTTTTTGAGGTCTGAGCTGACGAGGTGTAATTCATCAATAAAACACCAATAAGCGCCATATAGACGCCCTTGAGAAGGCTTGAATACATTAATTGTAAAATTTGGCGCAAAAATATGGAAATACCTGCTCTGAAAAATGACGTTCGTCACAAAACGTATTATAATCTATTCATTTTCATATTTCCATTAATTGTTTACCGACGAAAAACGGACATTCACCGACAATCAATATTTCCTTACCTAATATCACTTTCGCACAGATAATCATATATCTACTTTTGAACGACAATACAATTTTATGCGAGATCGTCATTTTTTCAGAGGGGATTATAAGCAGTACCAGGAACAGCGACACCGGAACCGGATATTTTTTGGTTTAAGCATTGCAATTGTTGGCCTTTGCCTGTTACTTACAACAATGCACGTTCTACCCTGCATCGACCTGGAAGATTCGTGGCCGGCAATACTTATTGGCCTTGGATTAATGATCGGCTTTAAAAACAGGTTCCGTAACAATGCATGGTGGATACTGATCATTATAGGCATTGCAAATTTCACCCCGCAGTTCATGATAATGGGAAGGCCATCCAGCGATTTCGCATGGCCAGCTATTATCATTATCGTGGGTTTAGCTATTGCCTTAAGGCCTAAGCGCTACAAATGTACCCCGGCTGCGGGCATGCCACCAATGGCAACTACCATCAATAATGAGAGCAGCCTGAATATTGATGTGACCTTTGGCGGTAAGAAAGAAGTAGTTACCTCAAAAGATTTCAAAGGTGGAACCGTAGGTGTTACGTTTGCGGGTGGCGAGATAAACCTGGTGCAAGCAGATATTACCGAGCCATCTGTTGTGCTTGATTGCAGGGTTTCATTTGGCGGTGTTGAACTGGTTGTTCCTTCACATTGGGAAGTGCAGAATGAGATAAACCCGACATTTGGCAGCGTTGAAGACGGGCGCACCGTACAAACAACAGGTTTGAACGAAGTAAGGAAAGTATTGATCCTGAGGGGTAGTTGCTCCTTTGGCAGCATAGAAATAAAATCTTATTAATAGCCTCCCGCAAGGGAATAAAACAAGCGTCTATGAGCGCATTTACTGCACAAATAATCTACCGCATCGAGTGTGAAGGCATGCCTACTGATCAATACGAAGAACAATGGCGGCTGGTTTATGCCGACACGGCAGAACAAGCGCTGGCAGAAGCAAGAGAAGCAGGAAGGAAGGAAGAATCTTCTTTTAAAGACAGGCAGGGTCGTACGATATACTGGCGTATGCTGGCTGTAAAAGACCTTCAGCCGATAGAACTGAAAAACGGGGGCTTGCTTTTTTCAATGGTGCGTGAGGCAGAAATACTGCCTGCTCCGTTGTGGCTTAACGCCCGCTAAGTTAAACTACCCTAAAAGTAAAACCAGATAAATCATTTGGTACAGGCTATTTTTCTCTTGTAGCCAGCCATATATATGCTGTATAAAGTTTCTTTTGTTAATTTCATTTCCGAGTGCCCACCAGGGCAATCACTTTAATTATATTGCTTCCGACTAAAAAAAATATTCACTGGAAAATATGGGTGCTGGTATTGTTACTACTGGCAATACATGTTTATCTACTCCATGTAGTTGGCCATTTTGGCTGGGGCCCTGCACTTTCAGACGCTGCGTGCAGTACTGCAATGATCAGTTTGTCGATATGGGGAATAGTGCTCCTTATCAGAACCTACCCGACCACTGCTGTTATTTATTCTTACGCAATTCTTATTGCCCTATTCATGAGCATCCTTACAGCTTTGGGAACATGGGAAGTACTGAGATGGTGGGTTATCAAAGACGAAGCGTACAAAATATGGGCAAAGCAAACGATGCCTATCCGTTTCCTATTCATATGGGTTTTGAATAGCTGGATGGCGACAAACAGCGCTCTGCGTAAAAACATAAGTGCTTTGGACACACGTTTCCAAAACCAGACAGATGCGTCTGTGTTGCTTAAAGAAGCAGAGTTATTCAAACTGAGACAACAACTACAGCCCCACTTTCTATATAACAGCCTTAACTCTATAAATGCCCTGATCATGATTTCGCCCGACAAAGCACAGGAGATGATCGGGAAGTTATCGGACTTTTTAAGAAGCTCGGTACAGAGAGAGTCGGAAGACACACTCCCAATAAAAGATGAGCTCAGTTATATACAATCTTACCTTGCCATAGAATCCGTTCGTTTTGGTGATCGACTTCAAGTTGTAATAGACAACAGTTGCAGCCCGACTTCTACCCTACCTCCATTTTTATTGCAACCAATCCTGGAGAATGCCGTAAAATTCGGACTGTATGGAAAGACCGGTGCTGTGAGCATTAATATCAGCATTGTGTCGGATGCTAATATGCTTACTATAACTATAACCAATCCATACGACAACAATCTATTACCGCCTAAGGGCACCGGATTCGGGCTGGAAGGCATTCGCAGGCGGTTGTATTTACTTTATGCAAGAACAGACCTGCTTGAAACCAGAAGTGACGAACAAACTTTTACCACCATACTAAAAATACCACAGCAACATGTATAAAGCGATATTGATCGACGACGAGCCACTTGCCAGACAATTGATCAGAACGTTATTGGCAGCCTATGACCAAATACAGATAGTAGCTGAATGTGGCGACGGATTTGAGGGATTCAAGGCTATACAGGAACATCAGCCTGACCTTATCTTCCTTGATATACAAATGCCCAGGCTTAACGGATTTGAAATGCTAGAATTGCTGGATAATCCACCGGCTGCAATATTTACGACCGCATTTGATGAATATGCCATGAAAGCTTTTGAGACGCATGCTATAGACTACTTACTGAAGCCAATAGTAAAAGACCGTTTTGACAAAGCTGTTCAGAAGTGGTTGCAGCATATACCCGCAAAAGAAGCCTCACAGGTAGCTGCACTGCTGGAAAACAATATTTACGAGGGATACCAACACAGAATTGTAGTAAAAGATAATGGCCTCATCCGCATCATCCCGGCGCAGGACATTTTTTATATTGAGGCCAATGACGACTATGTGAAGATAGTGACAAAGGATGGCAGCTACCTTAAGAAGAGCACCCTGGCACATATAGAGCAAACACTCGACCCACAACAGTTTGTAAGAGTGCACAGATCCTACCTGGTACCGGTAACGCAGTTGATGCGAATAGAACCGTACGAAAAAGAAAGCCACATTGCATTACTGCATTGTGGCGCAAAAGTTATGGTGAGTAAAACCGGGATGACAAAATTAAAAACCCTGCTGGGCTGGTAGCATTTTATTACTCAATCTGAGTGCAACCCATAGTCCAGTATTCAACAACTAAAGTATCGTTCCTGAAGAAAGAAGTATCCAGGCGGGTATTTTCTTTAATCATGAACTTAATATAATTTTCATTGACAGCATTATAGTTTTCCTTCTTCACTTTCATACCATTAAAAGACAAAGCAGGGACATTAGAAACAGTCGAGTCATATCTTTCACAATACCAGTTTTTCTGGTCTGAGGTAGATTTCTTCAAACAAGAAGCAAATGCAAATAAAGCAATAAGAGGTAAGATCGCTTTGGTCATATTTATCCGGTAGTATTGTTTATATAAGTTCAAAATACTATTGTATCTCGCAAATAGATGAACGCTGGTTCAGCAAAAGAATATCATTAGGGGTATCAATCGTGTCAAGCGTTTTATGTTGCTCCATATACAAAGCTATCCACTGATCAGTCCTACCGCATAGTGTGTCCAACGCCACCAGTTTTCTTGGCTGGTTGTACTGCGTATATATCGGCGAGTAGATCAACTCATACCTTTGACAAACATAGCAATTTGTTTTTGTTGGTTTCTTTTTGCAACCAACAAAAGAAACGCCAGCGATCAGGATGACAGAAGAGAGAATAAGCAGTTTTTTCATAAAAGAATATTTATTAAAAGACTATCTTTTTTATTGCATTATAGTTTTTTAATTTTCAATTTATCTATTTAATAGGGAGGCTATAGATATATACGCTATTTCCTACTTATAAATCAGACAATAACGTTGTATTCATTTAGTAAACTATTCGTTAATACGCAAATGTAAGGTTTTTTTCTTTTAATATGCATTATTACCAAAATTCCTTTACTATTATTTAATAACAATTTAAATATTTTAATATTTAGAGAATGGAGCGGAAATTATCCGCTCCATTCTAATTAAAACTATTGTTCAATTACCATGTGGAATACCTTGCTGGCTCCACCGGCACGTAAATTCACCAAATACATACCATTAGCAACATTATTATCCAAACGTATTTGTTCATCAATATTGCCATTTGTGTTTTTCACGGGTGCGGTATAGATCACCTGGCCAAGCATATTCGTAATTTCAACTGTTACTGCCTCATCAGTTACAGGGCCCAATGTACCTTTCAACATAAAGGTTCCTTTGTTCGGGTTAGGTACAAGCCTGATATCGCCACTTATTGAAGTAACGGTTTGCGTACCAACAGTAGATATGTTGACAACTTCTGTTGCAGAACCGGAAAGAGCACCACACGTGCTGCCATTCACCACGAAGCAAGTAACTGCATCATGATTATTGACATTAGCTATGATGAGTGTTGGTGTAGTAGCGCCCGGTACAGCAACACCATTTATTGACCATTGGTAAACAGGATGGAAACCACCATTATTCACTGTAGCTGTAAATGTATCGTTGTAAACAACACCTGCGATGTAAGTGCCATAGCTTGCTGCAATAATAACTGTAGGCGCAACAGTTGTTTCCACCTTCATAGCTATCTGGTTGCTTGACGCAGATGGCGTGAGCAAGCAAGGATAATTACTATTCATATTTACAAAAACGACATCGTTATTAACAGGCACATATGTGAACGAGCTTGATGCAAGGCTAACCGGCGCGCCATTCACGTACCAATTATAAACAGGACCAGTTCCACCATACAGCGTTGATGCCACGGTATAGGTAACTACTGTGCCTTGACATACAGTATCGCCAGGAGCAGCCGAGATGGTAACAACCGGTGTTTCGTTAGTCCTTACGGTCATTGTAACATTATCGGACACGGTTGGCGGAGTAGCACAAGCAGCACTGCTGGTGAGTTGAACGGTAACAACATCGCCATTTGCCGGAGTATAAGTATAACTACTTCCTGAGCCAACAACAGTAGACCCTACCATCCATTGGAATGAAGGAGAACCGCCGGCACCAGTAGTTAACGCTGTGTACGTAACAGAAGTACCTGAGCAAACTGTATCACCTACACCTGTATTGATCGTAACAGAAGGCACTGTGAGAGGTGTGATACCAACAAATGCAGTTCCTGCCATTGTTTCTGTGCAGCCTGTAGCAACGTTAGTAGCAACAACGGTATAGATACCTGCCATAGTCTGGTTTCCGAAGCTGATAGCGCTGCCAGTACCTGATACTGGGCTGCCAACTGTAGTTGAACCGAGGAACAACTGGTAATCGATGCCTGCATCTGAATTACCCAGCCCAACACTTATTCCTGCTCCACCCGCACAATAACTGCCACCGCCAATAACCAGATATGGAATAGGCAGGGTATTTATTGTAACAGAAACAGATCCAGTCATCATAACAGGACAACCTGTAGTTGTATTAGTTGCAACTACATCATACATACCAGCTGCTGTTTGCAAACCGAAGCTGATAGCACCGCCTGTGCCGCTTACCGGTGTTCCGGTAGCTATGCCACCAAGACGTAACTGATATGATATACCCAGCGCAGAACCACTTAATCCTACCGGTACACCAGAGCCACCAGAGCAATAGCTGCCACCACCGGTTACTGCGAACAACGCAGGTAATGAGTTAACTGCAACTGTAGCACCGCCAAACATGTTACGCACGCAACCCGTTGTGCTGTTGGTTGCTACTACCGTGTATACACCGGCTATTGTTTGCAAGCCAAAACTCAATGGCCCACCTACACCGGCATATATTGTACCTGTCGGAGAACCATCCCTGAACAATTCATATGTGATGCCAGCATCTGAACCGGTCATTGACACAGCAACACCTGCATCGCCCGAGCAATAACTACCGCCACCCAGTACTGAATAAGCAGCAGGCAATGGGTTAATAGCTACTGCGATCGTGCCAGTCATTGTCATTGTGCAACCTGTAATGAGGTTAGTTGCAACAACTGTATAAGAACCAGCAGTTGGCTGAGGTCCGAAGTTCAATGAAGAACCAGTGCCGCTCATTGGGGTGCCAACCGGCACACTGCCCCTGAATAACTGGTATTGAATGCCCGAAGTAGAACCACCGAGAACGATGTCGGGGGCTGTGCTGCCGGAGCAATAGCTACCGCCACCTGTAAGCGTGAACAATGCCGGCAATGGATTGATCACGATGATCACCGAGCCTGACATGTTTGCTGTGCATAGTGTTGTAGCATTTGTTGCTTTTATTGTATAAGTACCTGCATAGGCATGTACACCCAGATCGATAGGTAAACCTGTACCAGGAACGAGTACTCCAACCGGGGTACCATCTTTATATAGTTGATAGTTAACTCCTGATTGTGAACCACTTAATGTAACATGTAGGCCTACCCCACCCGCGCAGTAACCACCGCCACCGGTTACTGTGTAAACTGCAGGCAGTGTGTTGATAACTACTACAGCGCTACCCGTCATATTGCTGGTGCAAGACGATGCAGCATCAACAGCAACGACAGTATAAGTGCCTGCAACAGTCTGCAGACCGAAATCAACAGTTGAGTCAGTTCCCGGTAATGTAGCAACAAGTGTTGTACCCCTCATCAAACGATAGTTGATACCAACATTAGAACCACTTAAGCCGACATATACACCTGAACCACCAGGGCAATAGTTGCCACCACCTGTTACAGTGTATATAAGCGGCAATGGATTAACCGTGATAGTTGCGCTACCAGACATGTTAGATGAGCAACCTGTGCTTGGGTTTGTAGCAACTACAGTATAATTACCACCTATAGTGATAACACCGAAGTCGATAGCAGAGCCTGTACCTGCCATTGGTGTGCCTACGGAAGTGCCACCATTATATAATTGGTAGTTAACACCGAATGAAGATCCGCTCAAACCAATGTGGAAGCCTGCGCCGCCGGCACAGTAGCTACCACCGCCGGTAACCACAAACACTGAAGGAAGTGTATTAATAGTAACAGATACGCTACCACCCATGTTCTGGATACAGCCTGTTACCGTATTTGTAGCAACTACAGTATAAATACCTGATGCAGTGAATACACCAAAATCAAGTGCGAGGCCTGTGCCACCAATTGAACTACCTACCATGGCAGTACCTTTAAACAATTGGTAAGCAACACCTACTTCAGAAGCGGCAAGTCCTACATGCAGACCGAAACCACCAACGCAATAGCTACCACCGCCTGTAACTGCATAAACAACAGGCAAAGGATTGATATTGATAGAAGCAGTGCCAAGCATATTATCGGTACAGCCTGTAAGTACGGTGGTAGCTACCACCGTATAAACTCCAGGAGTTGAATGTACGCCGAAGTCGAGGAGAGAACCGGTACCAGCAACTGGTAAACCTGTTGCAGTTCCGTCAACATACAACTGGTAATTAACCCCCACTGTCGATCCGCTAAGACCGATACTGTGACCTGTACCACCTGCGCAGTAAGAACCACCGCCTGTTACCGTGAACGAAGCAGGTAATGAATTGATAGATACATTAGCGCTGCCGGTCATATTGTTAGTACATGTAGTAGTGCCATTTGTCGCAACTACTGTGTAAGTACCTGCAACTGTTTGCAAACCGAAGTCAAGCGGACCGCCAACGCCCGGCATCGGGCTACCACTTGTAGCCGTACCATTCATTAACTGATAGTCAACCCCAAGGTCTGAGTTACTTAATATTATATGAACACCTGCACCACCTGCGCAATAGCTACCACCACCCGTAACGGTATATGCATTGGGTAATGGATCGATTGCGACGCTAGCTGAGCTTGCCATGTTGCTTGTGCAGCCGGTAATATCGTCAGTAGCTACAACAGTATAAGACCCTGCGATTGTCTGAGCGCCGAACGAAATACCCAAAGTAGTGCCTGCAACAGGAGCACCAACGGGTGATCCACCAGTATACAACTGATAAGTAACACCAACATCTGAGCCGCTTAAATCTACAACTACACCAGAACCGCCTATACAATAGCTGCCACCACCCGTAACAGTATAAACAGAAGGCAATGCATAAACAGTTACTGCAGCACTGCCCGCCATATTGCTTACACAACCGGTAATCGAATTTGTAGCCTCTATAGTATAAGTTCCCGCGGTTGTATACAAGCCAAAGTCGAGAGCGGCACCAGTACCTGTCATAGGAGCACCTACCGGTGAGCCGCCGATCATGAGCTGATAGCTAATGCCAACAGCCGAGTTAGAAAGGCCAACATGAACTCCTGTACCACCTGCGCAATAGTTGCCACCACCAGTAACATTGTAAACAGTAGGTAATGGATCGATAGTAATAACCGCACTGCCAGCCATTGTGCTGGTACAAAGCGTCATATCATCTGTAGCAACAATTGTATATGTGCCAGATGCGGTCCTTATGCCGAAATCAAGAGCGAAACCTGTACCTGCCATTGGAGCACCTGAAGCTACACCACCATTATATACCTGGTAAGTAAAGCCAACAGATGAATTATCGAGACCAACGCTGAGTCCTGTTCCTCCAGCACAATAGCTGCCACCACCGGATACATTATAAACAGTGGGCAGAGGATTGATCACAACAGTTGCGCTGCCAGACATGCTGCTGCTACATGCAGTAACAGTATTTGTTGCGGTTGCTGTGTAAACTCCGGCGACAGTCTTGAGACCAAAGTTGAGTGCTGTACCGTTGCCTATCAAGGAGTCTACAAGTGTCGCACCATTGAACAACCTGTACTTAACGCCGCTAACAGAACCATCTAAGCCAACCGGAACACCAGCAGCACCAGAGCAATAGCTGCCACCACCGGTAATGAGATTAACAACAGGCAATGGATTAATTGAAATCACCGCTGAGCCTGTCATTGTTCTTGTACATAATGTTGCAACATTAGTAGCAACCACAGTATATGAACCCGCGGTAGTTTGTGGGCCAAAGCTGATAGCCGCACCGGTACCCGCTACAGGAGTACCTACAGTTGAAGCACCAAGGTAAAGCTGGTAGTTGATACCTAATTCTGAATTGTTAACACCAACATTCAGACCCGAACCGCCTGCACAATAGCTACCTGTTCCGGTAACTGTGTACAAGTTAGGTAATGGATTAATGCTGATAGTTGCACTGCCAAGCATCATTGAAGTACAACCAGTACCAATATCTTGTGCCCTAACAGTGTATGTTCCTGCCGTAGATGATGTTACGCTAAGCGCGGAACCAGTGCCTGTTACTGTAAACACAGGCACACCGCCTAACAAAGCGATATAGTTGGCAGTTACATCAGAACCACTTAAAGTAATTGGAATGGCAGGACCGCCGGCACAAATTGGGCCACCACCTCCTACAGTATATACAGTAGGCAATGGATTAGTAGTAACTGTTACGGAACCGGTCATATTAACAGTACATGTAGTAAGTGCACTTGTACCAATTGCTGTGTACGTACCAACACTTGTCTGCAACCCGAAGCTTAGACCGCTGGCTCCGGTACCTGCAACCGGCGCACCCAATGCAGTACCTGCATAATATAATTGATAGTTAACACCCACCTGCGTGGTGCCGGTCAAAGTAACAGGAACACCTGTACCGCCTGCACAGTAACTGCCACCACCAGCAATCGTGAGAACATTGGGTAAAGAATTAGTTGTAACCACCACACTGCTGGTTGTTATAACGTTACAGCTTGTAGTTACGTTCTGAGCAAATACCGTGTAAGTACCAACAATTGTCTGCAGGCCGAAAGATATCGGAGCTCCTGTTCCCGAAATTGTAGGACCAACAGGTGACCCACCACGATAAAGTGTGTAGTCGATACCTACATCAGAATTACTAAGCCCTACTGTTACACCTGTGCCACCCACACAATAAGCGCCGCCACCTGTTACGGTATAAACGGTAGGTAATGGATTAACAACTATCGTAGCAGCACCGGTCATAACATTGGTACAATAGGTTAATGTATTAGTACCTATTACCGTATAAACACCGGCTGCTGTTCTTGGACCAAAACTGATGAGAGCGCCTGTACCATTTACCGGGGAGCCAGAAACTACGCCACCAATGTATAATTGGTAGCTTACGCCAGCTTGTGAGCTGGCCAAAGTAATATTTACACCTGCACCACCAGCGCAATAGCTGCCACCCGACGAAACTGCAAACGCTGTTGGTACCGGATTAACGACAATAAGTGCGCTTCCGGTCATCAATACGCTGCAACCTGTTGTTGTATTAGTAGCCTGCACGGTATATGTGCCGGCTGCAGTTTGTGCACCAAAGCTCAACGCAGAACCGGTACCAGCAGTTGGACCACCGACAGGTGACCCGCTCAGCAGTAGTTGGTAATTAATACCAGTATTTGAGCCACTAAGTCCTACCGTAAGACCGCTACCACCCGCACAATAAGCACCACCACCGGTTAAAGAATAACTAAGTGGCAACGGATTAACTGTTCCTGCGATAGTTACAAAGCAACCAGTTGGCAAAGTATAAGTAAATGTTGGATTACCCGCAGTTATACCGGTAACAATGCCGGTTGTTGATCCAATGGTAGCAACACCTATATTACTACTGCTCCAGATACCACCGCTTGTGGCATTGGTCAAATTTGTAGTGGCATTAACACAAACAACCGGAACACCACCAATTGAAGCGGGCAGTGGATTGACTGTAATTGCCCGGGTTACAAAACAACCAGCCGGCAGCATGTAAGTAATGGTTGGAACACCTGCAGAAACTCCTGTAACAACACCAGATGCTGAACCGACAGTTGCCAGAGCTATGTTGCTGCTGGTCCAGGTACCACCTGTAGTAGCATCTGTTAATGTAATTGACGAACCAACACAAACTGCTGTAGAGCCCGCAATAGATGCGGGCATTGGGTTAACCGTAAACGGCCATAATGATGCGCAACCACCAGGCATGGTATAAGTAATTGTAACGGCGCCAGTAGCGAGACCATTTACAACACCCGTACCCGAGCCAATAGAAGCAATTGTAGCATTACTGCTGGTCCAGGTACCACCGCTTGTAGCGTTACCTAATGTAGTGCTGAACCCGTTACATACAGAAGAAGCACCCGTAATAACAGCCGGTTGAACATTCACCGTCATAGCTAAAGTTGAGAAACAACCTGTTGGCAACGTGTATGACATCACTACGGTACCTGCCGTTAGTGCATTTACCAAACCAGTTGATGAACCCACAGTAGCGACAACCAAGTCACTGCTACTCCATGCACCACCGCTTGTAGCGTCAGTCAAAGTAGTCGTTTGACCTGTGCACATTGTAGATGGGCCGGTAACAGCAGCCGGAACAGGATTAACTGTGATCGGGGCTGTTGCGTAGCAACCCGTAGATAATATATATGATATAGTAGGTACACCCGACCCTACACCGGTAACTATGCCGGAAACAGAACCAACAGTAGCCCAAAGCGTATTATTGCTGCTCCAAGTACCACCACTGGTCGCATTAGCAAATAATGTGTTAGAACCAACACATACGGTAGATGCACCTGAAATAGCAGCAGGGTTTGCGTTAACAGTTATAAGTTTAGTTGCAATGCAACCTGTAGGCAAAGTATATGTAATTGTAGCTGTGCCAACTCCAGCGCCTGTTAGTACACCGCCACCAGATATTGTTGCAACAGAAGTATTACTGCTACTCCATGTACCACCGGTAGTGGCATCAGTCAAAGTAGTTGTAAATCCAAGACATACCGAAGACGCACCAGCTATTGCTGCCGGATTTGGATTAACTGTCATTACAAAAGTGGTAAAACAGCCGGCCGGTAATGTATAAGTTAAAGTAACCGGACCAGCAACCAAACCACTCACTATACCTGTGTTAGATCCGATAGTAGCAACGGTCGTGTTGCTGCTCGTCCATGTACCGCCGCTGGTAATATCATTAATAGTTGTAGTTAAACCAACACAAACAGATGGCAAACCGGTGATAGCAGCCGGTGTAGGATTAACTGTAAATGGTAACAGACTGAAGCAGCCTGTAGCCAATGTATAACTAATATTTAAGGTGCCTGCTGCAACACCTGTTACAACGCCAGTAGTTGAACCTACCGTAGCAAGACCGGTATTACTGCTGCTCCAAACACCACCTGTTGTTGCATCAGTAAGTGTCCTTGTAAGCGTTTCGCATACATTAGGTGTACCAACTATTGAAGCAGGATTAGGATTAACAGTAGCTACAACAGTTGCAGTACATCCTGCAACTGTATAGGTTATTACCGGGTTCCCCGCTGAAACACCAGTCAATATACCTGTGCCTGAGCCAACAGTAGCAAAAGTTGCGCTGCTGCTGGTCCAGGTACCTCCAGATAATGTATTAGTTAATAATGTAGAAGCACCAACGCAAACTACCGGTGTACCACCTATAGCGGCCGGTGTTGCGTTAACTGTTATTTGTGCAGTTGCAATACATCCTGTTGGCAGCGTATATGTTATTGTTGGCGTGCCTGCTGCAACACCTGTTACGATACCTGAAGATGATCCAATAGTTGCTTCACCAACGTTGCTGCTTGTCCATGTTCCGCCACCAGTTGGGTCGGTTAATGCCATTGTTGATGCAACACAGACTGTGCCAGCACCTGCTATTGCAGAAGGCAGGGCATTAACTGTAACGGTAGCTACTGTTGCACAGCCGGTTGGTAATGTATAGCTGATGACTGAAGTACCCGCTGCTACTCCTGTAACGACCCCTGAAGTCGAATTAACCGTAGCAACAGCCGTATTCACACTGGTCCAAGTACCACCCGAAGTCGAACTCGCCAGCGTTGTTGTGAGACCAGCACAAACTGATTGTGTACCAGTAATACCAGCCGGAACAGGGTTTACTGTTACGGTAGCAGTACCGGTCATATTATTGGTACACAAAGTAGTAGTATTAGTGGCTACTACATTATAAGTACCCGCACTTGTACTCGCCGCAAAGCTTATAGCCCCACCAGTACCTGAAATTGCTGAACCTGAAGGAGAACCACTTAACCAAAGCTGATAACTAACGCCGCTTTGAGAGCTTGCAAGACCAATAGTTACCCCTGTACCACCCGCGCAATAGCTACCACCACCTGTAACTGCAAACGCAGTAGGTAAAGGATTAATAGATATTATTGCACTACCTGTCATATTATTAGTACACGTGGTAGTGGTATTTGTAGCAACGATAGTATATGTACCTGCAAGTGTTTGCGCACCCATATCAAGGGCTGCAAAGGCACCTGCCACTGGGCTACCTGTTGGCGAACCATTATAATATAACTGATAGCTAACGCCACCAACTGAGTTGGATAAGAAAACGTGAATACCAGCTCCTCCGGAACAATAGCTGCCAGTACCTGAAACCGTATATGCAGTAGGCAGCGGGTTAACCGAGAAGGTAGCCGTATTGCTGCTTGAAGGATAACTTGTACAACCTAATGCGTTAGTTATACCGGTAATTGTTACTGTAGTTGAACCTGTACTTGTCAATAAAGAAGATGGTATTGTAAATGTGCCGGTAGTAGCACCCATTGTGAGTGTAGCTGTATTAGCTGTAGAACTATTGGCACCACTTAAATTATATGTAACTGTAAATGTTGCAGATCCTAATGTGTTAGAATTCACATTTACCGTGAGACCATTGCCGAGGCAAGGGTTCAAAGATGTTGGTGATGTGAAATTGGTAATATCAGGAACTGCATTAACCGTAATTTGCTTGGTTGCCGTACAACCTGCAGCGAGCGTATATGTTATTGTTGGTGTACCTGCAGCAACACCTGTAACAACCCCTGACGACGAACCAACTGTGGCAAGGCCCGTATTACTGCTGCTCCATGTACCACCACCTGTAATATCTGTTAAGGTAATAGTAGAATTAGCACAAACCGTGGATGCACCAGATATAGCCGCAGGAGTTGGATTAACTGTGAACGGCAGAACTGCATAACAGCCAGCAGGCAAGGTATATGTCATAGTAGGTGTACCGGAAGCTATACCGGTGACAACACCCGAAGCCGAGCCAATAGTAGCCTGGCCAGGATTGCTACTGGTCCACACACCACCGGAAGTAGCATCTGTCAACGTCGTTGTCAAGCCTACACAAACTGTGTTGGCACCACCGATAGCGGCAGGAGTAGGATTGATAGTTATTGACTTCACGGCAATGCAACCTGCCGGTAATGTATATGTAATGGTGGCAGTGCCTGCAGTAACGCCGGTTACAACACCTGTGGCCGCAACTACCGTAGCATTTGCACTACTGCTTGACCACGTGCCACCTGTTGAAGCATTTGTCAAAGTAATTGTAGAGGCTTCACAAACAGAAGATGCACCGCTGATTGCTGCGGGTGTTGGATTAACAGTAAACGGAGTTGTTGCCAAACACCCTGTAGGCAACTGATAAGTAATATTAACTGTGCCTGCAGCGATGCCTGTTACAATACCACTTGAAGCACCTATGCTGGCAGAAGTTGGATTACTGCTGGTCCATGTCCCTCCAGATGTGGCATCAGTCAATGTTGTTGTAAGTCCTTCGCATACATTAAATGTACCACCTATTGCAGCCGGGTTTCCATTTACAGTAACTACCCTTGTATTGAGACAACCTGTAGACAATAAGTAAGTGATCGTAACAGTGCCTGCGGTGACACCTGTAACCATACCTGTGCCTGCACCGACTGTAGCTATACCGGGAGTACCGCTACTCCATGTGCCACCAGAAGTTCCGTTGCTTAAGGTGGTAGTAGAACCCACACACACCGTAGCTATACCTGTAATTGCAACAGGAGTAGTGTTGACGGTAAACGGAGTAGTTGCGTAACAACCGGTGGGCAACATGTAGGTGATAGTAAGGGTACCAGCAGCTACACCTGTAACTGTACCAGTTGCAGAACCAATAGTTGCTTTAGAAATATCACTGCTTGTCCATGTACCACCGGAAGTTCCGTTAGTGAGCGTTGTTGTCAAGCCCTCACATACATTTGTCGTACCACCAATAGCTGCAGGATTAGGATCAACCGTTACAACTGTAGTATTTATACAGCCGGTTGGTAAAGTATACGTAATAGTAGCAGTACCAACTGCAATTGCAGTTACAATGCCGGTGCCAGCACCTACTGATGCTGTACCAGGAGCACCACTACTCCAGGAACCACCCGCAGTAGCGTCTGCAAGTGTTGATGTAAAGCCAACACATATACTGGTAGTACCAGTGATAGCAGCAGGATTAGGATTAACTGTGATCTGTTGTGTTGCATAGCAGCCCGTAGGTAATGTGTACGTAATATATGGTGTACCAGCTGATACACCAGTAACTACACCTGTACCGGATACCACAGTTGCCTGAGTGGTATTGCTGCTGGTCCATGAGCCACCAGCCGTGGCATCTGTAAGGGTTGTATTTAAACCAACACACACATCCATAGGACCACCGCCAATTGCAGCCGGGTTGCCATTTACTGTTACCGTAACAAATGAGAAACAGCCTGTAGGTAATGTATAAGTAATGTTTGCAGTACCTGCTGAAACACCAGTAACGATACCGGTACCGGCACCTACGGTTGCATTAGCGCTGGCGCTTGACCATGTACCGCCAATACTGGCACTACTAAGTGTAGTTGTGAAGCCCACGCATACGCTCTGTGTACCCGAAATAACCGGATTAGGATTAACCGTTACCGCTATTCCGGAGCTTGCTGTACAACCACCTTCATTGGTGGCAACGAGTGAGGATGAATATGTTCCAGATGCTGTGTAGGTGTACACGACGTTGTTTGCAGTAGAAGATCCACCATCGCCAAAGCTCCAGGCAAATGTGCTGAGATTCAGTCCTACCGATCCTCCATGTGCAATAGTGCTTTCTGTCAGAGTATTACCATTACCGGAGTTATCAAACCCACTTGTACCCGAAGACTCATCCAACTTCCAATAACCTAACAAGTTAGTTTGCGGAAAAGCATTACAAGCATTCATGTCAGCTTGTATAGAAGCTGTTGAACGAGCTACACTCCAAAATTTCACTTCATCGATGGCGCCGTTAAATGCCTCTACCCCTGTCTGGCTACACCCTACCCGGAAAGCGGTTGTAGGCACATTTGGTGTTGTTGTGGCGCTGGTAACTGAATACTGAGTGCCATTCATATACACCGACCAGGTACCTGAGTTACGAACTGCAGCAACGTGAGTCCAGGTACCAATCGGAAGATTTGCGGACGACGTGAGGTATGTTATACCACTGATCAAAATTTGCAGATTACCGCTACCACCCGGTGGCACTATCAGGCCATAACCAGTTGTTGCTGAGTGCCCGTTAAGTGTGATGAACTGATAATTTGCTGTACCACCAGTCCAACTAACCCAAGCTTCCATGGTAATGTTATCCTGGGCTGTGGTTAACGGAGCACCCAATGAAGCCTGAGACGTAGAACCATTAAACAGCAACATATTGCCGCTACACAGCGGAGCTGTACTGGCAAAAGTTGTAGAAGTACCCAAGCAGTATGGGTTTGGCGTAACTGTATAAGGGGCACTACCCGGCAGCGCAGCCACCGTTACTGTACGTGCTGCAAAGCAACCAGTACTGAATGCGTAAGTAATGTTAGACGAGCCCGCAGTAACACCGGTAACGGTACCTGTAGCAGACCCGATCGTTGCAACACCTGTTGCAGAGCTGGTCCATGTACCACCGCCCATTGATGCAACAAGATTTGTTGTTGAGCCGATACATGTGCCCGCAATACCTGTGATTGGTGTTGGTGTTGCATTAACGGTAACTATTGTTGTATTTGAGCAGCCAGCGACGGTATAAGATATCGTTGCAGTACCTGCTGTTACTCCGGTTACAATACCGGTTCCAGCACCAACGGATGCCGTACCTGCAGCTGCGCTACTCCATGTGCCTCCGGGAGTTGCATCACTCAACGTAGTTGTGGCGCCCTCGCAAACAGTTAGTGTGCCTGTAATAGGAGCCGGGCTAACCGTGACATTGATCGTTGTTGTCGCGGAATTAGTTCCGTCTGATACTTGTATCGTAAAAGCATCACTACCCGTAAAGCCTGATGTTGGTGTATAGCTGGTGCCAGATGGCGAAATACTTGTGCCCGCCGAGGCTGTAGCCGGGAAGCCGAACAATGTACCATTTGACGGACCTGAAGTCACCGTCCAGGTAAATGTGCCTCCAATCGAATTGGTAGCTGCCAACAAAGCATTCAGCGAATTTGAAGAAGAGTTTTTACAAACCGTTAGATTTTGAGAACTGCCATTATCAAACGAAGCAGTCATTGTCACTTCATATATCCTGTTGAAACCACCGATGTAAAGGCTTAAACCACTTCCGGAAGACGAGGGTCCAAAAGCAAGGTCACTGTTGTTATTCGAAGCTAGACCGGTTGCAAAAGAAGAGGATACCCCGGTTGACAATTTTATACGATTAACGCTGTTTCCGTTATCAAGGTAGTATGCGTATACACCAAAAGGATCTATAACAAATTTTGCTGTACCGCTAGCTAAACTCGAGCTGATGAGCGTGAGGGCACCAGTAGTTTGGTTAACCGTATAAAGTCCGCCAGTTGCAGCGTTGCCGTAGTATAAAGTGTTATTCGCCGCACAATACCTTAATGCATCATAACTCCCCCCGGGCAAGGTGCCGGATGTTAACGTTGCAAACGTTGATGTTACCGTATTATAAGTGTAGATAGAATTGGCGGCTCCGATTCCGTCCGTCATGTACAAAACGTTCCCTATAAAAGTGCAACCGTCTTCACCTCCGCCAATCGAAGTAGCATTCAAAACAGTAGAAACACCTGTTGTAGCATTTACGCGTAATACAGCAAGATTAACAAACGATGTAGGAGAGTTGGGCGTGAATAAATAAAGATTGCCGCCATTGAAAGCAATACCAGTACGAACGTATGGGTGCCAATAGCCAACCGAACTCGCAAAATTGGTTGATATAGTGGATATAACTGCCGCTGTAGTCGTCTTGTACATGTTTCCATTGGTAAAGTCCGTTCCGGTGGAGTAAATATCACCCGTACTTTGGTCTATAGCCATTTCTGTCACCTGATTAGGCATTGCACTCGTTAGTGTAGAAATGGAAAATGGAGTGATTACCGATTGTGCCTTAGCCTGGATATTCATAGCAAAAAATCCGGCCAATAAAAAAGCAGTTTTAAGGAAAAATCCTTTCACATTTTTTTCACAATACGATAGTTGTAAGAATAGATGTCCTAATCTCATGAGCTTAGCTTTTAAAATAGAGCGGTAAAATAGTAAAAATTATTGGAATAGCTAACAAATTTCATAGTTATTAGCGACTTTTATGATGCATAATTTTATAGTTGAATTAATTTTATGTCGCATATATCCGCGCCGCGTAAAAGTTAATCTTTGCGAACCAGGAATAAGTGCTACAAGAAGTATTATATATATTACAATACCGTATAATAAAGTGTACTATGTAATCGGAGAAAATTTGTTGCAACCAAACATAGTTATTCAATCCAAAAAAAATGCATGTAAAGTCAAATTACCCATACTAGTACTGTAACCATACTATTATGGAAAATAATTTAAGCTATGAGCCCGAGGGACGGCTGAAGTGAGTGCAAAAAAAGCAAGGTGTTTTGAGGAGTACAGTGGACTTTTGTAGTACGGAATAGCGCCGAAATAATATTGAATATCGCTATTGGCTTTCCTTTAAAATCACGAACAAGATTAAATACAAAAAGCGCTATTAAAAGCGCTTTTTTAATAACCTTACGGGTTCTGTTTAGTGACCTTGTCAGGATTCAAACCTGAAACCTTTTGATCCGTAGTCAAATGCTCTATTCAGTTGAGCTACAAGGCCATTCCTTATTAGGGAGCGCAAAGGTACGTAGAATTTTCGGGATTGCAAAAATAATTACACCTTTGCGACCACAAATATTCTCAAAAAATGAATATCGAAATATGGTCGGTAGGAAAAGAAAATGAGTCTTTTATAGAAGACGGGATCCGGTATTTTTTTCAGAAAATAAAGCCATATAACGCTATTGACCTGGTGATACTGCAACCACCCAAAAGAACTGCATCCACTGACATTGAGCGCATCAAACAAATTGAGGAAGAGGTGATCATGAAAAAATTGCAACCACAGCAATACCTGATCCTATTGGATGAAAAGGGTAAGTTGCTCAATTCTATACAATGGTCACAGCAATTGCAGCAATGCATGAACCAAGGGGTTAAAACACTGATATTTTTAATCGGCGGTGCATACGGAGTTTCTGATTCAGTAAAGAAACGAGCCAACCAGACATGGTCGTTATCTAACCTTGTCTTTCCTCACCAATTGGTACGGCTTATTTTAGCAGAGCAGGTTTACAGAGCGTTCAGCATTTTGAACAATACGCCCTATCACCATAGCTGAGGTTAAAGAAAGTGTGAATTTATTGTTTAAATATGCAATGCAAGTATATTCAATAACAAATCGCATTACATTCGCTTTAAAATTACACTATGCCCCAATTAAGTTATACACTTATTATTGTTATAGTAACTGTGCTAGTCTCGCTGGCCGGCTTTAAGAGCGAGGCATTGATCAACAACCTGATATTGTGGCCAAAGAGGATGAAAAACCCGGCCGAGTATTACCGGCTACTTACTTCAGGGTTTATTCATGCAGACTGGATGCACCTGCTTTTCAACATGTACACTCTCTACGTATTTGGCGAAACGGTGCAAGCGCTTTTTATGCAACTTGGTGCTAACCAAAATTATTACCTGATTTTATATTTATCAGGCATTGTTATTTCCTCACTACCTTCTTTTCTTAAAAATATTCATAACAGCTACTACAGGTCGCTTGGAGCATCGGGCGGAGTAGCGGCAATTATTTTCTTTACCATTTATTACAACCCATGGTGGAAAATACTCATTTTTCCAATTCCTATGGGCATTCCCTCTGTTATCTTCGGCGTGCTGTACCTAGCGTATGAAGCTTATATGGCAAAAAGAGGTGCCGGTAATGTGAACCACGGAGCTCACTTCTGGGGATCAGTTTACGGACTGGTTTTTGCGTTGTTATTGGACCCTTCTCACGGCAGAGATTTCATTAACGCTCTTTCACATCCGCAGTTTTAAGCTTCTGCCTAATTACGAGCACCTTCTCAGTGCAAGGCTTTAATCTAAAGCGCTCGTCTATACGCATGCCACCAACCCAGAGTATTCGTTTACTGCATTCGACAATACGAATGTCTTCTTTTTCATGCAATGGAACCTTCGCATCAATTAGCAGGCGGCTTATCTTTTTCTTTTTCATACCCATTCCGAAGGGATATATATAGTCACCCATCCTCCATTTGCGGAGAATTAACGGGAAGGTAATATCTTTCATATCAAGCCAAGCCTCGTTGGGATCGGCAGGTATGGATTTAGGCTTATCGTGCAAGGAGAACGAGAAGATATATTTACCCGTGTCAATACTGCATGGGGCGGCATCTACCCTGATAAAGTCTGCCTGTTCTGTCGGCATCGCTGTTACGATCAGAAAATCGCGATTCTTAATGATGCGGTGTGTGCCTGAAGCAATGTAATGACCACTTTCAGCATTTAACAATCCAAGAATTTGCTGCAACTGTGCTGAGCCGAAACCAAAGGGATGAAATAATTCATAGCAAAGCGTTTCCGTTGCCGGCTGTTTTTGCAGCTTTAGTATAGGAATATAGTAATCCGGCCCACGCTGTTCAACGAGTTTTTTACGTTCTCGTTCAATCGAATTTCTGTATAAAATCTCAGCTTGGCCGAAGCGCGCTATACTTTCGTTTACGTGAGTAATAGCATTGGGAAATAACAGTTCCACAGCTGGAACAATATTATGCCGTACAGCATTTCTCAAATAATCATCGCTCGCATTAGATGCATCCTCACGGCAGGTAATACTGTTTGCACCGGCATATGCTGCTATTTGCTCTTTTGAAGCAAACAACAAGGGTCTTATGATCTTACCGTTCTCGGGCAATATGCCATGTAGCCCGCTTATACCTGTGCCTTTAAACAAATTGATGAACAACGTTTCTACGTTGTCGTTTGCGTGATGCGCAGTTGCAATACGCGCATAGTGATGTTGCCTGCGAATGAGCTCGAACCACTCATAGCGCAGTATGCGCGCAGTTTCCTGTATACCTTTCTTCCATTCCTCCGACTTTTGTTTTGTATCAAATTTTACACTGTAAAAGTCTATATTATGTAACCCACACCATTCCTTCACAAATCGTTCGTCACCATCCGCTGCTTCACCTCTCAAGCTAAAATTACAATGAGCCACCCCAATGGGAATGGCACATACATGGAAAAGGTGTACCATCACCATTGAATCTTCGCCCCCGCTTACCGCTAACAATACCCGCTCACCTTGTTGCAGGTATTTCTTCAATTTCCAATGTTCCTTAAATAGCCCGAGTAAACTCATTTTCTTTGATTAGTAAACCAGATCTTCATAGGCTCCCTGCAACTCACTAAAAGTGTGCATGTCTTTTACTGCTTTTGCCTGTTCCATTCCCCGTTCATAGGTCTTTATTGCGCTTTCCTTCTCTCCTACCCGCTCCAATAATTTAGCAAGATGGTAGTACGTTGCCACATATGCTGGGTCGTTCCCCAGGTTCATCTCAAAATGCCTACGGGCGTTTGTTTCATCTCCCGACTTCACATATTCCAGAGCAAGAGCATGATTAAGAAAACAATCTGCCGGTGACTGCTTTAAGAACGCAAGTAATTTCTCAATTCTATCTGTCATAATTCTTTATCAAAAGTAAACAAAAGCAACAAGCCTAAACACAACAGGCTGCCGTAGCAGCCTGTTGGTATGCCTTTAAATAACTTTATTTAG
>JBGAJU010000021.1:54833-57132 GCA_044224775.1 Flavipsychrobacter sp.
TCAATAACCGCGTACTTAGCTTGTTGCCTGGGTGCTCTTCATCTATGAACAGTATAGTGTACAAACCGTTAGCAAGCGCCTGTGTTTCTATCAACTGCTTAGAAGCAGTACAGCCTGTCACAAAAACAACCCTGCCGAGTGCGTCGATTATGTGCACCTGACCCTTTACGTTCTCAATACCCGAAATCTCCACATACACATTGTTTTGTGCAGGATTTGGATATGCCTCTATTGCCGCATTAACTTCCGAAATCTCTGTAATTGCCAGCGTAGCAGTGTCAATAGTATAGAAGTATTGCGTGTAACCACAACCGAAATCATTATTGTACGTACCTCCGGTTCCGGCGTAGTAGTACCCTTTCATTGGTATTGTTTGGCTGCTTGCATACTTCCTCACAAGTATTGAACCTGAACCACCTGCTGTATTTGCCCACCATTGCAACCCAGTACAACTGCTGTCGTACACTTGCAGCCTGTAAAAACCCGTCCTTAGTGAAATAGTATCATTGTACAAAGTATTTAAAGCGGCATTGTCACGTTTTTTTACAACGTTGCCATCGGCATCATATATATACCAGCTTGACTCAGATATACCTGAGCCGGGAGCAGTGGGATCAAGATTAGTTTTAAAAGCTATCCTGAATTTGCTCGGCCACATCGGCGCAGCCAGAAAACGTGAGGTGGCTATATTATTGGTAGAATCTGCGTCGTTACTGCCATTTACGGCAACAATCTTAGCTATAAACGTGCGGGTAACAGTGTCACCTGCTACTTTATTCAGGTCTTTAAGTGTTGGCAACGTAATGTCTTTTTCTTCAAATGTTTTTAGTTTACCCTTCCATGTATAGTTATTCATTACCGAATCCTTAATACCATAGCGTACTGTAATAGAATCGATCGTGCTTGCACCACGGTTCTTGATACGAATTACAGGCGAACCGCAAATCGGGTTCTCACGAAAATGGTTATCGTCATTTGTCGGGGCAATAATATCATCTATCGACGCATCCAATATTTTTTTCAATCCACCATAGTAGAACAACAACGCTTCAGTAGTGTAGCTACCGCCGCCTGAATATGGCTCGAACTGGAGTTGAACATTAAAATTGGAGTTAGCTGTAACACCGGGTAAATGGTGCGTATACCAGTTAACAGATGCTCCCGGGCACCAATTTGCCCTATCGTAGATCCATGTGCCTGACTGAGGGTATAATTCATTCATACCACAATCATCGCGCCATATGGTTTGCTCTGCAATTTGTCCACCGTTGAACAATACTTTGTAATTGTGGGGCATGAACTCACAGCAATAGTTAGCATCAGAACCGTGGCCTGTAACCAAAAATTTCAGATCTGCGGACTTTGTGTTTTGCGGTGCAGTTTCGTTGACCATTGGGAAATGTGCGTTGATACCAGGTGTGCCACCATAACCATAGCTCCCGGTCCATAGCCTGCGAATGCCCGTCACCTCTCTGTCCGGCGCTCCTTCAATAAAAGCGAAGCGGATGTTACCGGTAAAACCACCCGAGTACCCAGAATAGAAAATGCGGATCTTGGCAGTATCATGTAATAGTGGCGCAAAATCAGTCACATCGTAAACATAGCGCTGTTGCCATGCCCACGGAGTGCGAGGCGCGCCCGCATTTGCATAAGGGGTTATTAACCTGCCTAATTCATAGGATTGTCCACCGGGTGTTATCAGGTAATTAAGTACTGTATAATCCCAATCTCCACAATACGTTGGGCTGCCGGGGCAAACATACTTACCTAAAGTAAATATCATATAAATTGCCCTATACGATTTACCTTGTGCAGGAAAAACAACAGTGCTATCATAGCTTCCAAACCAAGGTAGTTGGGTATTATTAGCACCAACCCAAGTGGTATCGCCAACCGCAGCCTGAGAGCGAGCGTTAATACATAAAAGAACGAACATTAAGTAAATACATTTCCTCATCATTATATTTTTATTAAGTCACAAAGGTATATTTTAATCGTTTTAACAATATTATTTACAATAAATAGTAATTTGATGGCTGTAAAGCCGTACCTTTGCCCACCTTAAAAATTTTCAATATCAATGCCGGGTTTTACAGTTGCCATAGTAGGAAGGCCAAACGTGGGTAAATCTACCCTCTTCAACCGCTTGCTGGAGCAACGGAAAGCGATTGTTGATGATCAAAGCGGCGTTACTCGCGACCGCCAATACGGCATTGCCGATTGGAATGGAAAAAATTTCAATATAATAGATACGGGCGGGTTTGTTGCCGATTCTGAGGACGTATTTGAAACAGAGATA
>JBGAJU010000022.1:0-56443 GCA_044224775.1 Flavipsychrobacter sp.
AGTTGCTGACACCGATGTTTACTCCTGTTCCGCCTACACAGTAGCCACCACCACCTGTTACATTATATACAGTAGGTAATGCATTTACTGTTACGATAGCAGTACCGGACATCGTATTCTGACATCCTGTAGTACCGTTTGTACCGATGATTGTATAAGTACCAACGCCGGTAATAGATGAGAATGTAAGCACACCGCCGGTTCCGGCAACTGGGCTGCCTACCGGGCTGGCACCCAACATCAATTGGTAGTTGATACCTGTTGTTGATGGTGTCAAAGTGATATTCACACCGGTTCCGCCAACACAATATGCGCCACCGCCTCCAATTGTATGAGCTGTTGGCAATGGCAACACACCAACCGATGCCGAAGCAAGCATTGTGCTCGTACAACCGGTAGTGCTGTTTTGTGCGCTGACAGTATAAGTACCTGTTGAAGTAAATGATCCGAAGCTTAACGCGCTACCCGTGCCTGCAAGCGTAGCCGACACAGAACCATTGGTTACTGTATAATTAACACCTGCCTGAGAACCACTCAAACCAATAGTTACACCGGTTCCACCTGTACAGTATGAACCACCACCCGTTACTGTAAACTGTGTTGGCAATGGATTAACGATCACTACTGCTGAACCTGTCATATTGCTGGTACATGCAGTTACTGCATTGATCGCAACTACTGTATAAGTACCCGCGCCGGAAATGAGGCCAAAGCTGATTGAGCTACCGGTTCCCGCAACAAGCGAACCGATAGGAGTAACACCATTGTATAATTGATAATTAATACCTGACTGAGAACCGTTCAAGCCTACCGCAACACCGGTACCACCTGCACAGAAACTACCTCCACCCGTCATATTATAAACGGTTGGCAGCACAGTAACGGTTACCAATGAGAAGCCGGTCATATTGTTTTGGCATAACGTAGTTGCATTAGTAGCAACCACTGTATAGTTACCTGGTGTTGTTTGTAAACCAAAGTTGAGCGGAGAACCGGTACCTGCCATTGGAGAGCCGACAGCGGTTGAACCACCAACATATAATTGATAGTTAACACCTACCTGAGAGCTAGACAATCCTACAGTCACACCAGAACCACCTGCACAATATGTACCACCACCAGTCATAGTATAAATGTTCGGCAGCGGATTAACAACAAAACCAATAGTTGTAAAGCAGCCGGTAGGCAGTGTATACGTTATAGTTACAGAACCTGCAGTTACTCCGGTTACAACACCCGACGTTGCACCTACGGTAGCAACAGACGTATTGCTGCTGGTCCATGTGCCACCGACAGAAGTGCTGGACAATGTAGAAGTTCCACCAGCTTCACAAGCCTGGTTTGTACCCGTAATGGACGCAGGCAATGGATTAACTGTAAATCCGAATGTTGTGTAGCAACCAGCAGGTAACGTATAAGTAATTGTTACCGAACCGGGAGCAACACCTGTAACAACACCTGAAGTTGATCCGATAGATGCTGTACCGCTTGCGCTGCTGGTCCATGTACCACCCGAAACGCTGTTGGTCAATGTAGTTGTATTACCATGGCAAACATTGTTAGCACCTGCTATTGCTGCCGGAGAAGGATTAACTGTTACTATTGTAGTAACAAAGCATCCACCTGACAGAGTGTATGAGATCATTACTGTGCCGGCAAGTACACCTGTAACAACACCCGTAGAAGAACCTACAGTTGCCAATCCCGGGTTAGCACTTGTCCATGTACCACCACCTACTGAGTTGCTCAATGTTATAGTAGCACCTTCACAAACAGGAGCGTTACCGGTGATCGCACCAGGCATAGGATTAACACTGATAGATTTCACTGCTATACAGCCACCCGGAGGAAGTGTATAAGTAATGTTCACAACACCAACTGAAATACCGCCTACAACGCCGGTACCTGCACCTACTGTACCCAGGGCAGTATTACTGCTGCTCCATGTACCACCGCTGGTTGCGTCTGTCAGAGTCACAGTTTGGCCAACACAAACGAAGCTCGCACCAGCAATCGCTGCCGGAGTCGGATGTACAGTAACCACTGTTGTAGTTAAGCAACCTGTTGGTAATGTATACGTTATTGTTGCATTTCCTGCTGCAACACCATTTACAACACCTGTAGTGCTACCAACAGTCGCCGTAGATGGGCTACCACTTGTCCAAGTACCACCAGCAGAAGCGTTAGCTAAGCTGATGTTAGAGCCCGCACATACAGGTGTATTACCTGTAATAGCTGCAGGCAACGGATTAACCGTGAACGGCGCTGTAGCAATACAGCCTGTGCTCAATGCATAAGTAATATTTATAGTACCTGCCGCGATACCGCCAACAACACCTGTAGCTGCACCAACAGTACCTATCGCAGTATTGCTGCTGCTCCATGTACCACCGGTGGTAGCGTCAGTTAATGTAGAAGTCGAACCAACACATGCATTTGTAACACCCGCTATTGCAGCCGGGTTCGGATTAACGGTAAATGCAAATGTTGTAAAGCAACCCGCAGGTAATGTATACGTTATATTAATGGTGCCTGCAGCAATACCGCCTACGATACCTGTAGATGCGCCGATCGTACCAACCGCAGTGTTGCTGCTGGTCCACGTACCACCACTTACAGAATTGGTCAAAGTCGTGCTCAACCCAACACAAACGTTGTTTGTTCCTGCTATAGCCGCAGGGCTTGGATTAACAGTTACCAACGTAGTTGTGAAACAACCTGCAGGCAATGTATAAGTTATTGTAGCAGTACCTGCCAGAACACCCGTAACAACTCCTGTCGAAATGTTCACAGTAGCTATCGACGTATTGCTGCTGGTCCAGTTACCACCGCTGCTGGCGTTAGCCAAAGTTGTGGTAAGGCCAACACATACGCTGGTTGTACCGGTAATAGCAGCAGGACTCGGATTAACCGTGAACGGCATGGTCACGTTACAACCTGCTGGCAATGTATATGTTATAGTTACTGTACCTGCTGCAGCACCGGTAACCAGGCCACTTGTACTGTTTATACCTGCTATTGTAGCATTGCTGCTCGCCCATGTACCACCGCTAACCGAATTGGTCAACGTAGTTGTCAAACCAACGCACACGTTGTTCGAACCACCGATAGCAGCAGGTATTGGATTAACAGTAATTGTATAAGTTGTATAACAACCTGTAGATAATGTATAGGTCATCATCGGTGTGCCTGTAGCAACACCGGTAACAACACCTGTTGTAATATTAATTGTAGCGAGCGATGTATTGCTGCTGGTCCAGGTTCCACCTCCTGTTGAGTTGGTAAGTGTGATTGCAGAACCAACGCACACGCTTGTTGGGCCTGCGATCGCAGCCGGCAATGGGTTAACCGTTACAGTAGCTGTTATCAGGCAACCTGTGCTCAACGTGTAGCTTATCACCGCCGTACCTGCTAAAACACCGGTAACAACACCTGTAGACGAGCCCACGGTCGCAACCGAAGGTGTACTGCTTGACCATGTGCCACCTGAAGTTGTGCTGCTCAATGTGGTAGTTGTACCGGGGCACAGGAACATAGTACCTGTGATCGCCGCCGGTAGCGGATTGATAACTACAGTTGCGCTACCCGTCATGCTGTTAGTACACGCAGTAGAAGTTGTACTTGTTGCCACTACAGTGTAAACACCGGCTGTTGTTTGCAAGCCAAATGATAATGAAGAACCCGTACCAGGAAGAGCACTGCCGGTCGGAGAACCACCAACATATAATTGGTAGTTGGTTGAGGTCTGAGAACCGGACAAACCTACAGTCACACCAGTACCACCTGCACAATACGAGCCACCACCTGTTACATTAAATGCTGTTGGCAATGGATCGATCGTAACAGTTGCACTGCCAGACATATTGTTTGTACAACCTGTTGTAGCGTTAGTAGCCGTTACTGTGTAAGTACCAACAGTTGTGATCAGGCCAAAGTCAAGACCTGAGAAAGTACCTGCCAGTGGAGAACCGACCGCGGTTGCACCTAACCACAATTGGTAGTTAACGCCACCCACAGAGTTTGAAAGATATATGTGCACACCCGAACCACCAGAGCAATACGCACCGCCACCTGTTACATTATAAACGGTAGGCAGCGCATTAACAGCAAATGTGTATGTATTGCTGCTGGATGGGAAGCTGGTGCAACCAAAAGAATTAGTGATCGCTGTAATAGTTACAGTTGTAAATCCTGATGAAGTAAGCGAACCAGAAGGTATTGTAAATGTACCAGTGGTTGAGCCCATTGTCAATGTAGCAGTTGCACCCGTTACAGAGTTTGCACCCGACAAGTTATATGTTACAGTGAATGTACCGCTTCCGAGAGAGTTCGAAGCGACAGTAACTGTAGAGCTGCCACCAATACATGGCGAAGTTGCCGTTGTTGAAGTAAAGTTGCTGATATCCGGAACAGGATTAACAGTAACCACTGTCGTAGATATACAACCAGCACCAAGTGAGTATGTTATTGTAACTACACCTGCAGAAACACCGGTTACAACACCTGTACCGGCTACTACCGTAGCAATAGCTGTGTTACCACTGCTCCACGTACCACCTGCAGTTGCGTCACTCAATGTAGTTGTAGAACCTGCGCAAACAACGGTAGTTCCGGTAATTGCTGCTGGAGTTGGATTAACCGTGATATTTGTCCATGCCAGGCAGCCTGTTGGCATCGTGTAGGTAATGTTTGGAGTGCCTACTGCAACACCTGTTACGATGCCGGATGCCGAACCAACTGTAGCTTGAGCTGTATTGCTGCTGGTCCATGTACCGCCTGCAGTAGCATCGCTCAATGCTGTTGTCGATCCCACACACACGGCCATGGTACCGGTAATAGCAACCGGTGTTTGGTTAACAGTTACCGTAGCAAGGGCATAACAACCGGTTGACATTACATATGATATAGTAACCGTTCCTGCTGCTACACCTGTTACAACGCCTGTACCCGCGACAACTGTAGCGATCGATGTATTGCTGCTGCTCCATGTACCACCTACGGTAGCATCAGCAAGCGTAGTGGTCAAACCGGTACAAACACTCATCGTACCGGATATAGCTGCCGGTGTCTGGTTAACTGTTACTGGGTAAACAGCTATACAGCCGGTAGGTAAAGTATAAGTAATATTAGCAGTACCTGCCGCAACACCAGTAACAACACCCGTAGAACTACCTATAGATGCCCTGGTGATATCGCTGCTGCTCCAGGTACCACCTGTAGTAGCGTCTGACAAGCCTATTGTGAAACCGGTACAAACGTTATTTGGACCGGTGATAATTGCCGGATTTGAATTAACAGTGATGATCGCTGTTACATAACAGCCTGTCGGCATCGTATAAGATATAACAGGATTGCCCGCAGCAACACCGGTAACTATACCCGTGCCCGCACCTACAACAGCCTGAGATGTATTGCTGCTGCTCCAGCTGCCTCCTGTTGTTGCATTTGTCAATGTTGTAGTAAGTCCCACACACACACTCATTATACCTGCTATAGGTGCCGGAGTAGGATTAACCGTAGCAATCACAGTAGCAATACAGCCTGTAGGCAATGTATAAGTGATAACTGGATTGCCCGTAGCAACACCGGTAACTATACCGGTACCCGCCCCTACTGTCGCCAGCGCAATATTGCTGCTGGTCCATGCACCACCCGATGGTGATGAAGCCAATGTAGTTGTAAAACCGGTACATACGATAGGAGTACCGGTAATAGCCGATGGGTTTGCATTAACCGTTACAGGAGTTGTAGCTATACAACCTGTAGGTAACGTATATGTAATTACAGGCACACCAGCAGCAACACCCGTTACCACGCCGGTACCGGCTACTACTGTAGCTTCAGAAGTATTACTGCTGCTCCATGTACCACCCGCAGTTGCACTGGCAA
Organism: Flavipsychrobacter sp.; assembly: GCA_044224775.1. Classification (GTDB taxonomy): domain Bacteria; phylum Bacteroidota; class Bacteroidia; order Chitinophagales; family Chitinophagaceae; genus Nemorincola. The sequence goes on from JBGAJU010000022.1 coordinate 5,890, forward strand.
GGGTTGTGGTCAAACCCACACATACACTTGTCGTACCCGTAATACCTGCAGGGTTTGGATTTACAGTAAATGCTGACGTAATAAAGCATCCTGTAGGTAAAGTATATGTAATAACAGGATTGCCTGCCGCAACACCGGTAACAACACCGCTCGATGCGCCTACTGTTGCCAGGCCCGTATTGCTGCTGCTCCAGGTTCCGCCTCCTGTAGCATTAAATAATGTTGTGGTCAATCCAATACACACATTGGTAGTACCTGTTATAGCTGGTGGGTTTGGATTAACCGTTACAGAAGCTGTAGCAATACAGCCTGTTGGTAATGTATAAGTAATAGTCGCTACACCTGTAGCTACACCCGTTACGACACCTGTACCTGCTACTACTGTAGCGATCGATGTATTACTGCTGCTCCATGTACCCCCCGCAGATGCATCAGAAAGAGTTGTTGTAAACCCGATACAAACACTCATCGTTCCTGTAATAGCAGCAGGTAAAGGATCTATTGTAGCAATTACAGTTGCAAAACAGCCTGTAGGTAGTGTATAAGTAATAACGGGGTTTCCTGCCGCAACACCGGTCATTACACCTGTACCGGAAACTATGGTAGCCAGGCTCGTGTTACTGCTGGTCCACGCACCACCTGATGATGAATTGGTTAATGTTGTTGAAGATCCCACACAAGCAATTGCCGTACCGCCAATTGCTGCAGGGTTAGGATTAACCGTTACAGGAGTTGTTGCATAACAACCTGTAGAAGATAATATGTAACTGATTGTAGGAACACCTGAAGCCACGCCTGTAACAATACCTGTACCGGCGCCAACTGTTGCCAGGGCAGTGTTGCTGCTGCTCCATGTGCCGCCACCTATCGAATTACTTAATGTAGTCGTAGAGCCAACACATACGCTTGTTGTACCGGTAATTGGGGTTGGCGATGCATTCACTGTCATCGGGAATGTAACAAAACAACCCGTTGCCATTGTATAGGTAATATTTAATGTACCCGCACCCACACCTGTAACAATGCCTGTACCTGCACCTACCGTAGCTTTGGTCACATCGCCGCTTGTCCATGTACCACCGGTAGTACTGTTTGTCAGCACAGTCGTAAATCCGGTACAAACTGTCGAAGAACCACCAATTGCAGCCGGAGTTGGATTTACTGTAATTGCCTGGGTTGCTATACAGCCGTTAGCAGCTGTGTAGGTCATCGTTGGCACACCTGCCGCAACACCTGTAACAACACCTGTTCCTGCACCAACTGTTGCAAGCCCGGTGCTGCTGCTGCTCCATGTACCACCTGCAGTTGCATCTGTTATCGTAATGGTTGAGCCAACGCATACACTGGTAGGACCACCTATTGCAGCTGGAGAAGAATTAACGGTAACAGCCTGTATCGAATAACAACCTGTGCTTAATGTATAAGAAATTGTTGGCACGCCTGTTGCAACACCTGTTACTACACCGGTGCCTGCACCAACTGTTGCCAGAGCGCCATTACTGCTGCTCCAGGTACCTGTAGTGGTAGCATTTGTCAGCGTTGTTGTTGCGCCTGTACAAACAGTAAATGTCCCCGCAATCGAAGCAGGGTTCGGATTCACTGTCATGGGCAACACAACAAAGCACCCGGTAGGCACAGTATATGTAATATCAGTTGTACCGGCAGCCACACCTGTCACTATACCGCTGGCAGAACCAATTGTTGCTTTGGTTATGTCGCTGCTGGTCCAGGTACCTCCGCCCATAGCGTTGGTTAATGTTGTTGTTGCAGCAACGCAAACAGAAGATGCACCACCAATAGCCGATGGAGTCGGGTTAACTGTAATTTGTTGCGTAGCAAAGCAACCGGTAGATAATGCATACGTTATTGTCGGTGTACCGGAGGCAACGCCTGTCACAACACCCGTACCCGCAACCACAGTTGCTAAACCTGTATTACTACTGCTCCAGGTACCCCCAGCAGTTGCATCAGCCAATGTTGTGGTTGATCCTGTACAAACAGTAAACGTACCCGTTATCGCTGCAGGGTTAGCATTTACCGTCATTGCATGGGTAGTAAAACATGCGTTAGGCATTGTGTAGGTAATTGTTGGGGTACCAGCTGCTACACCGGTAACCACACCTGTACCACCACCAACAGTTGCCAGCAATGTATTGCTGCTCGTCCATGTACCGCCACCGGAAGTATTGGTCAAAGTTGTGGTCAAACCGATACATACAGTAGAGGACCCGGCAATAGTTGCAGGAGAAGTATTAACTGTGACAGGGGTCGTTACGAAACAACCCGATGGAACAGTATAAGTAATTGTAGGGAAACCCGCTGCAACGCCGGTAACAACACCTGTTCCCGCAACAACAGTCGCCTGGCCGGTGTTACTACTGGTCCATGTGCCACCACCTGTTCCGTTTGCAAGCGTAGTGGTCAGGCCTGTACATACTACAGCCGTACCTGTATTAGCTGCAGGTGTAGCATTCACCGTCATCGGGAATATCACGAAACATCCTGCCGGTAATGTATAGGATATATTAATGTTGCCGGCAACAAGACCGGTAACGACACCACCTGTACTTACCGAGCCAACCGCCGGGTTGCTGCTGCTCCATGTACCACCGGCTGTAGTTTGGGTAAGTGAGGTCGTATAACCTGTACAAACTGTATTGCTGCCGGTAATAGCATTAGGTGTTGGGTTCACTGTAATAGTAGCTGCCGTAAAACAACCGCTGCCCAATGTATATGTAATAACAGGATTTCCCGAACCTACGCCCGTAACAACACCTGTTGCTGCTACCACTGTAGCAAGGCTGGTATTGCTGCTGGAGTATGTACCGCCGGCCGTACCGGAAGCAACGGTTATCGTTGAGCCGACACAAACCGGTCCGGGAACAAAAATCGCTCCGGGTGTCGAGTTAACTGTAAACCCTGCTACGTTACCGCTTGATACCGTCGCACTGCAACCCGAACCATTGGTCATTGACGTAATAATAATTGTCGTGGCCCCTGCATTTGTTAAAGAGCTTGTTGTAAACGTACCTGATCCGGCCGCCATAGTAACAGAACCAATAACACCTGTTGCTGAGTTAGCACCAACAAGGTTGTAAGTGACATTATAGGTACCTGCCGCAAGTGACGAAGAAGTTATCGTAACCGATGAACCACTACCCTGGCAAGGGCTTGTAGCAGATGTAGCAAAGTTTGTAACGTCCGGCGATGCAACAACAGTGACGTTCACCGTTGTTTGGGTTGTGTTACCAACACCATCGGTCACTTGTATCACAAATGCGTCACTGCCTGTGTATCCACTGTTTGGTTGGAATGCAGTACCCGTAGGCGCAACACTAACACCCGCTGCAGTACTTGCAGGAAAACCGGTCAACACACCATTCGTAGGAGCTGTTACAACACTCCACGTCAATGTCGGACCTGTAAAATCGGTAGAGGTAAGCATTGTGTTAAGCGACGCAGGGCTTGAGTTCTGGCAAACTGATAACGATTGAGAATTACCGCTATTGTAATAAAGCGGGCTCCAGGTAAGTACAGAATTCGTAGCCGGGAAAGTAAGACCGGTAGTGAATGAAGTATTAGCTGTTGTTGAAGCGCCTGTAGGCAACGTCTGATAATCAGAAGTGCTGTTAGATATGCCTATCGCAATATTAGGAGGAGTAGTAACAATTGAACCATACCTGAACTCAACTTTATTAGAACCTTCATAAAGTTTTACCTGGAAATTAGAGTTATCCGCTAAACCAGGTCCGCCATTATACTCTGCCCAATCATTGTATTCAATAGTTAAAACACGGCTACCCACTGCACCTGTGGTTTGATAGTACGCTAAAGGGCTACCGCCAGATACTGCATCACCCCAAAGGTCAGCCCACAAGGGCATCAGGAAACCGGCACCACTGATGTTACCCGCCGCGGGAACAAAACCTGCACCAACGTTGGCAAGCGATACAACGCCGTTAGTACAAACCGACACCTGCGTATAGCTGGTTCCGCAATAAACAAACGTAAAGCCGATAGGAACAGACGCCTGGTTTCCATCGTCAGTCAACACTCCCGTACCTACAGGAGAGGAAACAAGCGTACCACTACCCGAAATGCTGGAATAGGCGCTGCTCGTCCTCACAAACGTAAACTTGGATGCAAGCTGGGCATAACCAATATTGGAAAAAACAGCAAGAGCCGCAAACAAAAGAACAACCTTTTGCATCAGGCCGCCTTTTAGTTTTGTTTTTGCAATAAATGGTTTAGTGTAAAGATTTCCTACTGTCATAATCTTTTGCTTTAAAATAATAATCGATTGACCTGCTTTACTTTTTAACTTTCTATAAAAATCTACAATAAGCAGTTAAAAAAATGGTGGTTTTCCAGACACCATTTTTAACATGCCTTTATACAAATTTGGGACTAAGATAGTTTATTTTGTATTTAAATTATACTATCCACGGTTTTTTTTTGCATAGGCACAAATACTCAAAGCATATATTTATATATGATTTGGTTTCGCATGTAAAAATCACTGATTTTTTTAATCATTTTCGCTTCAAATTCTTCCGCCTTCCTGGATAAAAATGTGTGGTCTGTACTTTAATCAGGCGTAATATTTTTAAAAAAGGTTAGTATTCTCAAAGCATTAATTTACTTTATATTAATAATGATAAAATGAGAAGGAAACGAAACCCGTAAGTGCGGGTTTGTCTATTTTTGCAACATCATAATATTATGAGAAAAAAAATAATAACGTCTGCAAAATGGCATTTGTGCTCCATTGCCGCGCTTCTATTGATACTGAATAGTTGCAGTAACAACCAGGAAAACATTCCTGACGTATCCAATATCGAAGTTTCGCTGCAAACTCACCGTTTCGACCTTGATCTGTACGCCATTGATACAAATCACATTGCAGAAGGCCTGCAAGAACTCTCAGCTAAGTACCCCGATTTCCTCAACTACTACCTCGACACTGTGCGGGAATATAACATCAATGGCAACTTTAATGACACAGTAAAGGGCATAAGGGACGATGTCAGGCTGGATCTCACTTTCAAAGATTTTGTGAACCTGGAGGATACGATCAAAAAATACTACCCGGACAACAAGGATATTGACGACAAACTTACCGCCGGATTTAAGTTCATAAAATATTATTTCCCCGAAGCTGCCGTTCCGCGCATCATTTATCTCAACATGGGGCTCAGCAAATGGCCTACATTTCCTGTAGACCAAAACACTTTATGCATCGGTCTCGATATGTTCCTGGGCGAACAATACCCTCACTATAAAGCCATTGGCCTGCCGGAATACATGCTATCTCACAGCAGGAGATCATACATCCCTGTTTCTCTATTCAGTACATATTATAGGATGTCGCACCCATTCATGCCCGACGACAAAACACTGCTGGACCTGATGCTGCAGCGCGGTCGCGAGCAATTCTTCCTGCATAAAATATTACCCCACGAACCCGATTCAGTTCTATTCGGTTTCACACAAACGCAAATTAACTGGTGTACAGAAAATGAGGCGCTTATCTATAACTTTTTCATCCGCCAGAATTACCTGTACGATAAGACCCCTCAGACGATTATGCCCTATGTGCACGAGGGCCCGTTCGCCCGTGGGCTCGAGGCCGCAGACGATGTTGTAAAAGTATCACCGGGCAATGTCGGCTCCTGGTTGGGCTACAGAATTGTCGCTTCATACATGCAACAATATTCCAAAACAACATTGAAAGAATTGCTGAATGGCCACCACGATCCCGCCCGTTTCCTCGATTCTGCAAAATACAAACCCAGGTAACGCTGACTCAAGTCATTGATAAGTCCGTGGCAAACTTTTACTTTTGCCGCAAATTTTATTGAATAACCATACAGATTATAATTATGCGCAAACTACTACTCGGCATTTTCATTGCCATCACAGCAAATTACAGTGCATCTGCACAAATTGGCAAGACAGACGATGTTAAAAAATCGTTGGAAACTACTAACACAGATACCACTGCATGGGTGTATGGTGGAACAATTAACTTCGGCGCGAACGAGGGTTTCCTGCACAACTGGGCGGCCGGTGGCGAGTTGGCATCCTTGACCGCTAACGGCCTTTTCAGCGGGCACCTTGACAGATTAATGAAAGGTGCTGTATGGACCAACAACCTGGATCTTTCATATGGCCTTAACTATATGTTCTCAAACGACTTTACACCAAGAAAAACTGACGACCGTATCGACTTTACTTCAAAATACGGCAAACGTTTAAATAAGAGTAATCTTTACCTGACAGGGCTATTCAACTTCAAATCACAATTCACCAAAGGATTTGATTACTCAAGGAAGAATTTTGACTCCGCATCAACCTCTGCATTCTTATCACCCGGCTATTTTACTCTGGCGGTAGGTGCTGAGTACAAAAAAGGGACTAACCTGTCGCTGTTCTTCTCTCCTATTGCAGGCCGGCTAATTGTTGCAGAAAGTTATTATACTTCTATGTCGCCTACGGGTGCATTTGGCATTGACTCAGGGAAGACAACTCAATTCCAGTTCGGCGCATACTTTTCAGGAAGGTACACGGTAAATATTAACGAACGAACCACGTTCAAGACCCGCCTTGACCTTTACAGCAACTACCTGGCAAAAGATAAAAAAGATGCAACCGGCAAATTGATCAAAAAAGATGATCCCGGGAATATAGATGTGCTTTTCGATAACCTGCTTACCTGGAAAGCTTCCAAATTCCTCAACATTACATTAGGTGCAACATTCATGTACGACAATGACATACCTTATAATAATACATACGTAGATGCCAATGGTGTGACCCAGAAAAAAACGTCAAAAGAAGATCCGGGTGTGGGACTTGGCTGGGTGCAGTTAAAACAAATTTTCAATATTGGCATAGAATATAAATTCTAAGTGTAAGTTGTCCGCAAAAGCTTATTTTTGTCGACTTACGTTTTAGTAAAATGTCAGCATCATACCAGATAAAATTACCTCAGTTCGAAGGCCCATTCGACCTGCTCCTGTTCTTTATTGAACGGGATGAACTGGACATTTACAATATACCCATCGCCAAACTCACCAACGACTTTCTCAGCTACATCCATTCGCTGGAAACATTGAATATTGAGCTGGCAAGTGAATTCATTTTGTTCGTATCCACACTCATGCGCATTAAGGCAAAGATGCTGCTGCCACGCAAAGAGTTGGATGCGCATGGCAATGAGATAGATCCCCGCCAGGAATTGGTTGATAAGATACTGGAGTATAAGCGATTTAAAGAAGCATCAGAGATGATGATGGTAATGGAGGCAGACCGCCAGATGCAGCAAAAACGCGGCAACATCATCTCCGAAATGAATTCGCTGAATGAAACTTATTCGGAAGGAACAGAGATACAAACTGTGACCATGTATAAGCTACTGCAGGCATATGAGAAAGTGGTCAAGCGTTTTAACGAGCGGACAAATAAGCCACAACACGTAGTAGTTAAATACAACTACAGCCTTGAGGGGCAACGTACATATTTGATAGACCACCTGAAGGAGCAAAAGCGCGTTCCTTTCGAGATGCTTTTTGCCTCCTGCCAGAACAGGATACATGCAATCTTTACTTTCCTAGCGATGCTGGAATTGATACAGCAGAAATTTTTAGGAATTTTGATCGGTACCGGTAGGAACAATTTCATTGTGGAATGGGTAACAGAAAACTCTATTTCAGAAAATACTGTTAACGAACAAGGCGATCCTGTTAAAGAAGACGAAAACCAGGCTGCCAACGAATCAGAGCCAGACACCTTGGCACAGTAATTGCTATATATTGGGTGTACACATGTACACTAAAAACTCCCCAAAGTGGCTGTCGGACAGCAAGATAAGGGGATTTTTTATTTATACCCGGTTGCCACCGGGTCTCATCATTTATCCTGACGAATGTCACCGGTATTATAGCTAACAGGCTACACTTTTGCGGGATAATGAAAATAGCATTCATCGTTCTGGTCGTCTTCCATGCACTCATTCACTTCTTGGGTGTTGCAAAAGCCTTCGGGTTTGCAGATATTCCGCAGATAAAACAGGCCGTATCCACATCAGAAGGCGTGCTGTGGATATTGGCTGCAATATTGTTATTGACTTCTGCGATTTCATTCCCTTTTAATGCCAAATTATTCTGGATGATTGGAACTCCTGCAATGTTACTCTCGCAGGTATTGATAATTGCCCATTGGCATGATGCGAAATACGGGAGCATTGCAAACGTAATTATGTTACTTCCATTGGTGATAGCATTTGTAGAAACGCGTCCTTCTTCCTATTTCAAACTTTACAAACGCGAAGCTCATACCGGATTAAACAAATGGCACGGTTCATCCTTACTTACAGACGCAGACATTGCTCATATGCCCGCACCTGTTCAGAAATACATTCGCTATACCGGATCGGTTGACAAACCAAAAGTGCTCAACTTCAGGATTACATTTGAAGGAGGCATACGCCGCAAACCCACAGATGATTTCATGAAAATGCATATAGAGCAATGTAGTTTCTACGATGAGCCTCTACGCGTGTTTTACATAAGATCAAAAATGTGGGGCATACCATACGATGGGCTGCACCTATACAAGAACGGCACTGCGACCATGCAGGTGAAAATTGCCTCATTATTTAAGATAGTTGATGGCAAAGGAGATAAAATGACACAAAGTGAAACAGTGACACTACTCAACGACATGTGTGTATTCGCACCGGCAACGCTCATAGACAGCAACATTCAGTGGCAACAGATCGACGCACTTACTGCGAATGCGAAATTCACACATGGGGGTCATACAATCGGCGCAACTCTCTACTTTAACCAAGTCGGAGAATTGGTCGACTTCAGCACAGACGACCGCTATCTTTCTGAAGATGGAAAAACATACACACAATACAGGTGGACCACTCCCATGTCCGACTATAAAAACTTCAGGGGCCGCAAAGTAGCTTCTTACGCAGAAGCCACCTGGCATACCCCTGGAGGAAAATTTGTTTACGGAAAATTCAGGATCACGGATATTGAATACAATATCACGCACTTGCCCGATTAATGCCATACATACTGCTTCTTGTTCAGCAGCAGTGCCTCACCGGCTATTGTTTGTTCTCCGGTCTTCACATCATACACAGCGCAATCATAAAGTATGCGGTGCTTCTCCTTAAATATCTCTTTTACTTTCACCACAGCTTCATATTCGGTGTCAACAAACATAGGCTTCAGCCATTTCATGCTTTGGCTCATGTACACATGTCCATCAGCATACCACAATGCACCAAATATCTTAGTAAAAACACTCGCACCAAGAAAGCCGTGAATAATATTACGGCCGAACATACTTGCTTTACCTGTGGCAAGGTCTATATGCAATGGGTTGGTATCACCACTTACTTTTGCAAAAAGGTCCACATCTTCCTGCGGATAACTGTACTTATGACGGAATTCGTCGCCTACCTGTAACATAGTTCTTTAAAAATTTTGCGCGAAAGTAACAGATTTTGAACGATATGCTGGTGATTACAAGCAGTAAATAATAAAAGTCGGATGTGGAAAACCCATAAACTGCTCTACTGTGGCGTTTTTCAAGCCATAAAATACGATCAATTAATCGTTTGGTAACGTATAAATAATGATTTTTACAGTTCTTTAACTAAAATATACCTACTTTTGCACCGCAATTTGAAGAGTAGGTGAGAAAAGGACGTTTGAGGGGAATTTCAATTGCAAAATAGGGAATTTTTGATTTCCTACAACTTTTTGAAAAATATTTTTAACTTTTATACTTCCAAATATGGCAACTCGTAACAACAATCTCGTAGACAACGTCCTTGACGCACAAAAGAAAGCAGCGGACAAAGTAGTGGAAAACACTAAAAAGCTTACCGGCGACAACAAAGTGCTCAATGACACCATTGAGAAAGGTAACGACTGGTATAAAAACTGGCTGGAAACGCAGAAGAGCTTCTTTAACAAGTTTAGCGGTGCAACTGCTGAAAATGGAAAAGCAAAAGCAGAAACAAAAGAAACTTCTGCTAATGATTTCCTGCAGAGCTGGTACGAAGCACAGGCCGACTTCGCCAAAAAGATGATGGAAATGGGCCAGGACAATGCAAAGAAGTTCGGTTTCGATATGAACCAGAACCCATTCGCTAGCTGGACAAACAACAATCCATTTACAAACTGGCAGAACATGAATACTACCAACAACCCATGGACAGCATGGATGAACCAAATGACTGCTAACAACTGGATGAACCAGATGCAGAGCATGAACCCATTCTCTCAGGATGCTTTCAAAAAAGCTTCTGACAGCATGACAGACATGTTCAACAAATACTACAGCACACTGAACAGCAATTTCACCGAGTGGCAGAAGAGCTTTGAGAATGGCACTGTACAGGATGCATATAAGAACATGATCAACGCCGGCGAAGGTTTCACAAAATTTGCTGAAATGTGGATGCCGATGGTAAAATCTATGCAGGAGAAAACTTTCAGCATGGATGAATATAAGAAGCTGATGAATCCTGAGCTGTACAAAGAGTTCATGGACAAGTTCTTCGGTTTTATGCCTGAAAGCAGCCGTGAGTATATGCAGAAAATGAGCGGCATGATGCAGGACAGCATGAAACACATGACCGACGCAAACATGAATAGCTACCACCAGGTGCGCGACATGGCAAACAAGATCAACAATAGCTACACACACAGCTTCGGCAACCTTAATACCGCTTACAACAACTGGTACAACCAGGTGAACGAAGCTGCGGCTCCTTTCACTAAAATGATGACACCAAACCAGCAAACTAAGTTTGCACAGGAGTGGAGCGACATCAATAACCGCATAGTTGAGTTCAACATGAGGAACGCTGAGCTGCAGTACATGATCTACTCACAAGGCGCAAAGGTGATGGATAAGCTTGCTGAGAATGTGGCTAAGAAAGTAAAGGACGGTGCTGAGATCAACAGCATACTCGACCTGTACAACGAGTGGATGAATATCAGCGACAAAGTTTATGTGAACCTGTTCGAAAGCAACGACTACAGCCAATTGATGGCAGAAGTAGGTGCTATGCAGATGAAGCTTCGCAAAGACATCGAGCTCGCTACAGAAAAAATGTTTGCAGACGTTCCGGTAGCTACACGCAGCCAGATGGACGATGTATATAAAACCATCTACGAATTGAAAAAGCGCGTTCGCCAGTTAGAAAAAATGCTGGACATGGAGAGCGAAGAAGAAGTAGCTCCTGCTAAACCAGCAGCTAAGAAAGCAACTGCTGCAAAGCGCAAAAGATAATTTTGAGGGTAAATAAAATAGAAAAGGAGCGGTTAACGCTCCTTTTTTTATTTCTTCACAAAGGTGGCAATACTCCCATTCACCTCATCCGCCTTCTCCCACTGCAAAAAATGCCCACAATTGGCAAACATTTCCAGAGTTGCCAATGGAAAATTCTTTACCGCATCCTGCGCCAGCTTTTCAGTCGAATAGTGGTGCAGCAGCTTGTTAGGTATCAGCGCGTCATGCACACCAAACAAAATAAGCGTAGGCTGCTTAATTAAGTGCACTTTATCCAGCACAGGCTCCTCCATCATACCTTTTATGCAGCCGTCTACCATTTTAGAATAATAACTGAGCTTATTCGATCTTATGATCTCCGTCAACTCCTTTATCACACTTTCCGCCTGCGTGTGGTGATGGTAAAAACTGTGCTCTATGGTCTTGCGCAGCATACTTTCATCAGAAGCTACAAAACCAAAGAGTTGATACCCCGCATAAAACACGGTCTTGTCGAACGACGAGAATTCCTCCAGCCCCGCGGGTGCACACAACACCAGTTGCTCTGCACACTCCGGGTGATTCACAAGCAATGTCATTGCCACCTGCCCTCCCATAGAATGCCCCGCAATGCACAGCCGCTTTAACCCAAGCGCCTTGATGAACTCATACACGCTTTCTGCAAAGAACCGCATACTGAAATCATATTCATTTTTTGCCGACAACCCGTTACCCGGCAGGTCTATCGCTATACACCGGTAGTTGCGCTTCAGATGCTCAATGTTCTTCTGCCACACCATAGCATAGTTAGCAAGTCCATGTATGAACAATATGGTCTGCTCTCCCCTGCCCTCATCAACATAGGCTATCTCACAGTTGCCGGGCAGGGTTATGCGGTGTGTCTTATACGGATACGATACCAATCTCTACAAATTTGCAGCTAATATACAATGTAAAAAGGTGTGCTTGAAGCACACCTTTTACTATTAACTTATCATCAGATCTACTTATAAACTAGCTTTTATCCATTACCCACTTAGCAACGCTCGGCGCCAGCTCCTTCTGCGACTTACCACCTACAAACACACCTATATGCCCACCGGGGAAAGGATATTCTTTTTTATCCTTCGTGCCCACCAGGTTCATGATGTTTAGCGTGCTTTCGTTAGGGATGATGTTATCTTCAGTAGCATAAACATTCAGGAACGGAACGTTCATGTTCTTCAGGTTCACAGGCTTTCCACCCAGCTCAAATGTGCCAAGCACCAGCTTATTATCGCGGAACAGGTCTTTTATGTATTTGCGGTACATCTCACCCGGTATTGCAGGCAGATCGCCCTTCCACTTCTCCATCCGCAGGAAGTTCATCATCTTGTCACTGTCATCCAACGAGTTAATGAGGCCGAAGTACTTGCTCACGTTCATGCTTGGCTTCAGCATACCGAAAGCTCCGTCTATCATTTCACCTGGTATAGTACCTACAGTGTCAACAATAGCATCCACATCAATATATTTCGTCCATTTGTACAGCATGCACTTGGTAGTAGAGAAATCGTAAGGTGCAACATAAGTTGTTAACGACTTCAGTTTCTCAGGATACAGCGATGCATAGATCATAGAGAACGTACCACCCATGCAGATACCCATTTTGTGGATCTTCGGCACTTTGTGGCGCCTGCGCAGGAAGTCGATAGCATCGTTCATGTAACCGTCTATGTAGTCTTCCATGGTCAGGTAGCGGTCGCTGCGGTCATGGTAGCCCCAGTCCATGATGTACACATCCAGGCCTTCCTCCACCAGTTTCTTCATCAGGCTGCGGTCGCTCTGCAGGTCAAGCACATCGTGCCTGTTCAGCATCGCGAACGACACCAGCACCGGCACTTTACACTTAGCAGGGGTATTGCGGGTGTAACGGTACATCTTGACCTTATCGCAGGTCCATACCAGTTCTTTCGGCGTCATGCCTACTTCCACCTCTTTAATGTCTTGTAAAACCTTATAACCTTTGGCAATCTTCTCGCTGGTAGTAACCAGTTCCTCAGCGATCTTGGCAGTATTAAATTTCATTAAGTACAATTTGCGCGCGAAGGTACAAATTATTGGCTACAAATCCTGTTAAAAAACAATTTAAAACCTTATATATCCACTGCAGCTCCGCTCTTTATTCTTCTCTCCACTCCTTCCCGGTCATATTTAAAAACACATCTTCTAAACTCGCTTCTTTTACTGCCTTGGTACGTTTAAAGCCCGTAGCCAGCAACTTATCAATAAGCTCATTCGGTGTGCTTAGTGCTATTACCTCTCCGCTGTCGACGATCGCTACGCGCTCGCACAGCTCTTCTGCCTCATCCATGTAGTGCGTGGTAAGCACCACCGTTGCTCCACGGTCGCGCAGTTGTTTTATCAGCTCCCATAGGTTGCGCCTTGCTTGTGGGTCCAATCCCGTAGTAGGCTCATCCAGGAAAATTATTTTTGGCTCGTTGATGAGCGTGGTGGCAATAGAGAACCTTTGCTTCTGCCCGCCCGATAGTTCTTTGAATTTACTCTTTGCTTTCTCCCTCAGGTTCACCATATCCAGCAGCGCCATGGGGTCTGCGGTCTTGTTGTAGAGGCCTGCAAACAGGTCTATGATCTGTTTCAGGTTCAGATTGGGATAATAGCCCGCCGCCTGCAACTGAACACCTATCACATTCTTTATTGCCTGCGGTTCTTTATCCAGGTCTTTGCCATCCACAATTATCTCGCCGCGTGTCTTCTTTCTTAATGTTTCTATTATATCCAGCGTAGTGGTCTTACCCGCACCATTCGGGCCTAGCAGGCCGAATATCTCGCCCTCTATTACATCGAAGCTGATGCCCTTCACCGCTTCAAAATCACCATATTTCTTAACAAGGTTCTTTACCTGTATGATCGCATTACTCATGAACTGAATGTTGAAAACCCTATTTTTAGTTACCTATTTCATATAGATACCATGCATTTTTCCATGTCCATATACCTCGCAACTCACCTCTTTCTTTGAGGTTGAATTATATAAACGAATGCTCACCATTGTATCATTCAACCAATTATAAGCGGCCTTATCCATATCGGGTTTACTTTTCACAGACAATGCGTTTTTATAGCATTTAATCGTGTCGGCTTCTTTACGGTAAATGTAAACAAGATATGATTCAGCATCGCCATCTTTTGTCCTGTACACTTCTACGTCGTGATATTTATGATGTGCTGCATCGGGTACAGGCGCATGTGTTTGTCTTACATCCTTAATTGCAACAACACCTGACCTGCCGTCTTTGCCGGCAAAGCTGCTAGCGATCATTACCAGGCATATCATTGCGATCATGATCACCGGTTGTTTCATTGCTTTTATATTCATGATCGTATTCAGATTTGGGATTTATCCACTGGATTTTGGAATTTTCAAAAGTTGTAACACTTCTCCGGGAACTCTGTTGCATGGCGGAAGACAAGGTTGCGGATGTAATCATTATCCTGTAGCGGCTCTATGCTTTTCAGCAGGGCGTCTACATTTTTCAGTTGTGTTTTTTTATCGGTAATGTAGCCCATGCCGTAGAGGTTACCCTCCTTTATCAGTATGCAGCTTTGCTCGTTATCGTCTATGCCTTTGTCCAGCAGGGCGAAGGTGGGTAGTTGCCTGCGCAGCCACTCTATGGCCTCATCGGCCCTCTTGTTATAATCCTCCGGTGGCAAATGGTTTTCGCAGGTACATTCCGATGCTACATTGCAGGATCTTGCACACAGCCCGAATTCACCTATCAACTCCTTCAACCTGTTATGCCCTTCTGTTACAGTATTAAAGGTGCATATCGGTTTCAGGCTGCGCCTTATCTTTTCTACGCCAAAGCGTTTATAGCCCTGAATATCCTCGTACACAAACAGGCCGAACTGCGGTAAATACCCGCGCTGACTGCGGTTGTGCACCGGCCACAGCCTGCGTATCTCTGCACTCTCCAGTATGTGCGCCATCAGTTCTGTAGCGCATTCTTTATAACTGATGCGGTACGTCTCCCGCATAAAGTCTTGTTTTTGGCGGGTTATTTTGTTGTTGCTGAAGTGGCTACGCACCCGCTTGCGTATGTTCTTTGCCTTGCCCACGTAGATGGTCTTACCGTTGGCGTTGTAGAAGTAATACACACCCGACGATGACGGCAGTTGCTCCAATTCTGCAACAGGCAAATGCGGCGGCATGTATTGCTCGCTGTTCCTGCCTTTCAGCATCTCGCGGACGGCACCGTGTGTGTCTTTCGCAATGATCATGGTGAGCAGATCGGCGGTGGCGAGGGCATCGCCGCCGGCGCGGTGATGCCGCGCATGATTGATGCCCAGGCTATGCGTGAGCTTGCCGAGGCTGTAGCCTGCGAGGCCCGGCAACACTTTGCGTGCCAGCCGCACCGTACACAGCTTCTTGGTGTCCAGCTGGAAGCCTGCGCCCTGCAAGTGGTACTTTACGAACGAATAATCGAAGTTCACGTTGTGGGCTACGAATATCTTATCCTGCAGCAGCTCGTATACCTGGCCGGCAACCTCTTTGAACGATGGCGCATTGGCAACCATCTTATCGTTGATGCCGGTGAGGCGCTGAATGAAGTATGGAATGGGCTGGTGCGGGTTTACCAATGTCTCGTAAAAGCTGATCACCTTGCTGCCATCGTGTATGGCAATTGCTATTTCTGTGATGCCGTTTCCGCCTGCATAGCTCCCCGTGGTCTCAATATCTACAATAGCGTACAGCATTTACAATAGGCGAAGATTTATTAACTAAAGGTAAGGATTTTAGGCATACAGTTATATATTATTATAATATAATTTGCGCCGGTTACCTCCTTCTATGTTGTGCCGGGCCATTTTATTGCCCACTTTGCCAAAAAATACGCACATTGCCCACTTTAGGTTTGATAACCAACGAATTATACGGTTTTGATTGCTCATTTCCTGCTCATTCGTTGCTCACATACGCTGCTCACTATGCCCCAAACCCCTGAAGGGGCTTCCATACGGAGCGCCCCCCTTGGTTGTTTAGCGGGGTGAGCAAGCATAAGTGGGTATGCCTGCATTGCCGCGGTTACAAATACATTCCCTTTCAAAGAACTTGTGCCGGGTGCCAAAGCCAACCAAATTGGGTATAAAGCTTAGACTGCGGGGTGTTACTATGTAAAGTTCCGAAGGATGTTTGGTGTGCGGAAATTTATTTTCCATGGTGGTACAGTAACAGTACTATGGTGGTACAGTAATGGTACCATGATGGAAAATTTTTGAAAATGCTGTATTGCAGTGTGGGCGATGGCTAACAGGATAAAACTATAGAAAAAAATGGCAGAATTGAGGGGTATTTTTTAGTGCCTGTTTTAGGGGCTTGTTTATGCAGTGTAAACGAAAGAATTTGACCAGGCCGTGAGCTATAGGTTAAATGAATACCTTCGAAGAAAGGGTTTTATTCGCGGTTTCGGATACATATCCCGAACAACGAGGAGAGTATCCTGCGCGAGATACCCAGCGCGAGCGTGTTGGTCAGAAAATAAGACCAACACGGGCGAAAACGGCAACACCAACTGGAGATCATCTCGATCTTTGACACCCACCAGTCGCCTGATAAGTTACGCGATATTATTGACAAGGTTTAGCACAGCCCCATGCAAGGGCGTTGCTGAAATAAGACCAATATTTGCGTAATGAGCGACCGTTAGACATCCTGCGCAAGACACCCAGCGCGAGCGTGTTGGTCAGAAAATAAGACCAACACGGGCGAAAAAATTGCTTATCAGCAATAACCATAATATAGTTAACTTTGACCTGCTTCAAGTTAAATAACAATCCTAGTTCCAAATGAAAAAAATACTAGTTTTTACAGGTGCTGGATTTCCAGCAGCTCTTGGCTTACCAACAACGACTGAATTTAGAAAAACAATTGACACATTTTGCACAGGAGAATTTAGAATAGCATTAGAAGGGCATCTGGAAAGCAAATTTTACGATATAGAAACCATATTATCGACATTAGAGTTCTTTGTGCACAAAAAGAGTTTCCTGAAATTTCTTCTTGCCTACCCCAAACAAACACATTCCTATTTTGCTCAGTATAAAGAAGTACGCAATCAAGTTGATATACATAAAAAAGAAGCGAAAAATTTGATATTTGAATTAAAAAAATCACTATTCAATACATTAAATAAATTTGAAACATCGGATTCATGTAGTCTATATTCTAAATTGCTTATGCAAATAATTAACGACCATGAAAATCCAGCAATTTCCATTTTTACAACAAATTATGACCTAACATTTGAACGCGCAATTGACGAAATGGATGATTTTCTTTTTAAGAATGGCATTACAGATATAAATACAGGATTTAAACAACGTCGTAAAAAAACATATTTCGACCCTAAAATTCAGTACACTTGGGATAAAACAATAATTGAGTACAAAAAGTTACACGGTTCATTAAACTGGATGCTTGTTGATAACAAAGTTGTTGAAAATAGTGGTGTTGTAGATCCTTCAGACCCTGATAAAATATTGTTACTATATCCAGGGTTCAAAGGAACTCCAGACAATGAACCATACAAAACCTTCCACGATGACTTGTTATTACGATTATTAGATGCTGATGTCGTCTACGTTATCGGTTTTGCTTTTCGAGATGAGTATATCAACAACCATTTTGATACAGCGTTGAAAATCAATAAAAACCTCAAAATCTTATGCTACAACCCAACTTTGGCGGAAAACCTACCTAGCGAATCTCAGTTAAAATTCTTTGTGGACAAATACGACAGTAAATTTAAACACGTCAATTTTGCAATTAGAACTAAAGAAAATCCGTTAAGTATTGACGACAGTTGTAAAATCATAAAATACCTTACATGGGGAGAAGCTCAATGGCAAGCTAGTTTAAATAACTTACAACAGCCCAAAAGAACTATCACAACTTCTTCAGACACAACTTTTGAAATTTACGATCCAATCATTTTACACACTGGTGGAGACATCCATACAGACGATCATATAGATTATATCTCTAGTAGCAAAGAAGAACTGAGAGCTTATCCTAAAGCAATCTTAGACATAGATAACAATACCATTTCTTTTACTTTCCTCGTCCAAAAAGGAGACGAAAGCGCGACTCAAAAACCAAGTAAATGCATCCAATTTATTGATTGGGATGGACAAGCATACGAAGCATCAATTGAACCGATTCCACTGAATTGGGCAATTAAAGAGACAGCTCTGGTTTTTATTTGCAAACGTATTTAAACGAGATATTTTCTGCCTCCTCACTCGTCCACGTTTTACGCCTTTATTGGTCTTACCACTGTTTCCGCCTTTGTTGGTCTTATTTTCTGACCAACAAAACATCAGGGTACTGAAGATGAAATATCCTGCGCGAGTTAGCAGGTCAGAAGGTAAGACCTGCTACGGCGGAGAGAAATTAGTATCTTCGGAACACCAACAAGGGCAAAACACGGGCGAAAAAGCTCGATAACTAATAGTACTTGGATACAAATTGTCATTAACCATTTCTTAATGCCGCATACATCCGCCGGATAAACTGAACCCGGGGCAAACTATTTTTGCAAAAGAAGATTAGCAATATAGCCTAAACATAATATGCCTGAACCGTAAACAACAATGACGATGTAGGCCAAGCCAAGCCATTTCTTGAATCTTATGTTATCTACCTTTAGTAGAAAAACAAAGAAAATAGTTGCTGTGTAAACAAAAGAATACCAATAACGTCGACGGATAAGACTATTTCGGTATTTTTCTTTGGCCTCTATTTGCTTTAATGTCGGCAGAGGTGGTATATGCTTAACCGTATAGACTTGCTTTGTCAATGTGTCAAAACAGAAAAAAGTTATTGTAGTATATAAGATTATCAGAAACAACGACCAATAAACTATCCACTCTTTATGGTATCCATAACAGTTCCAATAGTGCAGTGGTTTGAACCATCCACTTTTAAAATCTCGGTATTCAATATCTAACAATTCATAACTCTCTACTTGTCCATGATCTTTAAAGTTTTTCAGTAAAGCTTCATATACAATCTCCTTCTCATTTTTCGACATCTCATGACCATCAAGCATTTTAAACTTAAGTTCAAAATATTTGTAGTCTAATTGAATTTTCGCAATATCAGTCTTGTATAGGAATATTGCGCACCTCTCATCTCCAATCCGAAAGTTTACATTAGTCAAATCAATAGAATTGGAAATCACTGAATTATTTGATAAGTCTAAGGTATCAGGAAGCACAATATCCTTAAATGAAAAGGAAATACCAGTCGGCAACTCTGACAATATTAGTCCTCTTTCAAAATCGCACGAATCGAAGTTCAATCTTCCCCCAGGTGCAATAAATCCTTTCAACGAAAGAGTTTTAGAAAAACTACATCTATTAAAGTATACATTTTCATTCGTCAAATTCCTAAACACAAGCGAATCGCCGAATCGCACTTTATGAAAATATGTATTAATAAATATACAATCATCAAAGCTTACAACACTTTTAAACTCATTAGAATTAAATCTTGTTTCACGAAATTTTGTTTCCCAAAAATGTGTTTTACCCATAACCCTATTCTCAATAAATGAAAAACCACTGATTCCGTATTCTTTGAATCTGCCATTCAGCTCTAAATCACACAAAAATATTGAGGAGTCAATTTGCAGAATCGTTGATCCAACATGCTCAAATACCGCGTCGCTTTTTACAACGCAATTTTTCATTACAAAATTTCGGAGAAATGTCCTGCGACAAAAGAGCGTATCTATTTGGCTTCTATTTAAGAATATGGGTGCATCGAAATAAATTTCATTTGAAGGAGCATCTCTTTGTGTAATAACAACCTTTGTACTCCCTCCTGTAAATCCTACTGAATCATGTTTTCCTATAGCAGAATCAGCTTCATTATTAATATATAATCTATTTTGCGCGCTACACAACGGACTAAATAGAACAATAAATACAATAATTAGCTTTGTTATTCTCAAAATAATAATTTTCTTAAAAATACAATGATAAAATTACATTAATTTAGGAGTACAACTCTTTGCTGTTTCCGCTTTGTTAGGCACATTTGTTGACCAACAAAGCATCAGGGTACTTAAGATGAGATTAAGAACTTAAAGCCGCCTCCAACTCACGGGTATCAATAACAGCTAACCGGGAAGGATCACTTCATTAAAAACCAGAGCACAATAGCTGATAATACTTGTGTACAAATCGCCATTAAAAGCCGCTTAATGCTTCTTATTGCAGCAGGGGTAAATGTGTATATCGCAACAGACAGGAAATAGAAAGCCATTGCCAATCCCACAACTATTAAAAGATCAGGGCCTTCGGGGTCATTGAACAAGAAGAACAGCAACCGGGAGCAAATAATGGCAGTAGCGCCAAGAATGATGAGCGCCGTCTTCTTTGAGTTGAGATCCATTTTGTGCTATTTTGCCTGGGGGCAAATATAGCAGTTATACACTATTCGGTCTCCTGGCCCAGTTCCACCAGCTCGGGTGCATTCTTGCGGATGTTTGCCATACCGCCTTCCACACTTGCCACAAAATGAAAACCTTTTGACCTGAGGTAAGAGGCCGCTATCATAGACCGGTAACCACCGGCGCAGTAGATGAGCCACTTTTTATCCTTGCCCAGCCCGCCACACATTTCGCCAAGCTGGTTGAGGGGGATATGCACAGAACCGGCAATGTGGTCTTTAGCCACCTCGCGGCGATTGCGCACATCGAGCAGCTCGTATGCCTCATCATCGAGCAGGCTGCGTATGGCCGCACCATCTATAGAGAGTATCTTATCGAACGGCTGCTGCGCCCTGAACCAGTTGGGCATGCCGCCATCAAGGTAACCCTGCACCTTGTCGTACCCCACCCTTGCCAGGCGTTCTATTGCCTCGTGCTCGCGGCCATTGTCAGCAACCAGCAGCAAGGGGGTATCGGGGCTGATGAGCGTGCCTGCCCACACGGCGAAGTCGCCGCCGAGGCCAATGTTTATTGCCCCCGGCACAAAGCCCGCAGGAAAGATGAGCGGGTCGCGCGTATCGAGCACCAATGCACCTTCCATCTGCATTTGCGTGAACTCTCCGGGAGATAAAGGCTTCAGGCTTCGCTGCAGCACCTCATCGTAATCGGCGCTGCCCGTTTTATTCAGCACGGCATCTTTGAAGAAGTATGCGGGTATTGCCGGCTGCCCGGTGGTAACTGCTTCTATAAATTTCCGGCGGTCATCTATCCGCAATGCATAGTTGAACTTCTTTTCTTGGCCTATGGTTGACTGCGACTCCTTGCCGATGTTCTTGCCGCATGCAGATCCTGCCCCGTGGCCGGGGTACACCACAATATTATCATCGAGTGGCTTTATCTTTTTCTGCAGCGAGTCGAACATGATTGCAGCCAACTGCTCCTTTGCCAGGTTGCCGCTGAGCAGATCGGGCCGGCCCACATCGCCTATGAACAGGGTATCGCCTGTAAATATCGAGTCAGCCTTGCCGGTTTCATCGTGCACGAGGTAGCAGGTGGATTCGATGGTATGCCCGGGGGTATGCAGTATCTCTATTGTTGCCTTACCGAGGTGCAGCCGCTCGCCATCTTTTGCTATGTATGCCTTGTAGCCGGGTGTTGCATCGGGCCCGAAGACGATGGTTGCCCCGGTCTTGTTGGCGAGGTCGATATGGCCGGATACGAAATCGGCATGGAAGTGACTTTCCAGCACATATTTTATGGTAGCGCCACGCCTCTTAGCCAGCTCCATATATGGTGCAGGGTTGCGCAAAGGGTCTACCACTGCGGCTTCGCCGTTATCTTCGATATAATAGGCTGCGTGCGCCAGGCAATTTGTATACAGTTGCTCGATGTACATATAGTCCGGAATTTTGAGGATGCAAAGTATGCCCAACCGACCCCACCGGGTAGAATGGGCGTCAGTGTCCGGTATGATATTGGTCAGCCCAGGGCCCATGCCGTAAAAACAAAAGAGCCGCACGAAGTGCAGCTCTTTTATACCCGGCTCCCGAAGGGAGCTATGAATCAGTTATTGTTCCCGCTGGTGTTGAAACCGCTCACACCGCTGTTATACTGTATGCCGGAATAATCGTTGACAGCAGGAGAGGACTGTATGTTGCCATTTATCTTGAAGCTGTTCTGCAGGGTACCAAATGCTGAGTCGACCCTGTAAATGTAGCCATCATAGCTACCTACATACACACTACCCTTATAAGGCACCGGGCTGGATTTGATGAGCCCCTTGGTTGAGAACCTCCATTTTTGCAAGCCGTTGATGATGTTGATAGCATACAGGTTATAATCGTAGCTGCCTATATAGCAAACCTGGTTACTGATGATAGGTGATGAATTTACCTGGCTGTTGGTTTTGAATTTCCACCTTACGCCAGCCGTAAAAGAGTCTAGACAGTAAACATAAAAGTCGTTAGAACCAACAATGCACATACCGGCATACGCAGTAGGTGAGCTCAGAATGTTGCCGTTGGTCTTATATGTCCACTTCAACTTACCTATCTCAGGCACCGGTGGCGTAGATGACGATGGTGGAGGGTCCATGTATATGCAGTATACAGTACTATCCATGTAACCGCCAATATACAGGTATGGATAGCTGACAGTAGGCGACGACACAAAACGACCTGTTGTATCGCTCATGCCCACCCCGGGATAATCCCAGATAGCATTACCCCCCGCATCCGGGCCGTTGTTCTTGTCCAGGCAGTAAATGTGGCCATTGTTGCCCATACCCTGGTATGCAACATATAACTTGTCTTTATAGATAACCGGTGCAGACACAAAACCAGAACCGTCCTTCAATGGCGAACCATACCTCCATTTTATCGCAGCAGTACCGGTGTCGATAGCATAGATGGTATCGTTTGTTGTAGCGAGGTAAATAAGGCTACCGTCAGCTACGGGTGTAGCCATTACAGTGAAGAAGTGAAACGGAGGGTTCACCTGCGTGTGACCCGGCAGCCACATTTTCTTATAGAGCTTACCGGTCTTTGCATTTATCTTGTAAATGGTATCTGAATTCACCGCTGCCTGATAGATGAAATCACCGTAAACAAGGGGGGATGGCTTTAATATCTTTTGCCAAGCAGGTATGTTAAAGGTATCAGGTGGCATGCTGAACTCCCAAACGCGCTCAAGCGTGGCGGGGTTAAGGCCATAAAGGACAAAATTATCGCTGCTCATAGCCACAACCGGGAAGTAAGTATCAGGGAGTGGTGCATCGGAACTCATCTTCTTCTTACAAGCCGCAAATGCCACTACGCATGCAGTCATTAACAATAAGGGTATCCTTAAACGATGTAACATAGTCTTGGATTTGTTTTTCTACGTTGCAAGATAGGTATTTTTAAAAACTTTCTGAATAGTTTATATTAGAATTAGTCAGACTTTTAGGCGCACTAATCTCAATTTTTAATACATTATAATTATAGGTTAATAAATAAAAGCCGCTTAATAACAGATCAGTCCTTAGTAATTTTTAAGCCGCAACAGCTCAATAATACACTCCGGCTGAAAACCGGCCGTCTCCTGATGAAAGACCAGTGCTTTTACATTGCGGGCACGGTCCAGGTCGCCGGAGAAAAAGTACATCATCTCTTCCTGGGTGAGTATGCCTTTATTGGCCAGAACAGGGTGCTTTAAAGACGGGAGGGATGCCCGGTATGATGAGGTACTGCCATCATCGTAAATGAATGACACCTGCATGTTGGGCGGCTGGTATAGCATACGCCGTATCTTACCCCGTGTTGAGTAACTGAAGTGCGCCGTGAGGTATATTGCTTCACCGGGCTGAAAGTTCAACGTTATGGTATCGCCGAGCTTAACTGTTTGTGTGGCTATCTTTTCGAACTGTGGGCGAACCTGGCTATCCCCCTTCTGCGCCAACAGAAGGTATGTGTCAAAATAGCCGTCTTTCAATGCCCCTTGCCAGTTGTTCACCCTTGCAAAATCAGCGTAGCGGTAGTTGAGCCGTAGGGCGATCTTGGTCAAGGACTCTTCCCAAAAGAAATATTTATAGTCGATGGGGAAATTCTGGATCATTACAACCTCCGGCCGACCGGAACCGGAAAAGAAATCGGCGTTCAGTGAGTCGAAGACCCCTGCATAGCCGCAGGTCTGGGGCATTGGCCGCGGATGATAGTTGAGGTTGTAGAAGTGAAGGATTTCTGTTTCCCAGGGCAGTATTCACGTATTCCAGAGGTGAATAGTAGCTGAAGTAATTGTCGGCTTTGAGTTTGGGGATGAACGTATCATCGGCAATATCGGGCAGTATGAGGTTATACCATGAGACAAGCGCAAACACGATGACCATAACTTTAGAGAACATGTGTTGCTGCATGCGGCATAAAACAACAATTGCCAAAGCCCAAAAGGGAAGGGTGGCAAAGAACTCACCATAGTGGTAGAAGTCGGCGCGGGTAAATGCATTCCTGTACAATACAAAGGAGGCCGCGCTGATGCAGCACAAAAAGAACAGTATGCTATAGGTAAGCGCTTTGTTCTTCCATTGGCAATAGCTGTAATAACCTACCACACAAGCAATGAGCAACAGCAGAGAAATGCCAGAGACGTAGACCATTTCGCCACGCTTAATGGGCCAATAGCCTACTTCATCATATTGCCCGGCCATTGCAATGCTGTACTTTAGGTAGTCGATGACGGCTATATGCATTGTGAAGCAGATAGCAGTGAACAACCCACCTGACACCAGCAGTAAAAAAAGAAGTTTTCGGTGATCTTTAAAAGCAAGAATACCGGCAAAAACAGCGAATGCCGCTATGACGAGTATGCCATAATTTATTTTGACAAAGAACAGCAGCGCACCCGCAATTGCACAGTAGCCCAGCTCAAAATAGTTACTGAAATTATTGCGCAGGTTTAGCGCGGCATAAATGATAAACACCACAAACATGCTTTGTGAAAAAGCTGTGGTACGGAAAATAAGCATGGTTAAGAAAGCGATCAAAAACCAGCCTTTGCTTTGCAGTACGTACTTATATATGAAGTAAAAGCAGCCTGTGGCAAAAAACAGGTCTCCAGCCAAAAACAACAGGTTATTGGAGTATAAGTTGCAACGTGTGCTTAACAAGCCCAACGGACCATAGGTAAAAATGAAGTCTTTGCCGAAAACAAGATGGTTCTTAATGGCAAGGTTCAGGGAAGTCATCCAGCCGCCGTCGTAGGAATATGGCAACGGCCGGCTAAAATGCAGCGGCAGGCTATAAACAGCAATGATGAACGACAGTATTTTAAACTTATATTGCTCCCAGGAACGTGCCATGTACCTCGACCAGGTTTATGACATAATAGTACAACAATTATCGGGAAAGCCCACCTAAAGGTAGCGTAACGGATTTCTCCTGCGCATGAGGATGTATCGTTTAATGTTCATCCAAAAGGCGAGTACCATGTAGATGATAACAGGAGAGCCGAGCGTAAGAAATGAAACATAAATGAACCACAAACGGATGCGGGACGTAGCTACTCCTATCCTTTCGCCGATAGCTGAGCAAACGCCGAAAGCATGCCACTCTATAAAGTTCTTTATGTTGTATAGTTTACGCATATTTGTGTATCCACCCTATCTTTAGCAAAACTACTGTTAATTAAAGAATGACGGATTCATTTGTAAATTAAATAAAATATTTTTAACAAACAAAATAAAATCTCAGCCACAACAGAATGATAACCCATTATTTCAGAATACCTTCTCTCAATTTATTTCTGCTATCGGTGTTAATACTCATTAGCTGCAATTCATCGAACGGACAGAAGAAGCAGGCAGAAAACAAGAAGAAGACAAAGGATACTACCGTTATTGCGCAGGCACCACAACCTGCGCCCCCACCCCCTCCTCCGGCACCACCGGCCACTTTAGACACTGCACTGTATAACAAAGCCGTTATGCACCTGCTGAATGATTCGGCCAAATACGGCTGGCCTGTGAAAACCGATTATCCATTGCCGGGGGCTATACTTCCGTTCAAGCGTATAATAGCTTATTATGGTAACTTCTACTCAACGCGCATGGGTATTCTTGGCGAGTTGTCTCCTGACCAGATGCTGAAGAAACTGGATGGCGAGGTTAAGAAATGGGAACAGGCAGACCCGCAAACACCTGTGTTACCGGCTATACACTACATAGCTGTTACCGCACAGGGAGCTCCGGGAAAAAGCGGCATGTACCGCGCAAGGATGCCATTTAACCAAATTGACAAAGCGGTGGAACTGGCCAAGAAAATAAATGGTATCGTGTTCCTGGATGTGCAGGTGGCATTGAGTACTTTACAACAGGAGATACCATTGCTTGATTCTTACCTTGCCATGCCACAGGTGCACCTTGCGATAGACCCGGAATTCTCGATGAAATCGGGGAAGAAGCCGGGGACCGTGATAGGCACATTTGACGCAGCAGACATCAACTATGCGTCAAATCACCTGAGAGAACTGGTGAAGAAACACAACTTACCTCCCAAGATATTGATAGTACACCGCTTCACGAATGGCATGATGACCAACTATAAGAACATCAAAACATCTGCCGAAGTGCAATTGGTGATACATATGGACGGATGGGGATTCCCGGCGAAGAAAGTTAACTCGTACAAACTGGCTGTAGTACGTGAGCCCGTGCAGTTTACAGGCTTTAAACTATTCTACAAGAACGACATCAAAACACCGCCATGGAAAACTATCATGAGCCCGGACGAAGTGTTGAAAAAATTGTATCCAAAACCTATTTACATTCAGTACCAATAATAAAAGAGCCACACGATGTGTGGCTCTTTTATTATTTAGCATTACAATCTTCTTATGCGGGCTCAGTCGCTGCAACATCCCTGCGGATAACATTGAGAGCGCCACCTGCTTTGAACCATTCTATCTGCTGCCCGTTGAAAGTATGGTTCACTGTTATTTCTTCGCTTGTACCGTTCGCGTGGTTCAATACCAGCTTTAACGGAACGCCCGGAGCAAATGTAGTGAGGCCTACAACATCAATATTGTCGTCTTCCTGTATCTTGTCGTAGTCTGCCTTATCAGCGAATGTGATCGCCAGCATACCCTGCTTTTTCAGGTTTGTCTCGTGAATACGGGCGAAGCTCTTCACCAGTATGACGTTCACACCCAAGTGACGTGGCTCCATAGCGGCGTGCTCTCGGCTGCTGCCTTCACCGTAGTTCTCGTCACCTACCACTATGCTGCCAACACCATGCTTTTTGTAGTCGCGCTGAACTTTGGGCACTTCGTCATATACGCCTGTGAATTGGTTCTTCACTTTGTTCACTTCCATGTTGAAGGCATTTACAGCGCCAATCAGCATGTTGTTAGAGATATTATCTAGATGGCCACGGTATTTCAGCCAAGGGCCCGCCATTGATATATGGTCGGTAGTGCACTTGCCGAACGCTTTGATCAGCAATTTAAGGCCTTTCATGTCCATGCCGTTCCACGGTGCGAATGGCTCCAGCAACTGCAGGCGGTCGCTTGCCGGACTTACTATAACCTGAACTTTAGAGCCATCAACAGCAGGCGCGACGTAGCCGGGATCTTTCACATCAAAACCTTTCGGAGGCATTTCAAAACCTTGTGGCTCATCCAGCATCACTTCCTCTCCCTTCTCGTTCACCAGCTTGTCTTTAAGGGGGTTGAAAGACAGCTTACCTGCAATTGCAAACGCAGTTACTATTTCAGGAGAAGCAACGAAGGCGTGTGTTGACGACAAACCGTCGTTACGCTTTGCGAAATTGCGGTTGAAGGAGGTAACAATCGTATTTTTCTTAGCCGGGTCGTTCACGTGACGTGCCCACTGGCCTATACACGGACCGCAGGCGTTCGCCAGCACTACCCCACCCATATGGCCGAAGGTATTCAGCATGCCATCGCGCTCGATGGTGTAGCGCACCATTTCGGAACCCGGAGTGATGGTAAACTCGCTCTTAGCTTTCAAGCCTTTTGCCATTGCATCTTTTGCAATGAACGCAGAACGGGAAATATCTTCGTAAGACGAATTAGTGCATGAACCGATCAATGCAACTTCCACATCGTCAGGCCAGCCGTGTTCTTTTACCGCTTCAGCCATCTTGCTGATCGGCGTAGCCAGATCAGGAGTGAATGGACCATTCACGTGTGGCTCAAGATCATTAAGGTTAATTTCGATCAGCTGATCGTAGAAAGTTTCGGGGTTCTCGTACACTTCTTTATCGGCGCGGAGATGTTCTTTTACATTATCTGCCAACTGCGCAATATCTGCACGGTTAGTACCTTTCAGGTAGTCGGCCATTTTGCTGTCGTAAGGGAATACAGAACAGGTAGCACCTATCTCAGCGCCCATGTTACAAATGGTGCCTTTCCCTGTACAGCTCAGGCTATCTGCACCCTCGCCAAAGTATTCAACAATAGCCCCGGTACCACCTTTTACGGTGAGGATACCTGCCACTTTCAATATCACGTCTTTTGCCGACGCCCAGCCATTCAGCTTGCCGGTAAGCTTCACACCTATGATCTTAGGCATTTTCAGCTCCCATGGGAGTCCTGCCATTACATCCACAGCATCTGCACCTCCGACGCCTATTGCTGCCATACCCAAACCACCGGCATTAGGCGTGTGGCTATCGGTACCGATCATCATACCGCCGGGGAATGCATAGTTTTCGAGCACTACCTGATGAATGATACCTGCACCTGCAGCCCAAAAACCAATACCGTATTTATTAGAAATAGAAGCAAGGAAATCGTACACTTCTTTATTCACATCGAGCGCGGTTGCAAGGTCTTGTTGCGCACCTGTTTTTGCCTGTATGAGGTGATCGCAATGCACCGTGCTGGGCACTGCTACCTTATCGCGGCCGCAAGTGCTGAACTGCAGCAGCGCCATTTGCGCCGTAGCGTCCTGCATGGCAACACGATCTGGTGAGAAGTTCACATAATCTTTACCGCGGCTATAGGCAGAAGCCGGAACATCGTAACAATGCGAGTAGAGTATTTTTTCCGCCTGAGTAAGCGGGCGGCCTAACAATTTGCGTGCTGCGTCTACTTTACCCGGTAACTGGTCATAAACTTTTTGGATAAGAGCTATATCAAATGCCATTTTTAGGTTAATTTTAAAAACTGTTTAAAATGCGGTGCAAAGGTACGCATTTACTTTATTGGTACAGTCAGGTTTTCACTATTTATAACGGTTCTTGCACATTAAAAAAGGGCCGCTCGTAAGCAGCCCTTCCTATAAATTAAACAAATTATTATTATGGGAAGATACCCAGTTCTTCGTAAGATACGCCTACTTTGTTGATAGCTACGATGAATGCAGCAGTACGCATATCTATTGCGCCTTCGTGCTTTATCCATTCGTCGCGGATCTCGTGGTAAGAGCCTATCATGGTATCTTCAAGGCCGGAGTAAACCAAGTCAACCTCGTCGGGGCCATGGAGTATCTGCTTCCTTTCTATGTCGCTAACTTTTTTACCGGTCATGCTCTCAACAGACCTGAGGATATTATCGTTCTGGTTCTCGCTGAAGCGTTTGTCCATACGGCCAAAGCGCACGTGGCTCAGGTTCTTCAGCCATTCGAAATAAGATACCGTAACACCACCTGCGTTCAGGTACATATCGGGCACTACCACAACTCCTTTTTTGATGAGTATCTCGTCCGCTTCAGGAGTTAGCGGGCCGTTTGCAGCCTCGCCTATAATTTTAGCCTGTATGCGATCGGCATTGCTACCATTGATCACATTCTCGAGAGCTGCAGGAATAAGGATATCGCAAGGCAACTCAAGTGTAAGTGCACTGCTGTCTATATTCTTAGCGCCCGGGAAATCGTGCAGGTGACCGGTAGCTTTGCGGTGGTCAACCACTTTATGCAGGTCGAGGCCGTTCTCGTTATATATCCCGCCTTCGTGCTCTGCGAGACCCACTATTAAAGCGCCATTCTCGTAGAAGAATTTAGCAGCATGGTAACCGACATTGCCAAGGCCCTGTACTATCACCTTTTTGCCTTGCAGACCCGGAGTCAGGCCCAGCTTCTTCATATCTTCTGCGATGCTGCACATTTCGCGGATACCGTAGTAAACACCAAGGCCTGTAGCCTCTGTACGACCACGTACACCGCCTTGTGTAACAGGCTTACCGGTAACGCAAGCCAATGCATCAACCTCACCCGGTTTCAGGGAAGCGTAAGTATCCACGATCCAGCTCATTTCGCGGCCGCCTGTACCGTAATCTGGAGCAGGAACGTCGAGGCCGGGACCAATGAAGTTCTTCTTCACCAGCTCACTTGCATAACGGCGGGTAATTTTTTCCAGCTCGAATGCAGTATATTTCTTAGGGTTGATCTTGATACCACCTTTAGCACCGCCGAACGGAACGTTAACGATAGCGCATTTGTAGGTCATGAGAGATGCCAGGGCCATTACCTCGTCCTGGTTCACATCCATGCTGTAACGGATACCCCCTTTACATGGCAGCTTATGATGAGAGTGCTGCACACGGTAAGCCTCAATTACCTCAATCTTATCACCGATACGCACCGGGAACTTCATACTGTATATCGAATTACAGGCTTTGATCTGTTCGAGGATACCTGATTCGAAGCGGGTAAATTTTGCAGCTTTATCGAAGTTGCGTTCTACACCCTGGAAAAAGCTGTAATGAGCTTCCTGTGTTGGCTTAGCAGTTACTGTTTCCACCTTTGTGTTTTAATTTTATTAGTGATCAATTATGAATTTTTTCCTTTTCTAACCTGCTTATTTTGCGGTCAAGATACACGAGGTATGCGAAAATTCCCGCAAAGATAACGGCTAATACCGTAACAACAACGTATATTTTACCATTGGAGCGCATGGTATCTGCCATTTCGGGCTCGGCGCCCGCAAATAGCGGCATTACCAGCAATAAAAAAATGATCGTTATAATACGTTTTGCCATCCGGTTTCCTATTAAGAATTTTCTTTTTGATACTTCAACAACGCTGTCCTTATCTGCAATGATGCGATCCATACCCCAAGCAGTATCCACCCTATACAGGCGGGGTAAAACACCATCCGCATAGTATTGTCAAGATCGTATTTGCCGAACGCAGGGTTACCGCCATTGCCGGGGTGCAAGGAATCTACCATGCGGGGCAATACGTAGATAAGCGGAATTATCATAGCAAATGCAAATATGTTGTATACCGCACTGATCTTTGCCTTCTTTTCCTCATCCTTAATGCCGCCACGCAGAATGATATATGCAAAATATATAAGCATACAAAGCGCAGTGCCCAGTTGCTTGGGATCATTGCTCCAGGCAGCCCCCCAGGTATATTGAGCCCAGATCATACCCGTCCCCATTCCTAATATACTGAAAATAATACCTGTGTTGGTAAATTGCACGGCATAGATGTCGTACTTCATATAGCCGGAACGCAGGTATTTTATGGAATAAACGAATGCGCAGGTGAAAACCACCATCATCACAAACCACATAGGCACATGAAAGTATAGGTTACGGATGGTCTCGTTCACAATTTCCATATGCGGGACGGGCATGAGAAAGCCGCCAACAATGGTGTACGCTAATAATAAAACCGAGAGAATCTTCCACCACCAGCTACGCATCAGTGATTTTAAAATTTTTGCAAAAGTAGTGTATTAGCAAACAATGAGAAAATGATTTATCTCATGAAAATAATTTACCATAAACCAAAAATTAGTACCCAAAGAAATAGCTTTCTTTTTCCATCAGTTTAGCGGCTATCCTTCTGCGTGCTTCTTTAGTGTTGTATGCCGCTACTTTGCTGAAACGCTTGAGTCCCATGAGCATCATACGCTGCTCATCGCCATCGGCGAAGGCGTTGATGGCATTCTTACCAGCAATATTAATGCGGTCGCCGGCATCGAAGATGAAAGTGCGGGCGATGTCCGTAGCTATGGCTGCATGCTCATGTCCGGAAGCTTGCATTTTCATCGCACGTATCAATATCGACTCTGCCTGGAAGGTATCTATGAGCATATCGGCAAGGTTCATCAATATCTCCTGCTCGTACTCCAACTGCATCATGAGCTTTTGTGCTGCAGCGCCAGCGCACATAAGTATAGCTTTCTTGAAGTTGGCAATCACCTTTAGCTCTGCTGCAAATGGCACGTCATCATTATCAAAGTCAGGGATGCTCATCAGTTCCTTCTGGATAGCCATAGCAGGAGCCATGATATTCAGCCTGCCCTTCATGGCGCGCTTCAGGTACATATCCACAACCAGCAGCCTGTTGATCTCGTTAGTGCCTTCGAAAATGCGATTGATACGGCTGTCGCGGTAGGCACGGGAAATATTGTATTCATCGGAGAAGCCGTTACCGCCATGTATCTGCACACCTTCGTCCACCACATAGTCGAGATTCTCAGAGCCAAGTACTTTGAGCATGGCGCACTCTATGGCGTACTCTTCTGCTGCGCCCAGCAAGGCGTTATCGTGTGCTGTGCCTTTCAACTCCTGCTCTTTCTTGTCTATCCAGTTGGCGGTACGGAAGAGGGCACTTTCTGAGGCGAATATTTTTATTGCCATCTCTGCCAGCTTATGCTGTATCGCACCAAATGATGCTATAGGCACCTTGAACTGCTCGCGCGTTTTGGCGTAGCCGATGGTGGTCTTTAATGCCAACTTACCGCCACCAGTAGCCGCCGCCGCCAGCTTAAGCCTGCCTATGTTGAGAATATTAAATGCTATAATATGCCCCCTACCTATCTCACCCAGCAGGTTTTCTTTAGGTATGGTGCAGTTCTCGAAGAACAATTGGCGGGTACTGGAGCCTTTGATCCCCATTTTATGTTCCTCTTCCCCAAACGAGAGCCCGGATGTATTGCGCTCCACGATAAATGCGCTGAAGTCTTTGCCATCTACTTTTGCGAATACGGTAAATACATCGGCAAAGCCTGCATTGGTAATCCATATCTTCTGGCCGTTCAGCACCCAGCTTTTGCCATCGTCAGTAAGCTTAGCAGTTGTCTTCGCGGCGAGGGCATCAGAGCCGGAGCCGGGTTCGGTGAGGGCATAGGCGCCCTTCATTTCGCCTGTTGCCAGCTTTGGTATATATTTATCTTTCTGTTCCTGTGTACCGAAATACAAAATAGGCAATGAGCCTATACCGTTGTGTGCAGCCATGGCTACAGCAAAGGAATGGCCGCCGCCCAGGCATTCATTGATGATGGTTGCGGTGACAAAATCCTTACCCAAACCGCCATACTGCTCCGGGAAGGCCGCACCGAGCAAGCCAAGCTTGCCTGCCTCATCAAGCAGGGATTGCATTAACCCTTCTTTCTTGTTATCCAACTCTACAAGATGAGGTGTAACATCTTTGGAGAGGAACTCATTGCACATATCAACGACCATGCGCTGCTCATCATTGAAATCTTCGGGAGTGAATGTATCCTCCGGGGCTGATGTCTGCAATAGGAAACCACCACCGGATATTGTTGAAGAAAGCGTTTGTGTGTCCATGATAATACTTTACGTAAATCTATTAATAAATCCTATACTAACACATGATACAACAATCAAGCCAATTTATTTGTCATCCGGGGGCGGATTGACTTTGTAGCTCTTCGGGATAGAGAAAGGGAATTCGAGGCTCTCGTCGAAATTCACCTTATTGAAGTTCATTTCCAGTGTATAGAAGTCGTTGCCATTCTGCAGGTTCAGCACCCTGTCTGTAGATATACGCCTACCATCCGCCCGCTCATATTTTCCATACCGGGTTATTGCTTTTGGGCCATTGGGCTGATAAGTGAGCAACTGCGCGGCGCTCATTGCGCTGTCTGATTTGTTATAGGTCACTTCCTGTATGTAGCTGGTATCTTCCACGTGCAGCACCCATTTGTCGGCCATATTGGC
The DNA here is from genome assembly GCA_044224775.1 of Flavipsychrobacter sp. Taxonomy (GTDB): domain Bacteria; phylum Bacteroidota; class Bacteroidia; order Chitinophagales; family Chitinophagaceae; genus Nemorincola. Next base: position 40,107 of record JBGAJU010000022.1, read on the forward strand.
CACACCTGTGATCTCGCCATCGCGGATGGGCTCACCGATGATAAGGTTTTGCAAGGATGCAAAATCGATACGCGAGGGCAATACTTTAGCAGCGTTGGCAAGCGGAATAGCTATAGCCGTTTTCTGCATATTATTTAGCAGGAAAAAGCTATCGGGGGTAACAAAAATGCGTGCAAAAGAGAGACCGCCAAGCGCGGTAATATTTATCCAGATGATACTATCCTTTTTCACCCTGAAGTGTGCAGTAAATTCTTGCTTGTCATCGGGGGCTTCCATATGCATTTTTGCCTTGCCCGAAAAAGTGCGGTATTGCAGCCGTGTAGCCCATAGCGGAGCAACCTCTTCTATCATCTTTTTTATGATGGCAACACTATCTGTTACAGCAGCCAACGAATCTTTGCCCGATACGGCAGCAGAATCAAGCTTAGCTACCGAATCTGCTTTAAAAACGTATACCTCAGGCTTTTTACCCTTCACTAATTTACGGAATGAACATGAGTGCAGTGAGCAGCCCAGCACAAACAAGGTAACACCAAGAAAAAACCTATTCATACAATTTTCCTTCGCTTATTTTTTTGTCCAACATTGCATCATCTCCGCCACCTAGCTCCTTTGCTTTCTTCCAATACTCAAGTGCCTTATCTTTTTCATTGAGCTGGTAACAGATATTACCCAGGTGGTCGTACAAAGTTGCATCCGCATCCGCGCCAGACAGCTTAACCGCACGCTCTATATAGTCTTTTGCCTTGAGGTAATTACCTTTCTTGTATTGAATCCATCCATATGTATCTAAGTAAGTAGCCAGGTCCGGTCTCTGATCCAATGACTTCTGCGACATTCGCTCAGCATCATCAAGCTTTTTGCCACGCTCCGCAAGATAGTAGGCGTAATTATTCAAAACACCTGCGTTCGCAGGGTCGTAGGACAGTGCTTTTTCGAATGACTTATCAGAGAGATCATCCTGTTTATTGGAATGATAGATATCTGCCAGCAAAGCATGCATATCGGCGAGCATGCGATTATCGTTCTCCGGCTGCAGGTCTATTGCCCTCTTAACGGCGTTGATAGCCTGCGGATACTGTTTCTTATTCATGTAGCCAATTCCATTGAAGTAGCTATATAACGCCATATTCGGAAACAGGCGCATTGCTCGCTCGCTTGATTTGATCAGTGAGTCGGCATACTTTTTATCACCATAACCAACTAACAACTTACCCCAAAGATTAGGATTGTTCGGCTTAATGCGTAACGACCTGCTATACATCATCATGGCGCTGTCGTGCTGGTTATTCAACTCGAGCATATCTCCCCAAAAGGCCATGACCAGGTCATTATCAGGATATTGAACGGCAAGTTGCCTCATTATAGGCAGGCCCTCCTTGCTCATCACAGAATCATTCGGGAACTTTTGCAGGAATGACTGAAATACGCTTAACTGCTCTTCCGGGTCAAGATTCTTGTCCAGTATCACATTCATAATATGCATTCTATATGCTGCCGTATCGCCACTTCTCAAATACCCTTCGGCAATACCAAATTTTATCAGCGGGTCATCCGGGATGATTTTTGCGGCCTGCTTATATACGTCTGCAGACTTTTCAACCTCCTTGTTGTTCTCGTAAATATCCGCAAGTACCTTGTAATACTTCGCATTCCTGGGGTCCCGGGTTATCAGTTCCTTCACAACGCCTGCAGCCTTCTCCACATTATTCATTTCCAGGTAAAGCTGCATTTTGCGCACCATTATGTCTTCGTCACCAACATGCTGCACAAGGGCTTTATCAAGGTAACTTACTGCCTCTTCATACTTCTTCGCCTTTGCAAAGTATTCCGCCGCGATCATCAGGTAATTGGACTCACTTGGCTCCGACTTACTTAACTCAACAACTATATTCGCGGCTTCCAAAAAATTGCCTTTATCTGCAAAAAGTGCAGCTTGTTGCTCCTTATACCATTTATTACCCGGGTCTAACGAAATGGCTTTCTTAATGTACTCTTCCGCTTTATCCATGCGGCGCTCTGCATGGTTTATTTTAGATAGTTCATACCAGCCATACGACACCTCGGGACGTGCATCCACATACTTCTGCAATAACTCGGCAGCCAGTTTGTCGTCGTTATGGGCCCGGGCCTTCATAGCATCGAAGTAGAATTTATCTGCGGCGGCGTTCTTCCCGGCCCGCGACATCTCATTCAACGTATCTGTTGTCTCCTCCTGTGCATACACAGAAAAAACAATACCGGTTGATAGGAATAAGGCAAGATATATGCTCAGGTACTTTGATCTCATATTTGCGAGAAATCACCGATGCTCAATTCGCTCGGTTTATCCATGTAAGTTACACTTTTCCCAAGGATCGAATTGTCAATCACAGCATTTTTAACAATACTATCAGACTGGATAATACTGTTCGTAATACGGGAATTCTCAATAGTTGCCCCTTTTTCCAAAGAAACATGAGGACCAACAACCGAATTCTTTAGCACCACACCGTCTGCAACAAAACAGGGCGCTATGATGACAGAATTTTCAACAACTGCATTTTGCGATACCAGTTGCTCAGAATTCTGCTTTATCTCCAGGATACGCTTATTGGTATACACTGCTGCATCTTTATAGCCACAGTCGAACCACTCCTGTACCTGGTCAGTGTAAAACTTAACGCCATTCCTCAGCATATGCTCCATAGCGTCGGTTATCTGGTATTCGCCTTTCAGTTTTATGTCATTATCTATCAACCGCTGCAACTCTTTCTTCAGTCCATCGCCGTCCCTGAAGTAGTACACCCCGATAATAGCCAGGTCTGATACAAACTCCTGTGGCTTTTCAACAAACGCTTCTATCTCATTGTTGGCGTTGAGTTTCACCACGCCATAGGCGCGTGGGTCTTCGACCTTTTGCGTCCACACTATAGCGTCCTTATTTTTGTCTATGCTGAACTTGGCATTGAACAAAGTATCGGCAAATGCAATGAACACATTGCCTGAAAGTGTGTCGCCTGCACACAAAATAGCATGTGCGGTACCCAACGCCTGCTCCTGGTAGCATATTTTACCTTTTGCGCCCAAGGCTTCGGCCACGCTGCATAAGTGTGCCTCCACTTCCTTACCGAAAGATGGCGCAATAACAAACGCTATCTCTTCTACTTTTTCGTTGCAGGTAGCAAGAATATCCTCAACCAGCCTTTGCACTATAGGCTTTCCTGCTATTGGTAACAATGGTTTTGCGGTTGTCAATGTATGCGGGCGCATCCTTTTCCCCATGCCCGCCATTGGTATAATAATGTTCATATCTTCAGATCAATGTTTAGCTAATAAATAATTCACTACTAATGAGTACCGGAGTGGCCAAAACCTCCCGCACCCCTCACTGTTTCTTCCAGCACCTCAACCCCTTCCCACACAATCTGTTCGTATTTCGAAATGATCATCTGCGCTATGCGTTCACCGTCGCTGATGACCTGCTCCTCACCCGACAGGTTGACCATGGCGATCATTATCTCCCCACGGTAATCACTGTCTATTGTGCCGGGCGTATTAATTAATGTCAGTCCTTTCTTAATGGCCATGCCACTACGGGGGCGTATCTGTGCCTCGTATCCCGCCGGCAGCGCTATGTATAAACCAGTGGGGATCAACTTCCGTGCCATTGGTGGCAGCATGACCGGCTCCTGCAACCATGCTCTAAGATCCATACCGCTTGACCCTGCGGTCTGGTATGCCGGCAAATCGTGCGGAGACTTATTAATGATCTGGACTTTTATTCCCATATAAGGCGGCAAAGGTAAGTCGTCACGATTGAAATTTAAGATGAGAAATTTCTTATTTGAAATAAATTATCTATAACTACACCTAACGCTAATTATCAATAGTTTTTTTGCTGCGGCGCCACAGTTTCACCAATTCATACCATGCAACTGAAATAACCCCGGCGAATGCACTGACAACCACACTACCCCAAGGCAGTTTTTCAAATTTAAATATGCCGGCAACCGGCTTTATAAATATGATCAACCCGCACAATACTACTGTAATACAAATAATAAGTAGAACGAGGTTGTTCTTGTACCGCGCAGTGGTGAGGATAGAATAGTAAAAAGAGCGATTAACCAACGTGAGGACAATATTAGCGGTGATCAATGTTATAAACACCATTGTACGTGTTCCTGCTTCACCGAAGCCTGTAATTACTGCATATTGATAAACGAACATAATACCTAGGGTAATTACTAGTCCCTGCGTAAAACTTGTTGCCAGTTCCTTCCAGTTAAAGAAGGTGTTTGTAAGCGGCCTCGGGGGCAAAAACATGGCATTCTCCTCTATGGGTTCATTCTCATATATGATAGAACATGTCGGCGCCATTATCAGTTCGAAAAAAATGATGTGTATAGGAGAAAAAATATTCGGATATACCCAACCTGCTATCAATGGAATAAATACGGTAAGAATGATAGGGACATGTATAGATATTATGTATCGTATCGCTTTCTTCAGGTTCGCATATATCTTTCTGCCCATTGCGATCGAATGAACCACTTTACCCAGGTCATCGTCCGCCAATATAAGTGAGGATGCCTGTTTTGCAATTTCCGATCCTCTTTTTCCCATTGCAATACCTATATGCGCAGCTTTCAACGCTGGTCCATCATTAACTCCATCGCCCGTCATCGCCACTATCTGACCGTTTGCCTTCAGCGCGTTGATAATCCTCAACTTGGCCTCCGGGAACATCCTGGTAAAGATATTGGTCCTGACAACATCCGCTTCCAGTTCATTTTCTTTTTCACCCATCAGTTCTACCCCGTTAAGTGTATGATCCGCCCCTCTGAAACCTGTTTGTTTTGCTATCGTGGCAGTAGTAGCCGCATTGTCCCCGGTAATGATCTTTACCGCTATCCCGGCCTTATAAAATGCTTCAAATACAGAAGTCATATTTTCTTTGGGTGGATCATAAAAAGCAACCAATCCTTTAAAAACAAACTTCAATTGATGTTGATGTTCAGGAAAATCATTCCCTGTGAACTCTGCAACCCCTACCCCCAATACTCTGTAACCATCTTCAGACAAAGAGTTTGTGGCTTTATTTACAACATCAGCTTCTTTGTCTGACAATCCGGAAACACGAACAATCGCTTCAGGAGCACCTTTCGCTGCTATGATCCTGTGCCCAGTTGTATGCTCAAAAATATGAGTCATCATTGGCGGTTTCCCGCTCAATGGATATTCATGCACTAAAGAATAATGAGACCGTTCATCAACATCATGCAGCTTAGCATAAGCATCATGAAGTGCTACCTCCATCGGATCAAAAGGAGCCGGCTCGCTCGACCACATGGCCAGCCGGATCAATTCTTTTTCTTCATCACCTATTGGTTCGTCCATGCTTGTATTTTTCAACGAACTAAACACGAACACCTTGGCCAGCGACATCTTATTCTCTGTAATAGTGCCTGTCTTATCAGTGCATATTACTGTCGCACTTCCAAGGGTTTCCACGGTTTTGGTTTGCTTTACGATAATGCCCATTTTCATCAGGCGCCAGGCGCCTAGCGCCATAAAAGTGATAAAAGCCACAGGCACTTCTTCGGGAAGTATACTCATTGCCAGTGTAAGCGCTTTCAAAAGACTATCCAGCATGTCCTTAGACTTGGAATAATTGATACCCCAGACAACCAGGAAAAATATCAGCCCGACAATGGCCATATTTTTTACAAAATTCCTGATCTGCTTTTGCAAGGGTGTATCTTCATCCCCGATAGACTCAAGGCTTGCACCTATTTTACCTAACCTGGTGTTGTTGCCAATAGCCTCTACCTTACAAACTGCCAAGCCGCTTACCACCGTAGTACCCTGATATACCAAATTACTTTGATCACCATCTTCCCGTTTGAAAACCGGCAAAGACTCGCCAGTAAGCATTGATTCATTTACAGAGAAATCGTTTGACTGAACGATACGTCCATCTGCAGGAACAGAAGTCCCCTCCTCCACGATGATATGATCCCCGATAACGATTTCTTCACTTTTTATTTCCGAAACCTGCCCGTTCCTGATCACTTTGCTATTTGGTTGCGTCAGCTCCTTTAATGCCTCCAGAGCATTCCTGCTTCTTGAGTCCTGGTAGAGGGATATGGCCGCAACCAGGACTATTGCCGAGACCATAAACAGTGCATCTCTCAGTTCTCCTGTAACAAAATAGATTGCTGCTGCCGCGAAGAGCAATATGAACATTGGCTCTTTAAGCACGTTGAGCAACGCGGTAATAAAGGCAGCCTGTTTCTTCGTGGTAATTTTATTACGCCCATATTGATGCCGCGACGCAAGCACTTCGCTATCAGACAGGCCTTTTGAAGAAAAATGTTGGGGCGCCATAATGCAAACTACAAAACTATTACTAATAGGCTCAATGCCCCATAACACGCATCAGGGATCTTTTTTCTGTGTTCCTTTTACAATAAAGAACACCCCTACAGCCATCCAGATGAGGCAGGCAAATTGCACCAGCCCGGGAGATATACTTTTTATACCTGCTTTATTGGCTGTGACAGAATAAAGTTCCATCATACCAACAATCAGCAATACTAAACCAACAATGACCCTCCAGCCCATATTTAAATTTCAGGCTGCCAAATTACTTCTTTTTCCTTCAGGAAGATGGTTAGTATCTTGCACCAATGAATACAGTTTATTCTTACAATCATTTATATCAATTCACATACAGTATTTTCACAAGTATAGGCTGCAGCACCGCTGATGCCGAAACCGCAACCAAAACAATTTTGTCTGCCGACCTTAGAGGCATAGACAGTCACGGAGTAGCCCGGCTTAGTGGCTATGTGCGGCTTTGGGAGGCAAAAAGGATCAATGCAACTCCGCGGCTAAAAATAGTGCACGAGACCCCCTCCACTGCCGTAGTGGATGGCGATGCCGGACTTGGCCTTGTTGTGGCACCATTTGCCATGCAGGTAGCCATAGACAAGGCAAAGCATGCAGGCACCGGCTGGGTGAGCGTTTGCAATACCAACCACTTTGGCATAGCAGGCTATCATGCTATGATGGCGCTACAGCATGACATGATAGGCATGGCGATGACAAACGCAAGTGCGCTGGTAGCCCCGACATTCTCTATCGAACGAATGCTGGGCACCAACCCTATTGCCGTAGCAATACCGGCCGGAGAGCAGCCCCCCTTTGTAGCAGACTTCGCAACAACCACCGCAGCTAACGGCAAGCTGGAAATATTACAACGCAAAAATGCCGAAGCTCCGTTGGGTTGGGTGCAGGACAAACAAGGCAATGCATCCACTGATGCCAATGAACTGAAAAATGGCGGCGCACTGCTACCCCTTGGCAGTGATCGTGAGCATGGCAGCCACAAAGGATATGCATTGGGTAGCATTGTCGATATTTTCTCTGCGATACTAAGCGGCGCAAGCTATGGCCCATGGGCGCCTCCATTCCCTGCCTACGTACCTATGCCGCAGAATATGCCTGGCGTGGGACTAGGCCACTTCTTCGGGGCCATGCGCATAGATGCCTTTCGTCCGGCGGCTGCATTCAAAGAGCATATGGACAACTGGATAACCCGCTTCCGCAATGCAACCCCTGCCCCCGGCCATGAAAAAGTGCTGATACCCGGCGACCCGGAAAGAGAAATGGAAGCAATAAGGATAACTGAAGGCATACCAATAGTTGACAGTGTTGCAGAAGACCTCAGGAAAGTAGGTAAGCAATTCAATATTCAGTTTTAAAGGCGCACTTATTATCAGATAATAAAAGTGATTATTGATTGAATCCCTTAACCAATCAATAAAAAGCCGAATAACGAAAAAGCAGTTATCGCCTTAGGCATAATCGATCCGGAAAAGTATATTTATGCCCTCAAACAGATCGCTTGCCAGCCCGGTGAAAACAAACACAGAAGAAATATCACGGACAAACGGAGAATTCCATTTTCCCCGCATAATTGACGAGGCATTCTTTGAACATGCCTTTATTTTGGCAACGCAGATACTGGATAACCCGGCAACATTAGCAGGAATCATAGATACGCATGGCAAATGCTTCAAAGTGCAGGAAGGTGTACCTTCTGTGCAGGATGTTTTTGCCTTTGCCGTTGATGAGATGCAAGTGGTCAATAACCTAGCTAAGGATAAACGATTCAGTTATAATTCATTGGTCACGGGCGCGCCTAAATTCGTTTTTTACGCTGGCTTCCCTATGCAGCACCAGAATGGCGCCACATCTTGCACTTTTTGCGTTTGGGGTACCCAGCCTGTAAAGCTTAGCGATGCGCAGACAAGGGCGCTGCAATCTTTAGCAGGTATTGTAGGCGAACACTATGAACAGGCAAAGAAAACTGCATGGCAGCATCAGAAGATAGAAGAGCTAAAAATGGCCAATGCTGAGCTCGACAGCTTTGCGGGCATTGCTGCCCACGACCTGAAGAGCCCGCTGAATGCGATCATCTCACTTACTCACCTATTGAAAAGCAATTACGGCACTTCGCTCGACGAGGAAGGCAATGAATACATCGATTTCCTGGGCCTTGCTGCAAGTAATCTTACAGAGCTCATCTCAGGCATACAAAAGTATTCAAGGTCTACGCAGGTACTATCAGAGCAAAAAGACGCGATCAACTTCACCGACCTGATAGAAGAAGTGACCATGCTGCTGGAGATACCGGCCAACGTATCCATACAATACGAGAAGAATAATCAACAGATCAGCAGCTCGCACATTGCTTTAAAACAGATACTCCTCAACCTGATAGATAATGCCATCAGGTACAACGATAAGGAACAAGTGAAGATCGAGATATCACTCGAGGAAGGAAAAAATTCCTACACCATCAGCGTGAAGGATAATGGCCCGGGCATTACAGGCTATGCTAAAGACAAAGTATTCGACCTATTCAAAACTCTGCAGAAAAAGATCAAAGAGAAGAAGGACATAACAATAGGCCTGGCCATTGTGAAGAAACTAGTAGAGAAACTTAGGGGGGCCATTCATCTGCAGTCGGATGAGGCAACAGGAGCAACCTTTATCATCACTATACCTAAATAATTATTTAGGCAGTTCTCCTTTATTTACGGCAACTGTTCCTCGTGGCCTTAATATCTTGTACCAGCTAAAATCACTGTTGGCTTCAAGCCCTTCTCCGTATAACACCTCGCTTGCCGAAGCTATTTTTACAGGCTTTTCGGTGAAGAACTTTTGTATGCCGTCACTCCATATCAGCTCCGGCGTGGTCAGCTCCTGCCCACTGGCACTCACCACCCTAACGCTATCCCACACTATTACATCACCCTTTGTAGTATAATACCTTGAAGAGTCAGCCGTCAGCACGTGCTCAACCTTACCGCTATCATCAAAGAATTCTGCTTTCAGGTCTCGGTTCATATCTATAAAAGCAGGGTCTGCGCTTTCGCTGCGCACAAAATACCTGGCATAAGCCCGCAACTTCATCTTCCCTTCTTTGCTGTAAATAAGAGTCACATTTTCGGCTCTGTCCTCCTGCCTGTTACCTTTGCCTGTCAGTGCTTCAATATCACCCGGGTCATTTTTGCATGCGGCTATTGCCATAAACAAAACACCCGGAACCAAGATCCGGGCAATGTTGTTGGGACAATATTTTAACAGCCAACTCATTACTGCTCTTTTCTTTGTATGAACCACTTGTCGTTAATGGAAATACCTAAAGTGAACCTCACATAAGTGTGCTGCATAAGGCTCTTCTCTGTCGTACCCAGCCTGCCAACATCAACCGCAAAATGCAATTGTGATGGCGAACGGCGGAACGGAAGACTTGCACCCGCAGTTACGCCATAGCATGGCAGCACTGTATTGTATAGCTTCAGGTAGTCTGTACCGTAGTATAATCCTAACCGGTAGGTAACCCTTGCAAGATAGTTGCGCAGGCTGTTTACATCCGGGGTAAGCTCACCACCAAGGCTCAATTTATACGAGGCAGTACCCACACCCGCTTTTACCATAGTGTCCGGCTGGCTTTTGAACCCGCTCCATTGGCTGGACGAGAAGTCTATACCCACCCCCCATTTATTATTTCGGGCTAGCATCGCTCCTATGCTGAAAGACATAGGCAATGTAAGTTTACCGTGCTGCTCTCCCGAATTATAAGTCGTATCCAGGATAAGAGTATCCCTCAGGTCGTAACTACTTACATCGTAGGCATTCAACCGCTCGAACAGGTTTTGGTTCAACGCAAATGTACCTCCTAACCTGAACGTATATTGCGAGTCTACCTTATGCTCATACATCGCACCTAACTTCCAGTAAATGCCACCCAGGCGGTTATAATTAATGTAACAGCCTGGGTGTAAGTTGTTTGCATATAGGGGTATCAATCGGTATTGCTGCAGCTATGCTGCGGATAGACCCGAATAAGTAACCGACATTGAAGCCTACGCTTAATCCTTTGTATTTGCCATCCCACCTGTGGCGTAGTCTTCGTACCACCATCTCCATTATATCTTCTTTCTACACGCCTCTATAGGAGATGAACTTAACCGATAAGTATCTACCATGGTGTAGTAAATGTAGTATATGGTTTAAACCCGAGGCTCATACCGCCATTCTTACCTATTGGAAAACCCAGGCTTAAATAGGATAGTTTCGCCGTACCTGTGTTGTAGTTATAGCCCGAACCGGATATAGCTCTCGTACTTGCCGTGCCCCCAAGTTCAAAGGTGGTGTGCTGCAACGAAGCATAGGATGACGGGTTGTCAGAGTTGAGTATATTGGCATTTTTATATGCTGATGTAATATTGCCCATAGCCCTCAAAGCTGCACCGTTGCCATTAGTGAACTCGCCAATCCCGTATTTTGAGTACGGATTATTTTCACCGGCGATCTGCGCGGAAGCCTTTACACCCAATAAGATGAAGAAAAAGAAAAATAGCTTAGCGCGGCAATGCAACATTATAGTTGAGAATTAAATTTAATCCCTTCAATAGCAGATCCGGGTCGACAAATATCTTACTTTTAATTTTGCTTGCAAAGAAAGGAGCATCCCCGCCAGTTAAGATGGCGTTAAAATCAGGGTATTGTCCTGCAAACTCCCTGATCATACCATCTATTTCAGCAGCCATACCCAACACAGCGCCGCTGCGCATACACGTTTCCGTATCATAGCCCAACAGCATAAGGTCTCCATTCACACTCACTTCGGGCAATTTATCGGTTAGTGTGTTCATTGCTTCAAGCCTCATCTGCATGCCCGGAGAAATTGCACCGCCCCTGAAAGTTTTCGTTTTCTGCACCAGGTTGTAGGTGATGCACGTACCTAAGCAAATAACCAGATTATTATTGTTCGGGTACTGCATATGTGCGCCCACAACCAGCGCAAGCCTGTCGGGCCCCAGGGATTCAGGGGAAAGATATGCGTTGTTGATAGGCGTACGCGTATAACCATCTAATACAACAAGAGTCTTTATTTTCGATTTGATAAGTTGTTCCACTTCGTCATCATGACGGACGACAGAGCAGAGTATAGCCTTTACAGGGTTGTACGTTTCGAGCATATAAGACACTTTCTCAAGTGCCTGCTCACTGGTAAACGAGTATTGTTTCTGCAAGGTATCATTGTCAAATATTGCAGCTTTAATGCTGGAATTCCCCCAGTCTACACAAAGATTTACGGACATTGGTTATTTTTTTCGTGAAAGGTTGCCAAGTTAATAAAAAATAGCACTATTGCATAGCTTAACTTTTTTTACGCCCTATATTCCATTTTCTTTAATTATCCATCATATCAAAACCCGCTCAATAACTAACAAATAACCTAACAGACATTATATTTTTCTTTACATTTGCACCACAAATATATCTTATGAGATACATATACCCAGCCAGCTCGCTTATAGCGGGGATGTTATTGTTATTTGCACTCCAAACTGCTGCGCAAAGCACCTATAATTTTACCGGATTCACGCAGACCTACATTGTTCCTTCGGGAGTTTATTCTGTTGCATTTGATGTGCAGGGGGCTGCCGGGGGCATCAACTCCAGCGGAGTTGGCGGCTATGGTGGCCGGGTAAAAGGAATGTTGGCGGTTACGCCCGGTCAAACACTGTACATTTACGTTGGCGAACAAGGAAGAGATGGTTCTTTTGGCTCATTTGCCACGGGTGGCTGGAACGGCGGTGGAGCTGGCTTTGACCGCGGTGGCGGCGGCGGCGGTGCGTCAGACATACGACTTACCTCATCAAGTGTGAGCACTTATACTATCTCAAACCGTGTTGTAGTTGCCGGTGGTGGCGGTGGAGTGGGTTATTCGTCGGGTGTCGTTAATGCAGAACGCGGAGGCCATGGCGGTGACCTGATCGCGGAAAACGGCTATTACCTGGGCAGTACTACATCATCTGGCATGTGCAACAATCCCACGGGGGGCACGCAGTTAGCGCCCGGCAACAACGCAACCTGCGGTGGCGGCGGCACGGCATCTATCGGGCAGGGTTCAAACGCATCTTCATCACACTCAGGAGCTGGTGGCGGTGGCGGCGGCTATTACGGCGGTGGGCGCGGCTATTACGGAGGCGGTGCGGGTGGGTCGTCCTATGCAGGCACGGGCACAAGCCTAGTAACACACACGCCCGGCTATATGGTAAGTAACGGACAGGTGAAGATCTGTACCGCTCCAACCATTACGGGGAATAGTGCGATCTGCATTGGCACATCAATGAGCCTTTCAACACCCGGCTTTTCAGGCGGCACATGGACGAGCAGCAGCACCGGAGTTGCAACAGTGGGTTCTTCATCGGGTACGGTAAATGGCATTGCAGCCGGAACTGCTAACATTACCTACACAAATCCGGGCCCATGCGGCACAACAATCACTGTAGTAAATGTAACCGTAAACCCTGTACCTACTGCAATAACAGGCCCGTCAAGCGTTTGTGGCGCTCAGACGATCACGCTGAGCAATACAGTACCCGGAGGCCAATGGGTAAGCAGTTCATCCTCAGTTGCCACCGTAGGTTCTTCCACGGGCGTTGTCACCGGTATGTCCTCTGGTGGCACGGCTACCATAACTTACACTTTTGGCAGCTCATGTTATGTTACAAAGCCGATAACTGTTCATCCTTTTTCGGCAATTTCGGGCGGACTTTCTTCTAATTGTATTGGTACGACCACTTCATTATCAAACGCAACTGCGGGAGGCACATGGTCAAGCAGTTCAACATCTATTGCAACTGTCGGCTCCACGGGCACGGTATCTGCGATCGCCGCAGGAATTACCACAATATCATACTCTATTCCCGCTACAGGCTGCGTAGCAACACGATCGTTCACCGTGATCACTACCCCTTCCATTACCGGTAGCAATACTTTATGCGTAAGCACTACCACGCCGTTATCAGCTGCGGGTGGCGGATCATGGACATCATCAACAACATCCATCGCAACCGTTGTTTCCGGCACAGGTGTAGTAACGGGCGTTGCGACGGGAGTCTCGACGATAACTTACACCTTGAGTGCCGGCTGCTCGGCCACGTTTCCAGTTACTGTAACAGCATTTCCGGCCGCGGTGCTCGGGGCATCGTTTGTTTGCACAGGAGCAACCGCCACTGCCACTGATGCCACACCCGGCGGAACATGGAGCACTACCAGCAGTCTTTTAAGTATAGGCAGCGCCTCGGGCGTCATGACGGGTATCAGCAGCGGCAGCGCTACCATAACCTACACCACATCGCCAGGCTGTTTCCAGACAAGAACAATAAATATTAATGCCTCTCCTACCCCGATCACGGGAACTTTATCAATGTGCTCCGGCCTTACCACCACATTGAGCAGCACACCTGCTACCGGCACATGGAGCAGCGGCGCAACCGGCATAGCGACGATCGGGGCCTCTTCGGGCATCGTTAACGGGATAGCAGCAGGCACAGCGCCTATCACTTATTTTGTAGGCTCCACCGGCTGCTCAGCTTATGCAACCGTTACCATTAATCTTGCGCCGGCACCAATAACAGGCACAACCCTACTCTGCGTTTCAACTACTGTAACACTGAGCGACGCAGTACCCGGGGGCACCTGGACAAGCAGCTACCTGCCGGTAGCAACTGTAGGCTCCTCATCGGGCGTGGTTTCCGGCGTTTCGGTAGGCAATGCATTCATAACTTATACAATGCCTTCGGGTTGTATGGACACGATATTAGTTACTGTTGAAGGTCCTCCGTATGCCGCAGCTTTGTTAGGAGCCACATCTACCTGTGCCGGAGCCGGCATAACGATCACTGCAAGTTTACCGGGCGGCACCTGGAGCAGTGGTGATGTAACCAAAGCTGTCGTAAGTACCGGAGGCCTTGTAACCGGTGTAGCCGGAGGCACCGTAGGCATCTCCTATACATTGACCAATGCTTGTGGCTCCACCTCTTCTGTAAGACTAATTACGGTACTGCCCAGACCCAACGCGGGTACACTTACAGGCACAGACCATGTGTGCGTTGGAGGCACAACAACACTAAGCAGTTCGGCACCGGGCGGAGTATGGACCACAGTGACCGGTAATGCAACTATCACATCTGGCGGGGTACTCACAGGCTTCGCACCCGGAACAGACCAGGCCAGGTATACGGTGACCAGCGCAAGTTGTGGCTCTGCTGTAGCTGTTATGACCGTTACCGTGAATCCACTCCCTAACCCGGGAACTATATACGGTGCAGGCACAGTTTGCGAAGGCGATATAATAACCCTTACCAATGCTGCAACAGGCGGCGTGTGGAGCGCCAGCAATAGTAACGTAACAGTAGATGCATCCGGCAATGTAACAGGTGTTACAGCTGGCTCAGCCACTATTTCCTATACCCAGACAAATGGTTGCGGATCCGCATCAGCCACATTCCCGCTGGTGGTCAATCCTCACGGAGATTGCCATGTAAATGTGTACACAATGGCAATGCCCGGAGAGCTTAACATATACCCTAATCCCTCAAATGGGACGTTCACTGTTGACATCCCTAACTTGCAGGGTAGCGCGGTCATTACAGTTACAGACATCATTGGCAAAGTTGTTTTTGAAAAAACAGTAGCGAACGGGCAACCAGCCACGTTTAATTTACATAAGGCTACCGGAAACTATATGATCAATGTAAAAACCGGGAACAAAACGCTCCGCAGCAAAATACTCGTTTGGTAACAGCTTAACTAAAAACAAAAAAGCGCACCTATTGACAGGTGCGCTTTTTTGTTCAAGATATATCATCTTATCTTTATCAAAAATCAATACTATGATCGCATATCTCGGCACAGGCCATCTCGGCGCTAACTTTGTAAAAGCTTTTTTGCAGCGTGAGGAAGAAGTACAGGTATGGAATAAAACGGCTGCAAAAGCAAAGGCTTTGGAAGAGTTTGGCGCAAAAGCGTTCGATGATGTGGCAGACGCGGTAAAAGGAGCCGAAAGGATACACCTGACGCTTAAGGACGATGCCTCTGTGAACGAAGTGCTGGAAAAAGCCATAGCAGGATTTGAACCGGGAGTGATGATCATAGACCACACCACCACATCGGCAGAGGGCGCTGCAGAACGTACAGAACTGTGGAAGAGTCGCGGTTACACCTACCTGCATGCCCCCGTTTTCATGGGCCCGGTAAATGCGCTGGAAAGCACAGGCACCATGCTGGTATCGGGAGACCCTGATGTGATCAATGCCGTGGAACCTGAACTTGCAAAGATGACAGGAGTGGTGCTCAACTTTGGCACAAAGAACAATACCGCCGCCGGCATGAAGCTCATTGGCAACCTCTTCCTTGTCGCCATGACGGCAGGACTCACCGATGCTCTAACCCTTGCCAAAGCAATGAACATCCCAAAAAGCAGCCTGAATACCCTCTTCGAAACCTGGAACCCGGGTTCTGCAGTACTGGGCCGCTTGAAAAAGATAACATCCAACACCTTTGACCAACCCACATGGGAACTGGATATGGCACGTAAGGATACCCGCCTAATGATGGAGGAGGCCGCAAAAGGCAATCAAACGCTGGCCGCTATACCCGGCATTGCCGCAGAAATGGACAGATGGATAGCACGCGGCGAAGGAAAAATGGACTGGACTGTGATTGGGAAGGATGTGATCTAAAGATACCACGCCTTTATCACTTTCATATGGTGCATCATATGGCCTACTATTATGTAGCCCAGCGCACGGGCAGTAATCGGGCCGGCCTTTGTTCGTGCTTTGAACTCACTTTGCGGGCCAGACAATGACTCAAACAGCTTTTCGGTAGCACCTCTCACTGCTTTGAACTCTGCTACCAGGTCGTCATACAACCTGCCTGCAACTATTGCATTCTCCACATACAAATGGTCATTCATA
>JBGAJU010000102.1:0-9105 GCA_044224775.1 Flavipsychrobacter sp.
ACAGGGGCGACTGTACTGCCCGTGCCGCCCGTGGCTACAGTGTACCAACGCAATGAACCGGTATAACCTGTTACCATGAACGCAACAAAGGGCTGACCCTGACAGTAATTTTGTACTCCCGTTATTACAGGCGCAGGAGGAGGTGCAACCAATGTAACCGAAGTAACGCCCGAATCCCGGCAACCGAACGCGGACGTGACCACTAACTTGTAAAGACCTGTATCGGCGGCACTGAATCCGGAACGCGTAGGATTTTGCACTGTAGACGTAAACCCTCCGGGACCTGTCCATAGATATGTTCCACCGGCAGCGCCGGGTGTTTGATATAAGGAAAGCGTGCTCGTTAAACCGGCACACAGTGGTGAATTATTACTTACTCCTATGATAGGAGGCGGATGGACAACCACACGGACCGAATCCGTATCGCTGACTCCGAGTATCGTTCTTATAACCCGATAGTAGCCGGTATCCGAATAAGATGCAGGAAATTTGGAAGGGTATTGTTCCGTGCTTGTAAACCCACCGGGTCCGGTCCATGAATAAACGGCACCTAAAGAATCACCTATAGCCTTAAGATGCAACGAATCTCCCAGGCAAGGTTCGTTAGCCCATGCATGGAAACAAGCCCCAACACTATCAAACTGGAATGTGAACGTGCTTCCGTTAAGGACCCCGTTGGTATGTACCTCTACCTGCGTAATACCACATTGGTAAATATCCAATTGGCCACCACCACCTACACCAAGAGCTGCAGCAGTACAAACAAGCGCCCCACCATAAATTGTCTGGGTAGGTTGAGTACAAGTTCCCGCATATGGCGATAAATTCGCCAGCGTCATATTGTAAAAAGTCCCGTTTATAAATATGGTTATTTTTTCAGAATCAATGCCCAGCACATTCATTGCTGTAACATATACTCTGATTGCTTTCTTAGGTGTGGAAAAATTATAAATATAGCTTCCAGGGCCAGCCAAACCGATCCAGTAAGGATTTACCCCACACCATGGCGTAGAAAGTGCAGAACCGGACGTGGTAACGGTAACATTGGTGCTACCGTATGCCGCGGTACCGCCCAAATTAGTAACGGTAACATATTGCGCTGTTACATTTAATGAAATTACCAATAATGACAAGAGGTATAGCAGTTTTCTCATAAGTCGAACCATTGTAAGCGAAATTAATATAAAAAACTTTGTTGTACCCTATAAAAAACAATTAATCAGGCAACACATAGACAGTAAAAACGCAGCAATAGGATGGGTAATCCCTAAAAATATTTAAATATGAAAATATTTTAGTTTTAATCGGCAAGCTCATAAATAATGAATTAATATTCAAAAAAAATGGAAGGGAGTCGCATCTGACGACTCCCTTCCTAATAATTAATTGACTTTAAGCAATTTGCAATTACGCTTCCGCTTTCAGCATCTTAGAGTATTTTTTTCTATCCTCTTCATCAAGCATTATTTTACGCAGGCGGATGCTCTTAGGAGTTACCTCTATGCATTCGTCTTGTTGAATATATTCCATACATTCCTCCAGTGTCATTTCTATTTTAGGAGTAATACGTACCGAATCATCACTGCCGCTTGCCCGCATGTTGGTGAGTTTCTTGCCTTCAATTGCATTTACCACAAGGTCGCCCGGTTTAATGTGCTCACCCAATATCTGACCACCATATACTTCCTGCCCTGGATCGACGAAGAATGCTCCCCTGTCCTGCAGCTTATCTATTGAGTATGCCGTGGTAGTGCCTCCTTGCTTTGCCAGCAACACGCCATTGTTACGGCCGGGAATGATGCCCTTCCATGGTTTGTACTCGCTGAAACGATGTGCCATAACGGCCTCACCTGCAGTAGAAGTAAGCATTTGCGAACGTAAACCAATTAATCCGCGTGACGGTATATCGAACTCCAGATGTTGCATTTCACCCTTGGTGTCCATTACGTGCATTTCGCCTTTGCGCTGCGTTACTAGATCTATCACCCTTCCGCTGAACTCGGACGGCACATCTACCACTAGTATTTCGTATGGCTCACATTTTTTGCCATCTATCTCTTTTACAATTACCTGCGGCTGACCAACAGTAAGCTCGTAGCCCTCACGGCGCATGGTTTCAACCAGTACACTGAGGTGGAGGATACCACGACCATACACCAGGAATTTATCCGCATCGTCTGTTTCACTGACACGAAGCGCAAGGTTCTTTTCTAACTCTTTCATGAGCCTATCACGAATATGCCGGCTGGTAACGAATTTGCCTTCTTTGCCAAAGAACGGAGAGTTATTAATGCTAAACTGCATATTCATCGTCGGCTCATCTATCGGAATTACTGCAACTGCTTCAGGGTTATCGAAATCAGCTATTGTTTCACCTATCTGGAAACCTTCTATACCTACTACTGCACATATATCTCCGCAAACAACTTCTGTTACACGTTTCTTGCCCATGTCCACGAACACGTAGAGTTCCTTCACTTTGCTGCGCTGCATAGTACCATCCAGTTTGCAAAGCATCACGTTCTGTCCTTCCTTCAACGAGCCACGTGTTACTTTACCTATCGCAATACGACCCAGGAACGAAGAATAATCGAGTGAAGTGATCTGCATTTGTACCGGTCCCTCTACCACGGTCGGTGCAGGTACCTTTTCAAGAATAGTATCAAGCAGAACGGTAATATCTTCTTTAGGCTCCAATGAAGTATTGAACCAACCTTGTTTAGATGAACCATAAATGGTTGGGAAGTGCAGTTGCTCTTCGGTAGCATCGAGCTGGAAGAATAATTCAAACACTGCATCATGCACTTCTTCCGGACGGCAGTTTGGTTTGTCAACTTTATTGATCACAACGATGGGGTGCAGATTCAGGTTCAATGCTTTTTGCAGCACGAAACGTGTTTGCGGCATCGGACCTTCAAACGCATCCACAAGCAGCAGCACACCATCAGCCATTTTCAATACACGCTCCACCTCTCCGCCAAAGTCGGAGTGGCCGGGAGTGTCTATCACGTTTATCTTAACACCTTTGTAAGTAACAGACACATTCTTTGCAAGAATCGTGATACCACGCTCACGCTCCAGGTCGTTACTGTCCATGATCAGCTCACCTGTTTCCTGGTTGTCACGGAAAACGTTCGTGGCGTGTAATATCTTGTCAACAAGAGTTGTCTTTCCGTGGTCAACGTGCGCAATGATGGCAATGTTCCTGATATCCATAAAAATCCTTAAAATTCTCCCTTCGGGGAATAAATTGTTTAATTTTCCCAGCCTGAAAAACAACCCATACGGAGGAAAACCTGCGAAGGGGGGCTTTTTTCGGCGTGCAAAGGTACAGAATATATCAATGCAGAACGCAATATCAAGTTAATTTAAAGCCAAATAACCACTATAATGAGATACACATTTCTTTTTATTGCCATTTTCCTTGGCCTAAGCTCTTTTGCACAGGAAAAGAAGGATAGCAAGCCGAAAACTTTCAAATTACCACCTGGACCCGGCGAAAAGGACAGCATGATTATGAAGCAATATTATTTTGTAATGCTGATAAAAGGAAAAGACCGTGATAAAATAACGGATAAAGCCACCATTGATAAAATACAGCAAGGACATATGGCCAATATGGAGCGATTGGCAAAAGAAGGAAAACTTTTGGTTGCCGGACCTTTCGGTGATGATAGCAACTGGCGTGGATTATTCATATTGAACTGCGACACGAAAGAAGAGGCTGAAGTTCTGTTAGCTACGGACCCGGCAATCAAAGCCGGCAGGCTAGATTATGAACTGCATCCTTGGTGGACCGCGATGAATAGCGTATTCAAATAATTATTTGTGCGCCAATGCCACAATGTCTTTTATCTCCAACACCTGCTTTTCATAGCCTTTATTAACGGTATTTATCATTGCAGTGCCTACTTCTTTTAGTGTGCATGCAAGGCCTAAAGCCTTAAACAGCGGGTATGCCCACCCTACCAGCCAATACCCTTTCAGAACATTCTTTGCACCTTTTAATGGCTTCATCATTCCAGGGCGGAACATATAGGCTCTCTTAAAGGGCAACTGCATTAGTTTGTTCTCTGTTTTACCTTTAACTCTTGCCCACATGCTTTTGCCTTTCTCTGTGCTGTCTGTACCGGCACCGGAAACATAACAAAATACCATGTCTGAATTCTGCGTTGCCAATGTTTCAGCCACATGGATTGTCATGTCATAGGTAAGTTTATAATACTCCGGCTCTTTCTTACCGACTGAAGTAACTCCCGCACAAAAAAAACAGGCATTGTACCCAGCCAACTGACTTTTAATTGGAGAAATGTCATGAAAATTGCCATGAATTATTTCTTTCAATTTTGGATGTGTGAACCCACCAGACCGTCTATTGATGATCAATACTTGTTCTACATCTGGGTGTCGCAGACATTCCATGAGTACACCTTCTCCTACCATTCCGGTTGTGCCTGTGATAATCGCGCTTACCTTCATATTTGTGTTCAATTATTTACTCCCGTATGCTTGTTTAACTTCTCCTGCATAAAATGCTCATATGCCTGCCGCCATCCTTTCCACTCATGGCTGGTGCCTAGTGAAAAATTGTGAAACACAGTTATCAACGTGCTGCCTGTGCGCTCCAGAATCTTACTCATAGCATTTAGTTTCTCAAACGCATCAGGCACAGATAATTTAGCTTCGTAATGTGCAGTTGTATCCATGAAACAAAATGGGTGAATGCGAAGATCTGTTATCATATCATTCTCCAAATCGTACCAAAGAAAAGAATTGCCTGTACCGGCACGAAAACCAAAATGAGAACCGTAGCCCATGCTATAGTCTTCTCTTATATTATTGTGTAATAACTGTCTGCAAGTTTCGGGTATTTTTATCCTGATATAGTGCTGACGAGATATGCGCACATCTTTCCCTGAGATACTTTCCAACAATCGCATCTCCTCTTTCATTACACTATTTTCTGTTGAGTAATAAGAAGGATGAATACCTATTGAGCCATCCTTCACCAAATTCTTTATTACCCGCATCATGGCTGGATGCTGCGGATGTATGTTTTTATCAAAGGCCGTGGTCTTTGTTGCGGACAACACAAAATACAATGGTTTTGCGTCATACTCCCTATGCAGTTGCCGCAGCCAGCGGAAAGAATCGAATGGATCTTTTTGTTTTTTCTTCAGCACTTTAGTGCGCTCTGCAATTTGCCGGAGGTCACCTTTCAGGAACGCACGCATATATGCGCCAACTATCCTGCTGGCCCCTTTATGAATATGGGAGTAAGCCATGTCAATATCATACGTAGGCTGGAAAGAGAAGTAAGGTGACGCTACACTAAGTCCGGATTTTTTATGCAACAACTTCCTGATCTCGGCAACCCATTCATCAACTAATGGACGTTGTAACCAACCATGTTTATGCAATAGGCTTTGGGTTGCCGGATAACGGTTATGCTTATCCGGTTTATAATTGTCGTACTCCTCATAACGCGATAATAGAAAGAAGATTGCGGAGAGCAGATCAAAGGGTAAAGAATAACCTGTATCATCAACCGAGAAAAGTGTTGGTATGTTATTCCATTCTCCTGTTGCTATGGTATTGTGTTCCTTCCCGGTTTGCCAAAGCAAACCACGATCGGGTATTGAAATGCCTTGCTGTAAAATTTTACCATACGAGATATGTGCAGACTCTTGCTCATTATGTGTAATAGTATAATCAAGCCGCAAACGCTCTTTCAGTGCCCAGTCCAGAACATACTCCAGACGGCGACTGTTGTGTGCGCTATATACAACTATCTTATCCATATTGGACTATTTATCCCGCTCTTTCCACATTCTATTGAAAGAACGTTCAGCGAATTTTATTTCGCCTCTGTGCACAGCCCAACTGTTTTTAAAAAGGCCATTCACCACCTTATTCTTCATCTTCGAACCCGCTATATTCATCAGTCTGCGGCTTAGCATTGCCTGCTGCCACAACGCCCAGGTAACTTTCTCTGTAGTGCCATTGAGGCCCTGCTCGGCAGCAATTGTGCGGTTCTCCAACAGCATCTCATGAATATTGATCTTCAGGGGGCATACCTCTGTGCAATTACCACACAAACTTGATGCATAGCTCATGTGTTTATACTCCTCCATTCCATTAAGGTGGGGAGTAATTACAGAACCAATAGGCCCGCTATAGGTAGCTCCATAGGCATGGCCGCCTATATTCTTATAAACCGGGCATGCATTCAGGCACGAACCACAACGAATGCAATACATGCTCTCACGTACTTCCCTGCGTAACAGGTTTGTACGGCCGTTGTCCAGAAGGATCACATACATTTCTTCCGGCCCGTCGGTTTCATCCGCCTTACGTGGGCCTGAAAAGATACTGTTGTATACCGTAACCTGCTGACCCGTGCCATATGTAGCCAGTAGTGGCCAGAACAACTGCAGGTCATTAACAGATGGCAGCAATTTTTCAATACCCACTATGGCTATTTGCGTTGGCGGGAAGGTTGTACTGAGCCTTCCATTTCCTTCATTCTCTGTAACGCATACTGCGCCAATATCTGCCAAAAGAAAATTGCCACCCGATACACCTACCTGCGCAGTAACATATTTTTCCCGCAGATTGTGGCGGGCGATTTTGGTTATTTCAGGTGGTGTTAGGTTTGGATCTGTCCCTAGTTTTTCATGAAATACCTTTGCTACGTCCTCCTTACTTTTGTGCATGGCAGGTGTAACAATGTGGTAAGGAGGCTCATTATCCAATTGTTGTATGTATTCACCAAGGTCTGTTTCCACTGAATCTATACCACGCTCCTGTAAAAAATGGTTCAGGTGTATCTCCTCCGTTACCATCGACTTTGCCTTAACTACCTGTGTTGTATTTTTCTCGCGGCATATCTGCAATATTGCCTGAAGCGCTTCCTCCGCGGTTTCAGCCCATATCAGTTTGCCACCATTGGCTGTAAAATTCTTTTCAAACTGCTCCAGATATTTATCCAGGTTCTCTATTGTCTTCCACTTCACATTTTTTGCACGCATGCGTGCCACATCCAGGTTAGCAAACTGTTGCTTGCCCTTTACTACCGCATCGTTATATTTTTGAATATTGAATGCAACCTTTCGCTTATGCTCCAGGTCGTGTGCTTTAATGTCACTTTTGGCAAGAAAAACCTTCTGTTGTTCGGTCATTAGCTAACAATTAATACCTTGTTGCCGGTAGGGATCAATGGGAAGTGCGGGCAACTTTAAGCCAAACAAAATAACGTTATTATTTTGTTATTGCAAATCGGAATACACTTTCAAATCTTCATTACTATCAAACAAGTTATTTTTTTGAGGACCATGCCCAAACAGGTATAATTTGGGGCATGGGCTTGTTTTCGGTTAATAATTACCAGCTGATGCAAACGAAATGCGCTATGGGCTTATTTCATGTGTTTTCTTTTAAGGTATAAAGGGGTATAAAAGGGTATAATTATACCCCAAAAAGGTATAAAAAACGTGGTTTCAGGTATAATTTATACCCTGCTTTTAAGGTAAACAACCGGACAAAATTTCAAAGAACCAGGGGAGTTAAATATCGCAAAATCTGTGCCAATTAACGTTCGTAAAAACCAGCATGCTTTATTTATTGAACCTCAACACCACCTCACCTTTCTTATTAATGTACATGTACTCATTGCCTTTTTCCATCAATGCATAGCCGTTCACAAAACGGCCACCACGGTCGTATTCTGCTTTTATTATCAGTTTCCCGCTCTTATCTATGAAGCCCCAGCCGGTATAGTCTACCTCTATAGCCGCCAACCCTTCTGAAAAACATTCCCCACCTGTGAATTTGGGTTTTATTACCCACTCTCCTTTAGGTGAAATAAAGCCATACATGTCGCTATCATCCCGAGCGGGGGCAAGGCCATCTTCAAAGTCTTTAATTTTGGTAAACTTATTCTTAGATACAGGGGTGCCCTTCGTATCAACCACCTGCCATTTTGAGGATACGGTCTTGCAAGCACCCAGAACACCATTGTATAAATTAGTTACATCATAATATTGATTGGGCACTATAAAGGCCCCTGTTTTATCTATTATACCCCATTTATTGTTTTTCGCTGCTGTCGTATAGCCCTTTTTGAACTCATAACAGAGGTAGAACTGGGGTTGTATTACCCATTTGCCGGTTTTGTCTATATAGCCCCACTTGCCGTTAACGCTTACCCTTGCCAACCCTTCGCTGAAACTGCAGGCTGCAAAGAATGCCGGTTTTATCACCCATTCGCCTTTTTCGTTAATGAAACCATGGAGGGAATTGGCCATATCTGCACCAATACCTGCTTCGGCCAAGCCTTCTGAGAAATCGCTAACGGATGAATAAACTGGGCGGATGACCGTATTACCTGTTGCATCTTTAAATCCCATCTTACCATTCTGGATGAACCAAAACAGCCGGTGCTGGGCACCTAGCGACAAGCAACCAAACAGCAAAACGACTGATAAAAAGTATTTCATACCCTAAATATACTATTTGCAGTATTTCCAGCCACTAATAAAGCCTATGTTTTCCATTTTTCGGAAAACATGTCCGCATCGTGGACGTTTTTGGTGGCGTGCCAGAAATTAATTTGTTGATTGTCAATTTGTTATGAGTTTGGCACGTGGTTGGATATATCCCTGTCAAACAAACAACGTAAACAAACAAACTCAAACAATAAAAAACTTAAAAAATGAAAAACATCTTCAAATCAATCGTAATCGCTGCTTCAGTAATCGCTTTCTCAAACAACTCTTTCGCACAAGCTACAGCAACTGCTTCTGCTTCTGCAAACATCATCACTCCTATCACTATCACTAAAACAGTGGATATGAACTTCGGTAATGTAGCTGTTTCTGCAACTCTTTCAGGTACTGCTGTTCTTGCTCCTGCAGGTACCCGTACCACAGGTGGTGGCGGTGGTGTTACACTCCCAGCTACTACAGGTACTGTTTCTGCAGCTTCTTTCACAGTTGCAGGCCAGGCCAGCTACACTTACGCTATCACATTGCCATCAAGCTGCACAATAACTGATGGTGCTTCTCACAGCATGACCGTTAACAGCTTCACCAGCTCACCTTCTTC
>JBGAJU010000023.1:0-55716 GCA_044224775.1 Flavipsychrobacter sp.
GAAAAATATAATGCCGGTTTTGTAGGTGGCTTATTCGCTGGAGTGACGAAAAACAAAATAGGAGTACAGATTGAAGGGTTGATAAAATCTGCTAAAGTAGATTATAAACCGGCTATTGCCGCAACTACGGCCACAATAAAAACAGTTTCTTTAGACATACCGATAATGTTTGAATACAAGCTTTTCTGGCACGTATGGCTACAGGCAGGACCACAATTTAGTTCCATTATTTCTTTTAACAGCAATAACTCTGCCGTTACTGAAAAAAATCTAAATACAACAAACTTTGATGGTCTTGTGGGTTTACAAGCAAATCTTCCTGCCCGTATTTCTGTTGGCGCACGTTACGTACTCGGTTTAACCGATATGAATAAATCTGTACCGGCTGCTACGCAGGCATGGAATGCACGCAGCATACAGTTATCTGTTGGGTTCCGTTTTCTCTAAAAACACAACCTTAAAACTCCCTGCTTATGAAATATATACTAACCGCTTTTACTTGTTTAATGTTCTTAAATAGGGCTAAAGGGCAAAAAGCGGATTCGTCACAAACCGTAATAAAAAGCATTGTATCTGCTGTTGGGCTCAAAGTTGGCGAAAACCTTGAAAAAATGTCTGGAAGCTATTGGGATGGCAACATTATGGCAAGCATACACGTGGGGGGTATTTTTGAAATAACAAAGAAAAGGTTCGGCCTACAGTTCGAGTTAATGTACAAAGCAGTAAAATTTCCTTTTAGTAGTTCTTCCGGTAGTCTGATATTTGCAAAAGGCAGTTCAAATATGAATCCCGGACGCGACAAACCGGAATACAAACATTACTTCAACCAAATGGATTGTGGACCAGTACTGGGCTGTGAATTCCGGTTAACACCGGCGATAGGTGCCGGCACAAGGTACATCCAGGGCCTGGCCAATAATAACAACAAAGGTGTCACCAAAATATCGCAGAATTGGCAGACACAGACAATCCAGGTTTATTTATCATACAAATTCCATTAAAAAAATAAAACACACAAATTTTGAGACAAAAACTACTACTCACATTTCTAACGGTATCGCTATTCTCCTTGCACGGCAAAGCGCAGTTGCTTTCCGGCTCCGACTCAACAGCCCCGAAAGCCCAGTTTGGCGTTAAGGCTGGTCTGAACATGCAGCAGATCTCCGGCACCTTATGGGAAAAAAGCTACGCCACCGGTGCGCACGGAGGCTTTTGGGCAAGAATACACAAAAACAATATTGGGGTTCGGGCTGAGATCTTGGCAAGCAGTACCCGCTACAATTGCTCCGGGTTCGATTCTGCAGGCAAACACTATCCGTTCATCGCCGATTCTGCAGGGAACAAGGGTGATTTCAGTGCCTTATATCTTGATATCCCGGTAATGTTAGAATATACCTTTGCAGAACGTATCTCTGTGCAGGCCGGGGTGCAATATAGCAACCTCATTTCCCTCAATAACCTCACTCCACTAAAACCGAATTATAAAACCTTGTTCGTTCCCGGTGAATTCGCTTTTGTCGGTGGAATTGAGATAAACCTACCTTACAACTTCTCAATAGGAGGTAGATATAAGCATGGCTTAAGCAATGTCAATAACGAAATCATTTCCAACTCAGTTGATGCATGGAAGACAACCGGTATTCAGGTATTTATTTGTTACAAGATCAAATAATACCTCGAAGTAATACTTCCCTCAAATTAAAATAACGGGAATCTTACAGATCAGCGTAAAAAAGTTATCGTAGGGATAGAAAGATGGTTAGGGCAGCCATATCTCTTAGTACCACAAGATGAAATAAACACTAAAAAAACAATAGCTATAACCGGTGCAAAACGCTTGATGGTTGACAAAAGCTGCATACGTAAAAAATTATAAATCCTTAAAAGCCCGTTTAACTTTGTACGAAGTTAGGAAAAAAGTATGAAATAAGTAGATATTGGCCAGTTTGACACGGCGTGTAGATGAAAAAACATAAGTTGAAGTAAACTCATTAGCTGCCGCGAATTCCATCAGGTCATAAAAAGACAAATATTTTCGGATGAACAACATTCATTTTATAGCAATAGGAGGTGCCATTATGCACCAATTGGCTCTTGCTTTAGAGCGGCAAGGATATACCATAACAGGAAGCGATGACGAGATCAATGACCCAGCCAAAAGCAATCTTGCGGTAAAAGGATTATTACCTGAAAAATTTGGCTGGTATCCTGAAAAAATAACACCTGATATAGATGCCATAGTCCTGGGTATGCATGCAAAAGCAGATAACCCTGAGTTATTAGCAGCAAAAAAAGCAGGCATCCCTATATATTCTTTCCCTCAATATGTATACGAGGTAAGCAAGAATAAAAAAAGAGTTGTGGTTGCAGGTAGTCATGGTAAAACTACTATTACCTCCATGATCATGCATATACTCAAAAACCAGGGAATACAATTCGACTACCTCGTGGGTGCAAGAGTTGCCGGATTCGACCAATCCGTGCAACTAACAGACGCCCCACTTATAGTGCTTGAAGGAGATGAATATCCCGCTTCGGTAGAGGAAAAAAGACCAAAAATATTTTTCTACCATCCGCACATAAGCGTGCTCAGTGGTATCGCATGGGATCATATTAACGTATTCCCTACCTACCATATATACTTCAATCAGTTTGAACAATATCTGAAGGGCATGGAGCAGGGTTCGAAATTGTTCTATAATAATGAGGATAGTGAAGTACAGAAAGTAGTCGTCTCTTCTGCGGCGCACTTATCTGCAAAGCCCTACCAAACTCCACCGTTCCATTACGAAGACGGCACACCTGTCATGGATACTAAAGACGCCCCTGTAAAAGTATCAGTGTTCGGCAGGCATAACCTGTTGAATATGCAGGCAGCGATTGATGTATGCATGGAGCTTGGCGTCTCGGAACATGACTGTTACAAAGCCATAGCAACCTTCACCGGTGCAGCACGAAGGCTGGAAAAAGTAAAAGAAGAAAAAGGTTTGCTGGTATACCGCGATTTTGCACATGCTCCCAGCAAACTGAAAGCAACACTTAATGCTGTACGCGAAGCGTATGCAGGGCACCGCCTAATAGCATGCTTTGAACTCCATACTTTTAGCAGCCTTAACGAAAAATTCCTTTTAGAATATGCTGGCAGTATGGATTCGGCGGATGAGGCTATTGTTTACTTCAGCCATCATGCACTTGACCTGAAAGGCCTCCCCCACCTCGATCCTGCAACTGTAAAAAAATATTTTGCACGAAACGATATTAATGTTATTGACGAGAAAACAAAACTGGAATTAATAGTTAAAAAATTAGTCGCAAATTCTACCAACACTGACAAACCCGTTTTTTTATTACTTATGAGCTCAGGCACCTTCGATGGAATTGATTGGAATGCCGTAAGTTCGCGCCAGAATTAACATAATAAATGTCCAAATTAGCACTAAAACGGCCCATTGTATTTTTTGACCTCGAAACCACAGGCACAGACCACGCAAAAGACCGCATAGTGGAGTTAGCCTTCGTGAAAATAATGCCAGACGGAACCCGAGAGCAACTGACCAAAAGGATCAATCCCGGCATCCCAATCCCACCGGAGACTACCGCTATACACAGCATTACTGACGAAGATGTAAAAGACTGCCCTGTCTTTAAACAGATAGCACATACTTTGTATGATTGGATGCGCGGCTGCGACCTTGGCGGTTACAGCTCCAGCAAATTTGACCTCCCACTTCTTGCAGAAGAATTTCTCCGTGCAGGTATCAATGTCGATTTTACAGAACGATATATGGTAGATGTGCAGCAGATATTTTTCAAAATGGAGACCAGGACACTAAGTGCAGCATACAATTTCTACTGCAACAAAAAATTAGAGAATGCGCATAGCGCTGAAGCAGATATAAACGCCACCATAGAGGTACTTGAAGCGCAATTGGAACGGTATAATGATCTTGGCAACGAGGTACCTGCACTGCATAAATTCACTCATACCGACGAATATGTTGACTATGCCCGTCGTATAGTAATAAAAGATGGCCAGCCTGTTTTTAATTTCGGGAAGCATAAAGGCAGAAAAGTTGAAGAAATATTCACCATAGAGCCTCAGTATTACGACTGGATGATGCAGGCCGATTTTGCGCTACATACCAAGCAAAAGATCTCTGAGATATTGAATAGGATGAAACTGAAGAATACTGGATTTAAATCATAGTTGCATTAACGACAATTAACCAAACTTTAGGAAACTATTTTAAATATTCATAACATTATCATTATTTTGCCGACTTATTTTGCCTGAATTGAAGAAACTAGTCATCATACCAACCTATAACGAAAAGGAAAATATAGAGAAAATTGCCCGAAAGGTTTTTTCCTTGCCGGGCGATTATCACCTCCTTATCGTTGACGATGGCTCGCCTGATGGTACTGGCAACATTGTAAAGGGGTTGCAGAACGAGTTTTCAGGTCGGCTCTATATAATAGAGCGTAAAGGCAAGCTGGGGCTGGGCACAGCATATATTGCAGGCTTTAAATGGGCGTTGGCAAAGGACTACGAATATATCTTCGAAATGGATGCCGATTTCTCTCACAACCCCGACGACCTCAACAGGCTTTATGAGGCCTGTGAAAAAGGCTTAGACGTGGTTGTTGGTTCCAGGTACACCAAAGGGGGCAAAGTGGTAAATTGGCCCTGGGATCGCATATTCATTTCCAAAGGCGGTGCTTTCTATACCAAAATAATATTGTGGATGCCGGTTAACGACCCAACGGCAGGCTTTGTTTGCTACAGGCGCAAGGTACTGAGCACTATCCCGCTCGATGAAGTACACTTCATTGGCTATGCCTTCCAGATCGAAATGAAGTACCGCGCATGGAAACTGGGATTCAAAGTAGGTGAAGTCCCAATCACCTTCCAGGACCGCAAAGAAGGCATCTCGAAAATGAGCAGCAACATCATCAAAGAAGCTATGATGGGGGTATGGAAAATGAGGGGATTTAAATAAACGCATTTTCTATCAATCAGCCCTTTAATAGGTCAACCGCCCTTGGGCCTTCCGAAAACAGCAAATCAAGTATACTCAGATCAGGCTGAAATCCAATTCTTTCTTCAAATACCTGGTAGTATCGGGGCGTCTGGACAGTTGGTTCCCTTTCGTTTCTTAAATCAGTAGTACCCTTCGGGTATTCTTTAATAAAATCATTAGTTTCATTAATATCAAACCCTAGTTTTAAATGTTGACTAACCCACTCTACTGACGCCCGGTTGAAATCTAACAGGTAATCAAATTCATTCTCAAACAGTGCTGCAAGGCTCTGCTCATAAAAATCAAAGTACGGCGTGCGCTTGTATACCGACACCAGCGTACGCCAATGTTGCACCTGCCATAGGTTTTCATTATGAATCCTGACATCCTTCATTGGCAAGCGTTGCTCCCTGCCGCTTTCAAGGGGAACAGTCAACAATATACTATTGTTAGATCCGGATATCCTGTACCTGTTGCGATAACTCATCTTCTGGAAGTGCTCGCTGGCGTCAAAAAGTACACTACCGGACTTTACGACCCTCATCCACCAGCTTATACACGGGAACGTGAGAAAAGAAGATACTACCATTACCCAAAAGTAAACAACAAAAAAAGGTTATCTCACTCATTTTTAACAACATGTATAAACCCCTTAAGGGGTTTGGGGTTATATTTGCAATACAATGCTTCGCAGCTATACTTTAAGTGTTCTATTTCTCTTGTCTTCTGCTTCAGCTATGGCTTTAGATGCCGTTGTTGCACATACCCTTTTTTATAATGATAGGAATGGAAAATTGATGCCAGCTCTCAACATCTACTGGCAAATAAACCCCAACACTCTGCATTATAATACCAACAGCGTCAAAAAAATAGTTGCCGGCATCAGAACAGATATTACCTTCTTCAATGATGCCGGCGTCTTCAAGCGCGACCAATATATTTTGCAAACTGTACCTCGCGCAAGTATTAACGAGATCATGCAATATCCTATAATAGAGCTGCGCACCTATGACCTGCCCGAAGGCATCGTAAGAATAAACATAGCACTTACTGATGTCACGGATACAAATAACAGGTTTGCTTTTAAGGATAGCATTAACATATCGCCAGCTTCCGGCAACCCATTCTACAGTGGAATAGAATTCCTTGACACAATGTATGAGAGCTCAGTGCAAACCAAATTCTCACGCGATAGTAAACAACTGATACCATTTTGCACCAACTTTTTTGATGACAATATAAAAAGGCTTCGCTATTATGCCGAGTTATATGGCATGGATAAAGTACCGGCATCAAATTATCCGCTCGTGCAAACGTCAGCAGTTTCCAGGAACGAACACGAAGGTTCCTATAGCACCCTTTTTAAAAACGATACATTCAGTTCCCCTGCATCATTCGCCGCCGTGCACGGAAGCTTCGACCTGGCATCACTACCCTCAGGCAATTACTATACACGCATATCGCTTAAAAACAATGCAGGCGACATCATTGCGTCTTCATCACTTTTTTTCCAGAGACTGAATAAACACCCTTATGTTCCTCCGGTCGATACAACGATAAAGAAACTTACAATTACTGATACCGGCATACAAGACGTAAAAGTTATTAATCTTAGTAAAACTTTTCTTGCAAAATATAATCTTGCACAAGTAAAAGCCATATTGAAAATGATGTTACCTATCAGCGACAAAGGCGGCAAGCAGGCTATAAATGGCTTCCTCAAGAAGCCCGACGAAGTGTATATGCGGTATTACGTTTACAACTATTTCTCTGCGCTTAATCCTGCTGAACCCGGCAAAGCATGGAAAGAATTCTCAACAAAGATCACAGAGGTAAACAAAAAATTCAATACACATACTGTTCCAGGCTATGAGACCGAACGAGGCTTTATATATCTTCGGTATGGTCCTCCAACTGATGTTATCACAGTAGAGAACGAGCAGGATTCACGCCCATATGAAATCTGGCTTTATAATGTGCTCACAGAGCAAAATGGCAAATCAAGAGCTGACGCCGTTTTTCTCTTTTATAAACAAGATCAGATACTTGATGATTATCGATTGCTGCACAGCAATGTTGCCGGTGAGGTGCAAAATAGCCAGTGGCGTTCAGCTATCAGGGTCGGCACCTTAAAAAACACCGACACACGCGCCGAACAATATATTGGGAACAAATAGGTCGTATCGGCGGCTAGTGCGCAACTGTGTCTGACGTTACTTTGCCATGTTTACAATCAGCCCATACGTTGTTCATATCCCACTCCACTCTTTCCTTAAAAGACTCCTGGCGAACGGGACAACTTTCTAATGCACACAGTTTACATTGGTACGGCTTACAACCATCAACATGAATGAGCAATTCAACATGGTTCTGAAAATGGTCTTTGATCATATGCTCAAGCTCATGTATCTCTTTCTCCGCATCAGCAACCTTATGATACCATGGTAGCGTCATATGAGCATCTACATGTAGTACACTACCTTGTTCTATGACCCTAAGGTTATGAAGGTCCACCCATTGTGGCCTGCGCTTATCCTGTATCAAGTCTATAACCCGCTTCAACAAATTCATATCCATCTCATCCATAATTCCTGACACAGACCTGCGCAACACTCTGTATCCCGTTCGAATGATGATCACCGCAAAGCATAAAGCGACCACACTATCTAGCCAAGGCCATTTATTTTGGGTGAAATAGATTAGAGTAAGACCGAGCAGAATAGCAACAGCAGAATAGGCATCGGTTTGTAAATGCTTACCAGCCGAAACAAGAATCAACGAATTATGTTGCTCACCCTTTTTCTCAGCATATCTTCCTGCCAAGTAGTTAATCGCCCCTGCAACGGCTAGTATAACTAGCCCTACGTCTAGTTTTTCAAGCTCTGTTGGTTCAATTAAATGATGAATGGCTTCATAAATGATCACCACACCGGCTACCGATATAAGTGTTCCTTCAACAGCCGATGACAAAAATTCTGCTTTGCCATGCCCATAAGGATGATTAGCATCTCTTGGTCTAGCAGACAGGATAATGCTATACAAGCCAAGGAAACCAGCAGCCATATTCACTATACCCTCAAGAGCATCCGTCAATACGGTCACAGAATGAGTGATATACCACGCCAATATTTTGCCAACAAAGAGCAAAACTGAAAGAATAGCAAGATTTCGCTGGATATGTACCGGCTTCATGATTCGTAAAGAGCTTGTAAAGGTAATACTATTCAATTGCATCATCAGTATAAAACAGATAGCGTGGATATTATATTAGATAGATTAACAAGAGATATCGAAAACCCATTTATTACTCTGTTTTCCGAAATAGATATTAATTTTGGTAAAAATATTCGGGATGAAAAAACAATACATTGCAATATTTGGAGCATGTTTTTCTTTGCTTTTGACCAGCTGTGGCAGCAATACCACTGAAAATAGTAATACATCAGCTGTCGATACCGTGACTGCTCCTGTTCCGCTTGCACCAGTTACGTTGGGCAGTGTAACCCCTTCCCTTGAGTTCCCAAATGCAATCGTGAACATGGGTTCAGTTAAGACAGAGAAAGTCGGTTCAGATTCAACCAGAGTCACTTTCAATTTTGATGTAAGGAACTATGAATTGAAAATGCAGACCATTGACAATGAAAATAAAATGTGTAACAACTCAGATAAAGGTCAGCATATCCACTTCATAATGGACAACGCCCCATACAAAGCGTTATACGAACCCACGAATGAAATAACACTTGCCAACAACACAGAACATTATTTGGTTGCTTTTCTCTCTCGCTCCTACCATGAATCTATTAAAAGTAAGGGAGCGGCGCTGGTACATCATTTTAAAATTGACGAGAAAGGAAATCTAAAAAAAATGGACGCTCCTAAAACGCCTATGCTCACTTATAGCCGTCCCAAGGGAGACTATTTAGGCAAGGACACTGCTAATATCCTGCTCGATTTTTATGTATGGAATTGTGAGCTGTCTGGCGAAGGTTATAAGGTGAAGGTAGAAGCCACTAATGAAGATCGCAACACACAGGTGCTCAGCACTACCTTAGTAAAATGGGAGCCGTACTTTATCCAAAATCTAGGCACTGGTAAATGTAAAGTCACACTTACGTTACTGGATAAAGACAACCAACCAGTTGAAGGACCTCAATCCAGCATTACAAGGGAATTCAACTTAAAAGCTCAATAATTTATTAGCTTTGATCCTTTAATAGCTACTCATGAAAAAATTCACTCAAAGATCAATAGTGATGCTGCTGTTGTCTGCTTTATGCTTTGCTGGCGCTATTTACGCTCTATATTATTTTCTTACCCATCCGTCAAATTAATTGTTTGTATTGATTTATAATAAGAAGGCGCTCTTCGGTGCGCTTTCTTATTATCCCCACAGTATTCACGTTTGGAATTATTAACACCGCATTAAGTTTATGCCTTATAATTTTATACCAACTTTGTAGTTATTCTTACTAAATGCCATTTTATGCTATTTAAACAGTTTTTAGTCTTAGGCGTTTCTTCACTGATGGTCGTTTCCTGCACATCCACTAAAAAGTTGAAAAAGTGTGCTGAGGCAAATAACCGTATCGACAGTGCTTACAAAGTACTGCAGGGCGATTATAACTTCTGCAAGGAACAACACGCTGTTGATATGACCAAGATACAAGCGCTTGAGGCCCAGCTTGCAGATGCAAAAGCCAACAACAACCAATTATTGAACCAGATGAAAGACCTGTCTATCATTAGTGGTTCGCAGGCTGAAAGTATCAAAAAATCACTGGATAATATCGGTGTTAAAGATGCTTACATCAACGAGTTACAGAAGGCCATCACCCGTAAAGATTCGATGAATATGGCCCTCGTCATCAACCTAAAGAGCGCAATTGGCAATCTTGCTGATAAGGACATAAACATTAAGGTAGATAAAGGTGTCGTTTATGTGGATATCTCAGACAAAATGCTTTTCAAAAGCGGAAGTTGGGAAGTTACCGATCAGGCAAGCGAGGTTTTAGGTAAAGTTGCAATGGTGCTCAACAGCCAACCAGACGTAGAGTTTATGGTCGAAGGACATACCGATAATGTAAAATTCAAGAAAGGTGACCTTGAAGATAACTGGGACTTAAGCACAAAGCGTGCAACCTCTGTGATACGCATACTCCAGAATAAATACCATGTTCCGCCGTCTCATATGACTGCTGCGGGACGCGGCGAATATCTGCCTATTGCCGGCAATGAAACGACAGAAGGAAAGGCCACAAACCGCAGGACAAGGATCGTTATCCTACCTCAATTGGACCAGTTCTTTAAAATACTGGAAAAACCAAAAAATTAATACTGCATCGATTTAATTAAAACCCCGGGGTTGTTCCCGGGGTTTTTAATTTGTGTTACTTTTATAAAACAATAGGGACATGAAGCAGTACAAAGTTACATATAGCAAGATCATCAACCTTGTTTTGGCTATGACACTCCCCTGTTTATTAATAATACCTGCAATTATTCTTATGGCCAGGTATCTCCCGGGTCTTCCTGATTGGGCCGTTGGCTCAATTATCACAGTACTTATGTTGCTGATAATTGGCATTGCGTTAAAAGCTACATTCGGCATGATAAGTAAAGGGGTGCTCATACTTAATGATGATGGCTTTGTTGTTGAATTTACAGAACGTAAGCGGTTCACACCTGAATCGTTCGAGATAAAAATTGCCGATATCACCAGGTTCAAACCGCACATTGAGAATGCTAATTTTTATATGTCGTTCACCACAACTGTAGCACCGGGACAATTCACTATATCGGGCAATAATAACAGGGATGCGGAAGACATGGCCACTTTCCTGGAGTTGATGCAGACGATAGCCCAAATGATTGAGGAGAAGACCAACGAAAACATTAAGTACAAGTAGTCGAAATGAAACAGTACAATATTGTTTACTCAAAAGACTTGCCCGTATTTTTAACGGTAATAATAGTGCCGTTGCTGTTTACGCCCGCTTTTTTAGCAATAGCCTTCAACCCTCCTATATCTCAGGCAACCATTTTTAGCTTGGTGGTTGCTATAATGATCATATCCATAGTCGTTACCCGCGCCGTTATTCAAAAGGTTATGCCAAATGGTATTCTTATTCTAAACGAAGATGGATTTGTAATACAATTCTTGAACAAAGGGCTTTTTACACCCAGCTCACTCGAATTAAAATTCACAGACATTCTCAAATTATATGAAAGGCAGAAAAGGGACATACCTTATCTGCGCATCGTTACAATCCTCAACTCCGGCAATTTTAATTTAGAACCCGTTAGTCGCGATAAATATGAGCGGGCTGCCTTCAAAGAGTTAACCTATGAACTCTCCGTCGCTATCAATGCAAAATTGAATTGAGTTTACATCAAAAACCGCTTTATAAAAAAGCTTAGTAACTCCATATCCACTTGTTCCACGGGATGAGGCGTGCCGGGCAGCACACCCAATTGGGCATTGAGCAATGCCCTATAAACAGCCAATGTCTCATCCAATGTAACCATTTTATCCCTGTCACCTAGCAGCAACATCGCCGGTGTTGTAATTGACGAGTAGTCGGCTAACTTCAGTGGACTATCATTGCCTAAAGCAACCATCATTTCAGCTGTTTGCTTCATTAATAGCTTCCAGTCAAGTGGTGTATGCATTTTTTTCAATGCTTCCGCAAAAGCAGGTACTTTCTGTTCAATTTTTTCAGGGTTCAGCATTTGCACTTCTTTTGTCGCAGTTGCCTCGTCCCAATGGTATTTTGTTGCAAGCGTTATTATTTTTTCTACTTTCTCACGATGATTTTTTGCAAGGTACATGCCCACATAACCACCCATACTATACCCAAAAATGGAAACCTTTTCCAACTTTTCCTGTTCCATAAAAGCAAGCACCTCATTAGCAAAATTCGCCATTGAAAATGACTCATTATTGCCTGGTTTGCTGCCATGTCCTGCAAAATCAAATGTGTATGTCTTAAAATCAGCGTTCAGCCGCTCTGCCAATGGCTTTAGCTGAACCGAAGCCCCAATGGCGCCGTGAAGTAGTAATAGTGGTTGCATACAGCATAAAAATAACACTTACCCACAGTTTTTCATATTTGTACAATTCTTTCCAAAAGTTTACATTTGCATCATTAACAAATTTCTACATGAGTCACGAAACACACGGTACCGGGGAAAATAAGACCATCATATCTTTTAAGAACTCTTTTTGGCTGGTTGTTATCATTGTCGGCCTGTTCATAGCTGCGCTTAACTTTATCCAGGCACAGGATGAAGGACATGGTGAAGGGCATGGCACGGAAATGAAGGCTCATGAAGAGCATCAGGGCGCAGGCGGCGGACATGAAGCCGAACCTAACGC
This sequence comes from Flavipsychrobacter sp., assembly GCA_044224775.1. Taxonomy (GTDB): domain Bacteria; phylum Bacteroidota; class Bacteroidia; order Chitinophagales; family Chitinophagaceae; genus Nemorincola. The sequence continues at coordinate 12,400 of JBGAJU010000023.1, forward strand.
AGCACCAGCAGAAGAGCATCATGATGAAGCCGTACCGGCTGCTGATTCCAGCCATGGCCACCACTAATATTTTTTTTGCAATACCCTATTCTCTCTTTATGGCACGAAACGATGTGATCGCAGTTACAGGTGCAGCAGGTTTTATTGGCAGCTGCCTTGTTAGCTTTTTAAACCAACTTGGTGCTCACCAGCTGGTATTGGTTGATGATTTCTCTGACCCCAAAAAATCTGCAAACCTCGAAGGAAAAAAGTACCTGCATAAAATACACCGCGAGCAGTTTTTCGATTGGGCAGAGAAGCATCCCGGCCTCATAAAACGTGTGTTCCATCTGGGCGCCCGCACAGATACTACTGAGATGGATTATGCTGTGCACAAAAAATGGAACCTCGACTATTCCAAGCTCATCTGGCTTTTCTGTACGGGTAATAACATACCTCTTGTATATGCGTCATCTGCGGCCACATATGGCAACGGCGAATTTGGCTATACCGACGACCATGATATTGTTAACAAATTAGTGCCTCTCAATCCTTACGGAGTGTCAAAAAATGAATTCGACATTTGGGCATTAGGACAAAAAGTAACCCCACCGTTTTGGGCTGGTTTGAAATTCTTCAACGTATATGGCCCTAACGAATACCACAAAGGCCGTATGGCATCGGTTATCTTCCATGCCTATCATCAGATCAAAGAAAAAGGGGAAGTCAAGCTATTCCGCTCCCACAATCCTAACTTTAATGATGGCGAGCAGGTGCGCGATTTTATTTATGTAAAAGATGTACTGAATATTTGCCATTGGCTTATGGAGCGCCAACCACAAAATGGCTTATACAATACGGGTACCGGCAAAGGCAGAACCTTCAACGACCTTGTCAACGCGATCTTTGATACACTTCAGTACCCAAAACACATCGCATACATAGATACTCCCGAAGACATCCGGGACAAATACCAGTACTTCACACAGGCAAATATGCGTAAACTGGTGAACATGGGGTACGATAAGCCTTTCTATTCATTGGAGGAGGGGATAAAAGAATATGTAAGCGAATACCTGATGCAAGAGAAATATTTCTAGCGCTACCTCAGTACCGAAAATTTACTGTGGTACCGCTTTACCCCGCTTTGCACAATACACACATACATACCCGGCGGGTATGCATTCACTGAAACAGAGGTATTGTTATAAACTGATGGCACTTTTGTAGTATGCAGCACTTGCCCGGTAACATTCATAATACTAATGCTCACTTCGGGCTGCAATACCCCACTCCAGCAAATATTCACTATTCCTGAAGCTGGATTAGGGTACACCAGTATTGAGGCGTTTTCATCCGTTTGTTCAACGCCCGTCTTTTCATCAACCGGAAAGTATATCTTACGCTTATATATTTCCAACCCACCTTTGTTGTTACCTTTTACAAGATAATAGTTACTGTCACTATTAATGTCAACAACAGCTACCGAGCTACGTAACCCGTCGTAAGCGCCATATGAATGAGTAAAAAGAGAATAAGTTGTATCAATATAGGAGTACTCGGCATCAAGCATCGTATAATGCGCACTGGTATCCCCACTCTGAAAACCCGTATATCGATATATATGTCCCGTACCGCTGCCAACAAGCAAATACTCAATACCTGTGCTATCTATTTTACCAATAAAAGGAGTACTGTGACAAGCAAAAGTCCGTGGTGAATCAACCCAAACTCTACCCAATTGAGTATTGACCAGTTTCAGGCTGATTATCCCGGGGACAGTACTCACATTTTGGTAATATTGAATTCTTCCATACGTGCAGCCAACAATAAGATCCTTCTTTCCATCCTTGTCAATATCATAAATAAATGGTGCAGCATAGCCACCCACATTAATTGTATCACCATTTACATCGGTAAGCATCAACTCCTGCAGCTGCCAGTTTGGAGTTACAGTTTCACTACCTGCAATATTCTTGTAATACGTCAGCCTGCCATCAGTATGCCCAAGAATAAGATCAGAAACTGTATCTCCATCAATATCTCCGGTAGCAGGAGCTATTCCTTTAAAATTCAATGTATTGAGACCAATAAAATCATTTGTCTGTAACGTGTATGACGGATTGCCTCCAGCACTTGTATTGAGGTAATAAGAAAGCCTAGCGCGCAAGGTGCCTCCACTTTGATGGTAGCCATCAGCCCCGACAAACATATCAGGTTTGCCATCTTTGTTATAGTCAAAGAACATCGGATATGATCCTGTACCAAGGTCAATGGTCTTATTTGTAATGAATGAATCTGACTGGAACCGCCAATCTGGCACACCCGGTGTTGAATAATTTTTATAGAACCATATACAATTGTAATTTTCCGATGTATTGCCTGGCGCATTGGGTGCTATCAGCAAGTCTTTTTTGCCATCCTGGTCTATGTCTATATTAAATGCGGCCGGGTAGGTTGAGACATTGATCACTTTGCCGCCTGATTGCCACATAGTGTCTTGCGCAATAGCCGAATCCGGACCTCCGCCATTTTCTATTCTGCCATTCTTTAGGAAGGTCATTTCATTAAAAGATACATTTCCATCAAGGCAATCATAATCCCCGTCCAGATCCCAGTCAAAAAGACAAGGGGCATTACCAGTATGGGTAACTCTTTCTCCGCTGCCCCCGCCGGCTGGTTTCAAAAGATGCGTATTGTCACAAGAGTGCCCAAGCGCATGTTTGCGTTCATACCCCTGATATACGCGCATCCAGCACCGGTCTTTCAATGCTATCCGCAGACTATCGGTTGGCAAACCTGCTTCAACACGCATATCCTTAAACAGGTTCGTTGTCCCCCCGGTAATATCAAAAGTTACAAAGTCAAGGTCTCCGTCATTATCTATGTCTACAATGGACGGGATATCCCCGGGGTTATTGAATGCATTAGCTGGCCCTCCTATATAGGTGTCGTTAAAATAATACAATTGCCTGTACAAGTTAAAGCGCAGTTGGCCATGACCATTATAGTAGCCCCTGTGTACCTGGAATCCCGTTGTACCCTGTTCAAAAAGATCAGGCACAGCATCGTTATTATAATCAGCTAAGATCAGGTAATCAAATACAGGCGGGAATTTTCGCGCGTACTCGGGCGCATACCGGTAATCAGGATTACCGGGAGTGCCTTTGTTAATGAAAGTTCTCGTACTGTTCCACGGCTCAAAAACCACAAGGTCTTGTAGCCCATCCCGGTTAAGATCGCCCATTGTGAACTGGGGGTTATTGAAACCGCCACACCATGCCATAGTTTGCTCATTGCCCCAGGCAAATACTTTAACCGCTGTATCATGCTGGTAAATAACTTCCTGCGCGGGGGCAAAAAAGGGGAACAGGATACAGAAGCAAACAAATAAACGCTTAAGAGGGAGGTACATATCTATAGATAAAGTTACCAAAAAATATGCCAAACCGGGCAGTAATTTTCGTGAACACGTACATTCAAATATTCGCTAAGTATGCGCAAATTTGCCTTTCAGTTAAAACGAAAAATCTGCCAGCTAACGAAATTTATTTTTCCGAAAAACCCGAGAAAACAGACTGCGCAACAAGAGAGCGAAGCGCGATTTTTTCCTTTTTGCACGGTTTATACGAAGTGGGGAGGGTATAATTTTCGGGAAGAGCCTGTTTTCGAACATTTGCCTTTAGTGAATATGATTGAAACGCGCTACAGGCAACACTCATGTGTTTTTTTATTAGGCATAAAGGGGTATAAATGGGTATAAATGGGTATAAAAACAGGGGTAAAAGGTATAAGAAACGTGGTTTCAGGTATAATTTATAACCTGCTTTCCGGAGGTGTAAAGAAAATAACCACCCGCTTCGGCAAACCCAAGATGAGGGGTCAAAGAGCCGAAGTGTACAATGCAATCTGTCAAAGAACTTACCCAATATTTTAGGGTGTATGTAGTAAAGTTACGAAATGGACATAGGGGTTTCCAAATCTATTTTGCATGATGGTACAGTAACAGTACCATCATGGTGTTATTACTTTTTGAAAGCCACTATGGTGTCAGGTTTGCGTAATGAATATATATTTTTGTAACACATGATCAGGATTGAAAAATTTAAGGATCTGCAGGATAATTAAGCCATCAACTGTGGCTCCCTGGTGATGGCGAGTCACTCACCCAGCGCACAAAGGCCATAAAAGGAGACCTGGCCCAGAACACTGCCCCTTTTTTAACTATTGGCTAAAGAAGAAAATGTAAATAAAACTCCTTACTTGTCAGCAAGAAATGATGCATCATAAAAAATATCCATTTTCTTTACTAACAATATTATTTTATTTTACGCCTATATAATGTACAGGTGCGTGCACCAGTAACACCTTAAAGAAAAACGCATGAAACAAATACCCGTATTGCTGATAGCACTGCTGCTATCATTTACCACATATGCACAGGCACCAATTTCGGGACCTTCAACACTATGCCCGGGTATACCCGGCACATATACCGATGCCACCGCGGGTGGCACCTGGAGCATCAGTAGTGCCTCGGTAGCTACCATTGTGCCTGCATCGGGTATTGTTACCCCAGTAAATGTAGGAGTAGCTACCATCACCTACACAGTTGGCAGTAGCTATGTTACTAAATCAGTAACGGTAAACTATCCTGTTGCACCAATAAGTGGCCCATCCATATTATGCCAGGGCACATCTGCTCAATACTACAGCGGAATTATTACCACAACCGGCGCATGGAGCAGCAGCACCTCTACTATTGCCACTATAGGCACTAACGGTATCGCAACAGGCGTATCAAACGGCACCGTTACGCTTACCTATACTGAGCCAACCAGCTGTTATAGCACTATGCAGGTAACGGTAGCGACTGCGCTTCCTGCTATTACGGGAACATTAATTGCTTGTCTGGGATCAAATACTACATTAAGCACCACAGCAACAGGCGGCGACTGGACGAGTAGCAACGCCAGTGTTGCACCGGTTACCATTAGCCCAGGGGGCCTGGTATCCGGTATGTCAGTTGGCACAGCCACCATTACCTATAGTGTTGCTACCGGCTGTTATTCTACAGCTGTAATAACAGTTAACCCTTTACCGGCAAACATCATAGGCCCGTCCAGGGTATGTAAAGGAAGCACCGTTACGTTATCAAATACCACACCAGGAGGAACGTGGAGCTCAGATGATGCTTCAGTTGCTTCTGTTATTCCGTCTACGGGTATTGTGTCAGGTATCCGACCCGGTGCCTGCCATATACTTTATACGGTGAACGGATGCAGCAAATCTAATGTACTGCGTGTTGACTCCGCAGCCCTCCAGGGCCCTTCAGCAGTTTGTGTAGGCGGTACGCTGCCACTCTCTGTCACGGTCAGCCCCTCCATTCCATCGGGCGGAACATGGACAATTAGCAATCCCAGCGTTGCCAGTATATCATTTTCGGGAGCAATTACCGGCGTATCTGCCGGCACAACAACCATTTCTTACATCACAGGCTCCTCCGGTTGTGTAGCAACAAAGCAGGTAACAGTTGTTTCAACGCCACCACCTGCAGTAACCGGCACACTGGTTCTTTGTACAGGTAGCACAACAACATTAACCAACGCAATGGCGGGAGGCACATGGACCGCAGCCAACACAGGTATTGCCACTGTAGGGTCAAGTTCTGGTGTTGTTTCGGGTATAGCCGTTGGAACAACGACCATCAGTTACACAACAGGCACAGGCTGCACCGCTGCGACCGTAAATGTTACGGTTTACCCTACACCGGGAGCTACAACAGGGCCGTCCGTATTATGTTCCGGCGGAACGATAACATTGAGCAATAGTACTTCCGGCGGTGTTTGGGCCAGCAGCAATTCGTCTGTTGCTCTTGTTACCAGTAGCAGTGGTGTTGTTACAGGTGTATCGTCGGGAACAGCTGTTATCACATACTATGCTTTAAGCACAGGTGGTTGTCCTATTGCCCACCCCGTTACTGTACATGCTGCTTCCCCTGCCACCTATTCTGTGTTTAGTGCAGGTGGCACTGCTTACTGTCCAGGCGCGATAGCAACGATAGGGCTGACCAATTCGCAGACGGGCGTAGGCTACCAGGTATATAACGGCAGCGCTTTTGTAGGCCCCGTTTTATGGGGCACCGGCGCCGCACTTACCTTTGCGTTTACGGCAGCGGCAGGCACCTACACCATTGTTGCGAGCCCCGGCACCTCATGCGCAACCACAATGACGGGGTCTGTGACAATTACTGTACACACTGCCCCTGCATCATTTACGGTTAACGGTGGAGGCAACTATTGTGCAGGCGGATGGGGCCTGCCGGTGGGCCTTAACTTTTCGCTACTGGGTTATGACTATCAACTATACCTGAACAGCTCACCCCTTGGCAGCCCCATAGCCGGCACCGGAACTGCAATAACCTATGGCCTGCAACTGGCAGGTGGCTATTATTATGTAAGGGCCACAGATGCCTCGGCAGGCTGCGTTTACAATGCAATAAACAATGTGCTTATTACTGTTAACCCCGCCCCTGTAGCATTTACGGTTACCGGCGGCGGTATATATAGCGGCGGGGCAGGTATTAGTATTGGGCTGAATGGATCGCAGTTGGGATTTAGCTACCAGCTATACCGCAACGGAAGTACACTCGTGAGCACAATTGCAGGCACCGGTAGCATGGTCAGTTTCGGATTGTTTACCGTTGCAGGCACTTATACAGTAGTTGGCATAAACGCTACGACAGGATGCGTAAATAATATGCGGGGCAATGCCATTATTACTATAGGCTCAACACCTACAGTATATACCGTTACCGGCGGCGGCACGTTCTGCGTTGGCGGAACAGGCGTTACCGTTGGGCTCAGCGGCTCACAAACAGGCGTGTCTTACCAATTGTATAATGGCATCACGGCAGTAGGTTCCCCTGTAAGCGGCACCGGCTCGCCAATAAGCTTTGGCTTACAAACGACGGCAGGCACCTATACAGTAGTAGCCAACCCGGGCACATCTGCTACCGCAATGTCGGGCAGTGCGATTGTTGTCGTGAACCCTGCACCAACCGTTTATTCTGTTACACCAGCAGGTACCTATTGCTCAGGTTCCCCCATAACTATTGGCCTTAGTGGTTCGCAGAGTGGCTACAGCTACCAGTTATACAATGGCCCTGCAGTAATAGGCACACCAGTTACGGGCACCGGTTCAGCATTAACTTTCGGCACTTTCTCTACTGCCGGCACTTATACTGTTGTAGTAAACCCAGGCACACCTTGCGCCACGGTAATGACGGGCTCTGTAATTATTTCAACAAATCCATTACCAACGGACTACCCCCTAATAAACAGTGGCAGCTATTGCTCAGGCGGCGGCGGCATAGTTGTTGCTCTTTCAGGGTCTGATGTTGGCGTAAGCTATCAACTATACCGCACCACATCAACCGGCACCGTAAGCGTAGGTTCTCCCCTCTCCGGCACAGGAACCCCCATCAGCTTTGGCGCGCAAACCATAGCTGGATCTTACACAATAACTGCAATTAATACAACAACCGGATGTAACCGTACACTCACGAGCACGGTATCACTTATTTTCCATGCGCTGCCCGCATTGATACCCATTTCAGGCGGCGGCTCTTACTGTGCCGGAGGCTCAGGAGTAGCTATAACAATGCCGGCATCAGCTGTAGGTGTTAATTACCAGCTATACCGCGGCACTACCCCTGTTGGCAGCCCTGTAGCAGGTATAGGCGCCGGCATCAGCTTTGGCTTACAAACCGTACCGGGTTCTTATACTGTAGTTGCTACCGACCTTTCGACCGGATGCTCCAGGAACATGACAGGCTCTGTTACAGTCGCCATAGTTCCTTCACCTTCTGCGTTCAGCATGACAGGAGGAGGAGGCTACTGCACAGGTGGCAGCGGCGTAATAGTTGGTATCAACGGCTCTCAACCGGGTGTTAACTACCAGTTATACCGCGGCGGTTCACCCATATCGGGTGCTGTTATGCCGGGCTCTGGTTCAGCCATTAGCTTTGGCCTGCAAACCGTTGCAGGAATATATACGGCAGTTGGTTTTAACACGACCACTTTCTGCGTTACCAATATGACCGGCTCTGCAACCATTGCCATTAACTCTGTTACCACCTACACGGTAACGGGTGGCGGCACTTATTGCGCAGGCGGCACGGGCGTTGCAATTGGCCTTAGCGGCTCATCAACAGGCGTTAATTACCAGTTGCGCAGAGGCACAACGCTTGTTGGCACCGCGCTTGCAGGTACCGGGGCGATGATAAGTTTTGGACTGCAAACAGTGGCAGGGATATACACAGTTATAGCCATTAACCCCACTACAGGATGCAATGCAAATATGGCAGGCAGCGCTACCATTACTGTTAATTCCGTACCCACAGCTTACACTGTAACCGGCGGTGGCGGCTATTGTTCAGGCAGCACAGGTGTTGTTGTTGGGCTAAGCGGTTCACAAACAGCCGTACTCTACCAATTGCGTATTGGCGGCACCCCTACGGGCAGCCCTGTTGCAGGCACCGGCGGTGCTATCAGCTTTGGATCAAAAACTGCAGCAGGCGCATACACAGTATCAGCGACCACGGTTGGCGGCTGTACAAACAATATGACAGGCAGTGTAACCGTGAGTATTAATCCTTTACCTATTGTCTATAGCATGGGTGGCAGTGGCAGCTATTGCACTGGAGGTTCAGGAATAATCCCAACCTTAACCAGCTCGCAAACAGGTGTCAATTACCAATTATTAAGAGGAACAACCATTGTCGGTTCTGCTGTTGCAGGCACCGGCGGATCGCTCACCTTCGGGCTGCAAACCGTGGCCGGCACCTACACTGTACGCGCAACAAGCACTGCAGGCTGCATAGCAACCATGTCCGGTTCAACAACTATTTCAACACTACCCTCGCCCACTATTGTGCCGGTGACTGGTGGCGGTGGCTATTGCGCAGGTGGCAGCGGCGTGGCTATTGGTTTAGGTGCATCTGTTGGAGGTACCAGCTACCAGCTTTACCGAGCCGGCACTCCTGTCGGGTCTCCTGTAATGGGAACTGTAGGCCTTACGTTTGGCCTGCAGACAGTAGCAGGCACTTATACTGTGATAGCTACTAATTCTGCAGGTTGTTCTGCAACTATGTCAGGCAGCGCAACTGTTACGGTTTACCCTCTACCACTTGACTACACTGTAACTGGCGGTGGTAACTATTGCTCCGGAACCACCGGCGTAACTATAGGGTTAGCCGGTTCTAACACAGCAGCTTCGTACAGGCTATACCGTGGTGTATTACCTGTAAGCTCGCCAACACCCGGCACCGGTAGTCCGCTTAATTTTGGTCTTTATACAACTACCGGCACCTATAATGTTGTAGCCACTAATTCCGGCACGGGCTGCACAGCAACCATGAGTGGCAGTGCTGTAGTAAGCGTTAACCCTGTACCTACTTATACATCAACACGCTACACCGTTGCGCCTGCAGGTATTATAACTCTTAATGCCACTCCATCCGGTGGCAGTTGGGCCATTACCGCCACTTCTATTGCCAGTATAGGATCTGCGTCGGGTATAGTTACAGGGGTATCACTTGGCACTACTACCGTAAGCTATACCTTACCCACCGGTTGCCGCGCCACACACACACTGGCTGTTACTCCGACCGGATTCCGCCATGCAAATGAAACACCTGATATTCATGAAAACAGCCCGACATCTATTATCCCCAACCCTAACCATGGCATATTTACCATCAAAGGACAAATTCCAAATTCCGGCGATGTATTTATTGATGTTGTGAACACGCTGGGTCAAAAAATATACAGTACTACTTTGGCTTCAAATAACAAAGAGATCAATGCTGAGCTATCACTGCCCACTGATATAGCCCGTGGCATGTATATACTCACTTTACGTAATGGTTGTGAACAACAAACCTTCAGGATTATAGTTGAGTGACCTTAGCATAAAATACTCATTAAACTATAAAGCCCCGTTTCTCGGGGCCTTATAGTTAACACGCTACTCCGCTCAATTCACTTGACGCCTTTAGCACAGTTTTTATCTGGATAACGTTAATAAGAGCTTATGCGTATAATGGAAATAGCATTGGTCGTATTGGCATATTGATGATTTTTTTCAACAGTTTGAGATTCACAACTGAGGAAAAGATAGTGGATGTGGTCCGCTAGAAATCAATAAAACAGAACACAAAACAGTTAGATGGCCCGTTTATGCCGGAACTGTTGTTTGCATTGCCGGGGCCGCCTGTGTGCTTGCTGCCAGAAAAAAAAGAAAGGTGATCACCTCCTGAAATTGATCTGGCAGCCAATGGATTTAGTTTCTTTCACTGCAACTTCGTTACCATTCAGTAATGCCTCTACTGCGTTTGCAACGTACCTGTTCTTAACTTTCGAAGGTTCGGCGCCGTTGTCGTCAATTGCACCATTATACTTAACAACCCAATCATTGCCATCCTTCCAAATCACATATGCATGTGGCGTTTTCTGAGCAGAAAAATCTTTGGCAACTACCTGCAGCTCATCATATAAGTAAGGGAAGTTGAACTTTTCTTTTTTTGCCTTAGCCACCATCTTAAGATAGGCATCCTCCTCGTAAACTATTGTATCAGTAGAACTGATAGCAATAAGCGGCACGCCTTGCGGCAAATATTTACTATTGAGATCATTAAGTCTGGGTGGGTATAATTTCGCGAATGGGCAGTGATTACAGGTAAACACAATGATAAACCCTTTTGCATCGGGATAGTCGGCCGGGGACACAAACTTTCCGTCTGTGTTTTTTAGGCTGAAACTACGCACGGTCCTACCGTTAATGGTATCAAAGCCAAGCAGCAACACAACAGGAATAAAAAATAATAACAGGCGCATAAACTCTGTGTTACTCCTTAATAAATTGTTTTGTAAGTGTTGTTTTGGTCAGCTCATCTGTAAGCTGCAGATAATAAACACCCGGACTAAATTGGCTGATGTCTATACCATTTGCCAACTGTGGGCGCGGCAGCATGTACATGGTTCGGCCCACTGCATTGGTTATACGCACATAATATGCCGTTGTAGCAGGATCAGCGAACGAAACAAATATTATTGTATTTGCCGGGTTTGGATAGATCGTAAAGTCAGGCTTAACCTTTTCAGTTTCCGCAATACCGTTAGCATCCGTCACTACAAATTGCCCCATCATGCCCCCATCCTCATGCGGTGCAAAATGGCAGTGATACATGAAGGGGTGTATGTTGTCACTATAATCATCAAACTTGGCAACAAAGGTTACCGTTTCATTCACTCGTATATAAAATTCATCCTTCCAGCCGCTTTCATACGCCCCGACAGCACCTGAACTACGCGAAATGATCTTGAATTGCACATCATGTATATGAAAGCTGTGGCCAAAAACATTGTTGTTCGTAACAGACCACTGCTCAATATCATTCAGCTTTACGGTTTTATTAATGGTCGCCAGATTGAAAAGCGTATGATCAAAACTGAACGGTGTGCCGGGACCACCAGGACCACCCGGGGTTCCATCAGTTATTGCCAATGTTCTTGATACTGTGGCATCTGCTGCCGTCCAGTAAGTATTGCTGGCAAGTATTGAAGGTATGGTTGTAACCGCCCCCGCTGTAGCCGCAGCCACATTTATATGCAGTATATTGAAATCAATATTATTCAGCAAGCTGCCGAATGTTCCGGTAGTACCCGGCTCACTACCAGGGAAGCCAAATGCCTGTCCTGAATTGTACGCTTTTAGATCAATACTTGATCCAACAGCATCGCTTCCGAGGTTCACCAATATTTCCACGCGTTCCCCAACCATCAGTTTTACCCGTGTAACGGCAACCGGAGCATTCAGTAACCCTCCGTCATTGGCAATTATATAAAATGTGCGGTTATCACTGAAGCCAAGATCATACCCGCGCTCCATCTCTGCATTTAAAATACGCAGGCGCACATATTGTTTAGGCAGCGATACCTGTGGATTCATCGTGCCGTTCACAACCATATAGTCGCCATAGGGTCCATTCAGATAGTCAAATGCGTTCATCCCGTCAAAACTGCGGCTTGTAAGACAAAGGGGAATATCATCCACACCATATGTTCTTGGTAAGTTCAAAGCTTCTTCCTCCGCATCTCTAACAATAATAAAGCCACCTATACCCTTCACCATTTGCTCTTCTGTATGCTCATGAAGGTGCGGGTGATACCAATAAGTTGCCGCTTTGTTGGTTACCTTCCAGTAAGGCTGCCATACTGTTCCGGGCGGAATTACCTGGTGAGGTCCGCCATCCATAACCGCCGGCAGGTGCATGCCATGCCAATGCAGCGTAGTGGTATCATTTAAATAGCTATGCACATTCATGTGCACTGTATCTCCCTGCCTGAAAATAAGTGTCGGTCCCCAAAAATCACCATTTATCCCACCTGTAATTGTCTGGTTGCCCGTAAGGAACTGCTTGAACGTATCTTTCACAGAAAGATCAAACGTAGTACCCGACAATGTATCCGGGATATGCAGTGGGTTATACTGGCCATATAACTTTCCTTCCACCAACAGGCCACAAAAAGCAGATAATATCAAAAATTTTGAGTATTTCATTCCTTTTTTCCGATTCTTTGCTTTTTAGACGCCACCGGCCCGCCAATCCTTCGGCTATCGTTAAATTATCAGAAAACAAAGCTATCAACCACCATGTACACAATCAAAAACACAACAAATAACAGCAGTGATCACCCTCACATTGCAAAATATAAGGTTATGCATAGCGTATTTAGACTACTTTTGGCCGCCAATGTCCAACACAGCTCATCGTTATTTTATTGTCAACAAACCTTACAATATGGTATCTCAATTTGTGGGCGAAAAAAAGGCTGCCATGCTGGGGGAAATAAATTTCGACTTTCCAGAAGGCATACATTCTGTTGGTCGACTAGACAAACACTCAGAAGGCTTATTAATACTCACCACAAATAAAAAAGTCACAAGATTATTATTCCAGGGAAAGATCCCTCATAAACGTACATACCTGGTTAGGGTAATGAACAATGTAAGTACAGAAAGTTTACAGCATTTGAGAACAGGCGTTACGATCCCGGTAAAAGAAGGTGCATTGTATACCACGCCCCCATGCGAAGTGGAAATTGTGCAAAACCCCAAAAACCTGTTCCCTCATCAATTGGAACTGAGAGATTACGTTTCTCATACGTGGCTCAAGATTTCGCTTTATGAAGGAAAGTTCCACCAGGTGCGCAAAATGGTCTTTGCGATAAAGCATCGTTGCCAGCGGTTGGTTCGTATTGCTATTGAAGACCTTGAACTGGGCACTTTAGCCCCCGGCGAAGTTAAAGAGATTGGTGAAAAAGAGTTCTTCCATCTGTTAAAAATCGAGCATTAAGGAGCAGGTGCAATACCCGGAAATAAGGTATTAAATAGCAGGTATACGTTCAAAGAAAGTATAATCCCGGCTATTATCCAGACAAGTACTTTTGTGGACGCATTGTTTACAAAGACACCCATTTTCTGTTTATCATTAGTAAATACTATAAGCGGTATCACAGCAAAACTTAATTGCATAGAAAGTATTACCTGGCTAAGCACCAGCAAGCTCGCTATACCTTTTTCACCATAAAGAAAAGTGACAACGAATGCAGGGATAATAGCGATAATACGTGTTATCAGCCTGCGCAGCCATGGCTTGAGCCGAATATTCAAAAAGCCCTCCATTACGATCTGGCCCGCAAGCGTACCCGTAAGTGTAGAATTCTGCCCGGATGCCAACAATGCCACCGCAAATAATGTGCTCGCCAAGGTGGCACCTAACAGGGGGTCGAGTAGCTTATAGGCAACTGTTATATCTGCAACTTCGTGGTGCCCGGATGTGTGAAAAGTAGCCGCCGCAACAATAAGAATAGCAGCATTTATAAAAAAGGCAAACAGCAGCGACACCGTGCTATCAATAGTAGCGTACTTTATGGCCATTTTCTTCCCTACCTCATCCCTGTCATAATCCCTTGTTTGTACTATACTGGAGTGCAGGTATAGATTATGCGGCATCACCGTAGCACCCAATATACCGATAGCTATGTAAAGCATCGATGGATTGAATACTATCTCCTGCCTGGGCAACAGTCCGGATAACAGCGGAAAAATTTCCGGTTTCGATACAATTATCTCATATACAAAGCAAATCAGTATGACAAATATTAGAGCAGCAACAATACTCTCAATCAACCGGAAACCCTTGTTCTGGAAGTAAAGGATAATCAAGACATCAAAACCGGTGATCAATACTCCCCATGTTAACGGGATACCAAACAGCAAGTTTAAAGCAAGCGCTGCACCTATCACTTCCGCAAGATCGCATGCGGCAATCGCAACCTCACAAAGTATCCACAGCGCAAAACCTACCGGCTTGGAATAATGGTCATGACATGCTTGAGCAAGGTCTCTTTCCGCTACTATACCCAGTTTCAATGCCAGGTATTGCAGTATGATGGCAAAAAAATTAGAGATCAGGATAACTGAAAGCATTGTGTAACCAAACTGTGCGCCACCTGCAATGTCAGTAGCCCAGTTACCGGGATCCATATAACCCACTGCAACCATTAGCCCTGGCCCCCCGAAAGCCAACAACTTCTTCCAGAATCCCCCCCGCCCAGGAACCTTCACCGTTGCGTGCACTTCAGAAAGGCTTTTGCCGGTCCGTTCGTGACGCCAACCTTTTTTAGGCCCCCTGTTCATAAATGTATCCCTTTCGATTTGACCGCAAATTTATATACTATTTTCGTTTTACCAAATTTAATTTATTAGGCAAGCCTAATATTTTTAGTTAATTATTATTTAATACCTTTACGAAGTAGCATATGCAAACGTTTTCAGAAGAGAATTACTTAAAGATCACGTACAATCTTGATAAGCAGGGCCTTAGAAAGATCACTCCTACCGCTATTGCTGAAGCGCTGAAAAATAACCCAGCTTCAGTGGTAGATATGATCAAAAAGCTTTCAGAAAAAAAATTAATACAGTACGAGAAGACAAAAGGGGTAAAACTCACCGAAAAAGGTAAGAACATAGCTATTTCCATAGTGCGTAAGCACAGGCTCTGGGAGGCATTCCTGGTTGAGAAACTTGGATTCGGTTGGGACCAGGTGCACGACATAGCAGAACAATTGGAACATGTGCAACATGCAGAACTCGCGGACAGGCTTGATAAGTTCCTTGGGTTTCCCGAGTACGACCCCCACGGCGACCCTATACCGAAAGCTAACGGAGAAACTGCAGTAACATACAAAACACTGCTTGCCGAGATAGCAGTAGGCAAAACCTGCCAGGTTGTTGCTGTAAAGGATACGAGTGCTTCATTCCTTCAATACCTGAAGAAACTTGACATAGGCATAGGCACAAAGATCACCCTGGTTGAAAAGATCCCTTTTGACAACTCTATGGTTATATCCATTGGGAAAGCGACTAAAACTACAGTTTCGAAAATTTTTGCAGAGAATTTATTGGTACACGAATAGTTAATTTTCCGACCATCAGCTGCTGATGGCATAGTTTTTTGGAGTAATCTAAAAAATTACATCTATGCGCCTATTTACACTAACAGTGGCTATATGTATTGGTATAGCTACTACTTCATTCATTAAAGGTACCAAGAGCCTTACGGTCACCAGCGCAGCATTTGCCAATAATGGGCCGATTCCAATAAAATACACTTGTAAAGGGCCTGAATTCAGTCCCCCGCTGGAGTTCGCAAACGTTCCACCGGAAGCCAAATCGTTGGCGATAATTGTGGAGGAACCGAATGCAACCACAAAAGTCACAAGGCAAAAAGTCTGCGTACCCAACAAACCAGTGGTAAAGTATAAGCGCTCAAAAAGTAATAAAAAAACCACAATACCGCTGTACGAAACCGTCCAGGTAAAGGGTTGCTTCACGCATTGGCTCATCTGGAATATAGAACCGAACAGCAGGTTCATACCAGAAAATTTCATTAACGACAATCAAGGTTTGAATAGCCTGAACGAATGCCGCTACAAAGGCATGTGCCCCTACGACGGCACGCACAACTATCATTTCAAGGTATACGCACTCGATACCAAGCTCAACATCGGCAAAAGCAGCGATAGGGCGGCCCTTGAAAAAGTGATGGAAGGCCACATTCTGGCCTGGGGCGAAGTAATTGGTACATTCAATAAGAACTACAAATAAGCACATCTGCCCTATAACCACTTACACAGCAAACCGCCGAAAGTACCGATCATAGCGGTATGAAAACCTGCTTCCTCAGCCCTACATATATAAAGAGATCGTTGTAATCAGAAATGAATAATGGCGCCAATTATCGCCATTATTAATATTACACATTATCATTTGATCATACGCCTGCTAAATCCGTTGCAAATATTTGAGAAGCCAGCACAAAAATGTCAGCTTCAACATTAATCCACTAATTTAGCCGCATGCGGTATATTAACCAGCACTTAAATACTATTAGAGCCTCATACGACGGCTCCCTGCCGCTTGTGCATTTTCTTAAAAATTATTTCAAACAACACCCTATTCTAGGCAGCAGGGATAGGAAAATGATCTCAGCACTGACATATAGTTTTTACCGTTGCGCCAAAGGATATAACAATGAGGAATGGTTGGACAAGCTGGCAAACGACTTTACGAAAGAACCGAAAAAGGCAGCTGATTTTGCTTTATCCGGTTGGATGACTGAAAATAAATTCGAGTTCGACATTAGTCGCCTGTTTACGCCAGATATTATCTTTTCGCAGGGCATTGTGAAAGAAGACTGGTTAAAATCAATGCTTGCGCAACCCAACCTATTTATCCGCATCCGCAAAGAAAAAGACAAACTACTCCGGCTGCTTGACAATGAACACATCCCCTACTCTTTCATCACTCCTTCATGCCTCTCCCTGCCCAATGGCGCTAAGATAGACGCACTATTGCCGGAAGATAGCTATGCCGTGCAGGATGCTTCATCACAACAAACCGGTACTTTTTTTGCACCGGTTAAAAATCAATCATGGTATGATTGCTGCTCTGGGGCAGGCGGAAAATCTCTGTTGTTAAAAGACATTGAACCAACCACCCAGCTCACCGTCAGCGACAGAAGGGATAGTATACTTCATAACCTGAAACAACGCTTCAAACAATACGGACACAAACTACCTACGGCTCATGTTGTTGACGTAGCCAACAGCGAACAGCTTACTAAAACAATAGGTGCTACACAATTCGACAACATTATCTGCGATGCACCGTGCAGCGGTTCGGGCACATGGGCACGTACACCTGAACAATTATACTTTTTCAAACCTGAAAAAGTAAAAGAATTCTCCTCCCTGGAAAAACAAATTGCCACCAATGTCAGCGGGTATCTGAAACCCGGCGGCAGGCTTATTTATATCACCTGTTCTGTTTTCAGAGAGGAAAATGAAGATGTCGTGGATCATTTAATAAAGCAAACAGGCCTGCAGCTGATCACATCACAACTTATTAACGGCATAGCCATTGGAGCCGACAGCATGTTCGTTGCTGTGTTGCAAAAAGATAGCCAGGAAATAATCTAAACTATTTCGCGGCCTTTGCCTTGAATTTGTTGATGGCGTTGCGGGTGAAATCGCTGAGCACCAACTTACCGCTTATAGCCGCACGATCAGACAATATAGTATCCCAATGCTCTGTTCCATGCCAGAATATTTTCTTTAACTGAGCCATAGCCTCGGGACTGCTGTGCGCCAAGCGCTCAGCCAAGCGCGCGACGCTATCATCAACCTCTTGTATCGTTTTATGCATTTCGGTATATAACCCATGTCGTTTAGCCCATTCGGCTGAACGCCATTCAGTAGCATCTATAGCAAGAGCCGAAAAGCTTGACAAGCCTACTTTGCGCTCAACTGCAGGCCCAACAACAAAAGGCCCGATACCAACGGCCAGTTCACTCAACTTGACCGATGCATCTTCTGTAGCAATTGCATAATCTGTTGCGGCCACAAGTCCTACACCACCACCAACAGCCTTACCCTGTACACGGCCTATGATGAGCTTGTGGCATTTGCGCATGGCGTTGATGACATTTGCAAAGCCGCTGAAGAACTTTTTGCCTTCTGCCTCATTTGTTATCGCCATCAATTCATCGAATGATGCACCCGCACAAAAGGCTTTTTCACCTGCACTGCGCAATACGATCACCTTAACACGATTGTCCGTGCCAATGTCATTTATCGTCTTTGCCAGATCTGCAAGGATAGCTGCGGGCAATGAATTACTGGATGGATGAAAAAATTCGATGGTAGCAATACCGTGTTCTATTTCATGGTTTACATAGCCTTCAGTGTGACGCATAGATAAATTTTATAAGTAAAAAGTAATAACAAAGATAGGCAAATTGGCTAATCTGGTCCAGGTCATGGTTTACGAAATATCTCATCAAGCATACTGTATAGTTGCGGATGCCTGCCCTTTAGCTTATCGGGCTGCTCGAAGAAATACTCCGATACCACGGCAAAGAATTCGGCAGGGTTGGTTGCACCGTAATAGTTAATATCATCGTGGCCTCCCCTGTGCATTACCTGTATGCTTTCGTGCACTTTCTGTGCCCATGGCAGCACTTCGGGGCGTGTAAGCATATACTCGGGTATACCATCAATAGAACCGTCTGCCTTATCTACCAGGTGTGCAAATTCGTGTATTATGGTATTGCGCCCCTCCGTTTTTTTGAAGGCCTCGCGAATTGCAGCCCTTGAGAGCAGCATTCTGCCGTTCATTGGCCCCTCGCCTACAAGGCCCTGTATATTGGCATCAGGTGCGCCGGTTACAAAGTCGCGGTTGAAAGCGCCTTTGTACACCAATACCTCTGAAATATTGTTGTAGCGCCATTTGGGGAAAGAGAAGATAAGAATAATTGCTCCTGAGGCAATTAGTATCTTATCCAGGTCATCCACCTCTGTGTCTACGCCTTTTATGGTGGTGTTCTTCAGAAAATCCTCGACGCGGAGTTCGAAAGCGGTACGCATATTGTCATCCAGATCTTTATAGAAGTCTACATTTTCCAGCAGCAATGTTTTGAAATCAGACGGCAGTTTATAGACCGGGAAACGCCGCTTCCAGTCGCGATAGATAATCATACCTGCAACTATTGCTACTATAAGGAGGATAAGGCCGGGCATAGTCTGAACTCGAATTTACTGAATTAAAAGAATTAATAGAAATGTGCCATGTGTATGATTCGTCCGCAAACGGCATATGTGGTAAGGCATGCGGTTTGAGGGAGCAAAGGTATAATTTTGGGGATAGGCTTGTTTTGGGTACATATTTTTTATTAAATGTGGCGAAATCCCCCACTGGCTTATTTTATGCGTTTTATCACCAGGCATAAAGGTATAAAGGGTATAATTATACCCCTAAAGGTATATTTATACCCTGTTTAGGTATAATTATACCCTTGTTCAGGTATATTTTATACCCTGCCTTTCCGGTTATTTGGAGCATGACCACCCCTATCCGGCGAACTCTGCGAGTGCCCCCGCCAAGGCGGGGCAGGCAGCGGAATTTCAAGATACAGTCTTTCAAAGAGCTTACCCGGTATTTTAGCGGGTATGAAGTAAAGTTACGAAA
Source organism: Flavipsychrobacter sp. (assembly GCA_044224775.1). GTDB lineage: Bacteria > Bacteroidota > Bacteroidia > Chitinophagales > Chitinophagaceae > Nemorincola. The sequence goes on from JBGAJU010000023.1 coordinate 32,035, forward strand.
TGAATATAGCGGCCTCCAAATCTATTTTGCATGATGGTACAGTAACAGTACCATGATGGTATTTTGACTTTTTGAAACCCACTATGGGTACGGGTTACAGAGATCAAGATTTATTTTTGTAACGCGTTGACTGAACTTGAATTTGCTGAATTAATGGAATTGTATTGTGTGCAATTAATTCGCAAGCGGGACGCTTGTTTATTATAGGATGGTTGGTTCTTAATTTCATCTTCAGTTCCCTGATGTGTTGCAGGTCAGAAAATAAGACCTGCAACGGCGGAAAAACGGACGTTTATTGAGCCAGATGGAACTGATTGCAAACTTTACCGGTCGGAGACCTGCTTTTATTTGGGATTTAAGTCTGAAGACTTAAACCAGGGGGGGGGCTTAATTTCATCTTCAGTTCCCTGATGTGTTGCAGGTCAGAAAATAAGACCTGCAACGGCGGAAAAAGACTTCCTGTGTCACTTTTTGTAATTTTAAATCTAACCCCAATGCATTTTTTATTAAATAGTCCGTCAAAGAAATAATAATATTCTTCGGAGCAACGAGTTGAACCAACAAAGAAAGGTCCCGTTCGTCAAAAATGAACCTAATTTGAAGTGTGGGTGATTCAAAACAAAGTACATTTTTTCTCTCATCGCTGAGCTGGTAATTGTATTTGTCTAACACAACACATAGCCGATCTTTTACAAGCTTATTAAATTCCATTTTCAGTCGGTGTCAACATAAAATCAAATGCCTACCTGCTGTTATTATCCACAGCCAGCACCGTGCGCACATTCAATTCATGTGCAGCACGCATTACGGCTACTATACCATCAGCATTGGCCATCTTATCTGCGTTGATAACAACTGTAGGTTCGGCATCTCCCGATTTTGCTATTGCCCTGGATATCCATGGCTTTAAAGAATCGACAGGCACAGAATTGGTGCCTATGAAGAACTGCTGCTGATCGTTGATAGATACTACAACCGTTTGCTTTGCCTTTGTATCGCTCTTTGCCTTGGGTATGGACAGCTTGATAACGTTGGGGTTAGCCAAAGTGGATATGATGAGGAAGAACAGCAGCAGGATGAACAGGATATCGTTCAGCGCTGATGAGTGCCCCTGGGGGTCGTGAAGTACACGTCTTTTTATATTCATCTGCCTAATCTATTGTTTGATATCCTGTACGAAATCTAAAAATTCAACCGATGCAGACTCGATGCGGTTCACTTGCTTATTGATCTGTGCATTGAGATACGTATAACCCACATATGCCAAAAGGCCTATGATGAGGCCCGTGGCCGAGGTGACCATCTTGGTATAGATACCACCTGCAATGGAGTTGATATCAAACCCCTGGTGCTGCACATTAAAGAACAGGATGATCATACCGGCAATAGTGCCCAGGAAGCCCAGCATTGGGGCTATACCTGCAATAGTGGTGAGGATAGAAAGGTTCTTTTCCAGCTTATACACTTCCAGCTTGCCTGTGTTCTCCATAGATTTCTCGATCTGCTCGATAGGCTTGCCTACCCTGCTCAGGCCTTTCTCTATAACACGGGACAATGCGTTGTTGGCCGTTTTGCAGGCGGCTATTGCAGCAGCAACATTGCCGCCGTCCACCTGGTCTTTTATACGCCCCATGAACGATGGATCTGTGACGGTTGCCTTACGTATAGCCAAAAACCGCTCTACGAATACATACACCAATACCAGGGAGCAGATAAGCAGCGGTATCATGAGCGCACCACCCTCCTGCAATAAATTGATGAGCGATATCTTCTCGGTAGATGCTATGGCATCCGGCTGTGCCATATTGGTAAGACTATCGGTAACAGCCGGCTGCGCAGTAGTGGCAGCTTGTAGTAAAATTGTGAGTAATGCCATGCGTGAATGTTGGAATTAGCAAATATAATAAAATACCAAACCGTTAAAGGCGGTTAGCCATACCAATATTAACTCACAGAAGTAATATTTATTGTTAAATATTGAACAAGGCTGGCTGCCACTTATATACCTATAAATTATTCTTTAAACTGAGACTTATTCACAATGATGGTGAGTAAGTGATTTAGGATTTAATTTTTAGCGTAGTATCTTTGCAGCCATTCCTAATACAAAATACATTAAATACAGCCGGATCATATGAACTGGAAAGATTATTTCAGCACGTCCATTGGTAAGAAGTTACAAATGTCCCTTACCGGGATCTTCCTCATTCTGTTTCTTTTAGTACACTGCTATATAAACGCACAGATATTCTACAACGATGGCGGTGTGCGCTTTGACGAGGCAGCCCACTTTATGGGTACGAACTTTGTTATCCGCACGATAGAGCTTGGCTTGTTTGCCTTTCTGATCATCCACGTAATTCAGGGTCTGATGCTGTGGGCAAAGAACAGGGCGAGAAGACCTGAGCGCTATGCCGTATCTGCAGGCAACAAAACGAGTGCGTGGTACAGCCGCTCTATGGCACTGCTGGGCACGCTTATCCTGCTGTTCCTGGTAATGCACCTTTTTAAATTCTGGGCGCCTAACCGCTACTCAATGCTTACCGGCGGCGGCGAGCTGAAGCTGTATGATATGATGAAGGAAGAGTTCCAGGTAACATGGGTGGTTATCGTGTACATCTTTGGTTGTATCTCTTTAGGATGGCACCTGGTGCATGGCTTCTACAGCGCGTTACAGACCATGGGCCTAGGCACTCACCGTTACAAGGGGATCATCAAATTTGTAGGCGTTGCATTTTCAATTATAGTACCCTTCATTTTTGCAATGATGCCAATAGCATTTTACATGCATTGGCTGGAGTAGGTTAAAAGTAAGCAGTGAATACCCAAAAATAATCCAGCATCAAAATATCAAGTATCCAGTAACAAGCATCCAGTATCAAGCATATGGCACTTAATTCAAAAATACCTGCCGGTCCGTTAGACAAAAAGTGGACAGATTATAAGTCTAAATGTAAACTGGTGAACCCGGCTAACAAACGGTCGCTAGAAATTATAGTGGTGGGCACCGGCCTTGCGGGCGCTTCTGCTGCTGCATCGCTTGGCGAGATGGGTTACAAAGTAAAAGCATTCTGCTTCCAGGACAGCCCGCGCCGCGCACACTCTATTGCCGCACAGGGAGGTATAAACGCAGCAAAGAATTACCAGAACGACGGCGATAGCACTTACCGCCTTTTCTACGATACCATAAAAGGTGGCGACTACCGCGCCCGCGAAGGCAACGTACACCGCCTTGCGGAGGTGAGCGCCAACATCATAGACCAGTGCGTGGCACAGGGGGTGCCCTTTGCGCGTGAATATGGTGGGTTGCTCAGTAACCGTTCATTCGGTGGCACGCAGGTGCAACGCACGTTCTATGCTGCAGGCCAGACAGGCCAGCAGTTATTGATAGGTGCTTACCAGGGCCTGGAGCGCCAGATAGCACTCGGCACAGTGGAAATGTATTCCCGCCACGAGATGCTGGAAGTTGTGAAGATAGATGGCAAGGCGCGCGGCATCATTGCCCGTAACCTGGTAACCGGTGAACTGGAGCGCCACTTTGGACACGCAGTATTGTTATGTACAGGTGGCTACGGCAACGTATTCTACCTTTCTACCAATGCCATGGGCAGTAACGTTACCGCAGCATGGAAAGCACATAAACAAGGCGCATTCTTCGGTAACCCATGCTTCACTCAAATTCACCCTACCTGTATCCCCGTTAGCGGTGACCACCAGTCTAAGCTGACGCTGATGTCAGAGTCACTGCGTAACGACGGCCGTATATGGGTGCCTAAAAAACAAGGTGATAGCAGGAAACCAACAGACATACCGGAAGAGGAGCGCGACTACTACCTGGAGCGCCGCTACCCTGCCTTTGGCAACCTGGTGCCACGCGACGTGGCCAGCCGTGCAGCTAAAGAGCGTTGCGATGCAGGCTATGGTGTAGGCTCTTCTAAAATGGCAGTTTACCTGGACTTCTCTTCAGCCATCATGCGTTATGGAAAAGTGGAAGCACGTAAGCAAGGTAAAGAGCATGCAAACGATGCAGAAGTTCGCGCGCTGGGCATGGATGTAGTGAAAGAAAAATATGGCAACCTGTTTGACATGTATGCCAAGATAACCGGCGAAAACCCGTACGAAGTGCCAATGCGTATCTACCCTGCGGTGCACTATACAATGGGTGGCCTGTGGGTTGATTATGAACTGATGACGACTGTACCGGGATTGTATGCATTGGGCGAAGCCAATTTCAGCGACCACGGCGCCAATCGCCTGGGTGCATCTGCACTTATGCAGGGGCTGGCTGATGGTTACTTTGTAATACCATACACACTCGGCAATAACCTTGCTGATGACATACGCACCAAGGCAATACCAACTGACCACCCTGCATTTGTAGCGGCAGAAAAAGAAGTATCAGACCGCATTAACCGCCTGATGAATATTAAGGGCAAGGAAAGTGTAGAGAGCTTCCACAAGCGCCTGGGCAAGATAATGTGGGACAAGTGCGGCATGGGCCGTAACGCAAAAGGACTGGCAGAAGCTATAACAGAGATACAGGCACTGCGCAAAGAGTTCTGGAGCAATGTGCGCATACCGGGAGAGATAAATGAATACAACCCCGAGCTAGACAAAGCAGGGCGCGTTGCCGACTTTATAGAGCTGGGCGAACTGATGTGCATGGATGCGCTGCAGCGCAACGAAAGCTGCGGCGGCCACTTCCGCGAGGAATACCAGACCGAGGATGGCGAAGCACTGCGCGACGATGAGAAATACATGTATGTAGCTGCTTGGGAGTATAAAGGAGAGAGCCAGTTTGAACTGCATAAGGAGAGTTTGGATTACGAAGTTGTTCACCCGAGTGCGCGGAGTTATAAATAATATGAAAAAGTGGATTATTATAGTAATCCTAAGTTCTTTGAATATTGGGGCCAGTGGACAAAGTATTTTATCAAAAAAGATACCTGTACATGGAAAAACAATTAAGTCTTTTGTGCCAAAAGGGTGGATAGTTTTAACTAAAGCTGTCGGCGATTATAATAGAGATGGTATTAAAGACTATGCTATTGTAATCATTGATTCCCTTTCAGAAAAAATAGTGACAGACGAGTCTAGGTCACTGGTTATCCTGGAGGGGACAAAAAATGGATTTATCGTAACCGGAAGTTGTGATTCGTCCGTTCTTTGTCTGAATTGTGCCGGAGCACATGGAGACCCATTTTTATCTGTAGAATTTAGTAGCAACACTCTTGTTATTAAACATTTCGGAGGGACTTCATGGAGATGGAAACTAGACAATAAATTTAGATATCAAAACGGCCATTGGATATTAATTAGAGCAACTAAAGATTCTTACCATGACTTAGAATATTGTGAAAAGATCAAAACGTATGAAGGAAAATGTTTTAAAGATATAAATTACCTAACGGGAGAATCTCACATACTCGAAGTATCAAATTGTGCGGTTTATCTAAACAAAAGAATAAAGAGTAAGCAAATAACACTAAGAAAATTAGAAGATTTTAATGTTAACAGGCAGGATTCTTTATGGAATACTCCTTAAAATGCAATTAGTCAATGCAACATTACAACATGAATTTGACGTTGAAAGTTTGGCGTCAGAAAAACAACAAAGCAAAAGGCAGTTTTGAAACCTTCCAGGTGAAGAACATTTCTTCGGAGATGTCATTCCTTGAGATGTTTGACGTGCTTAATGAGCAGTTGGTGGCTGAAGGTAAAGAGCCTATCGCTTTCGACCATGACTGCCGCGAGGGTATCTGCGGTATGTGCAGTATGTACATAAATGGCCGCGCACATGGCCCATGGCACGAGACCACTACCTGCCAGCTGCATATGCGCGAGTATAAGGATGGTGATACCATTGTTGTAGAGCCGTGGCGCGCCAGCGCCTTCCCGGTCATCAAAGACCTGGTAGTCGACCGCACTTCTTTCGACCGCATCATAGCTGCCGGTGGTTATATATCGGTGAACACGGGTAATGCTGTAGATGCAAATGCGCTGCCCATAGAAAAGCAAAAAGCCGATGAGGCTTTTGCTGCGGCAACTTGTATTGGCTGCGGTGCATGTGTTGCAGCTTGTCCTAATGCATCTGCTATGCTGTTCCTGTCTGCAAAGGTCTCTCACCTGGCATTGTTGCCACAGGGCGAGCCTGAGCGCAAGACCCGCGCGGTGAATATGATCAAACAAATGGACACAGAGGGCTTCGGCAGCTGTACCAACATAGGCGCCTGCGAGGCTGAATGCCCTAAAGGCATTTCCCTGGAAAACATTGCCCGCCTGAACCGCGAGTACATAGGCGCTATGGTTTCGGGCAGTAAGGAGGGATAATGGATATATCAATAATTTATTGTAAAGGCTGTCTTAGTAAGGCAGCCTTTCGTTATTTTGTGCCATGTTTCGGAAATTACTCGTTCTCCTCTTATTGGTTTGCATATCGCGGGTTTTATATGCACAGCAAGACACCGCAAGCATCAACACTGCCCCACCTGCCGATACCAGCCACCTTCGCATCAGCCTGCTTACCTGTGGCCCCGGCCATAACGAGATATGGGAGGTCTTCGGGCACACAGCGATCCGGATCATAGATAGCGCCAATCACCTGGACCTTGTTTATGGATATGGCACTTTCGAATTTGGTGAAGGGTTTGAGCTACAATTCATGCGTGGCAAGTTGCTCTATTATATATCTGTAGCTGAGTTCGAAGGCTTCATGCCCGAGTATGTGATAGCAAAACGCAGCGTTGAAGAGCAAGAACTTATACTTGATGGGCCACAAAAGCAAGCCATGTACGAATTCCTAAACTGGAATGCCGAGCCTCGAAACAAATACTACAAATACGACTTCTTTTTCGACAATTGCGCTACTCGTCTCCGGGATGTATTCCCTAAGTCGTTTGGCAACAGGTTCAGCTTCGGCAGGGCAATACCGGAAGATTCTAAGCTCACCTTCCGAGACATTATGAACCAATACTTTTACCGTGATCACTGGACACGGCTTGGCTGCAACCTTTTACTCGGCAGTCGGATAGATAAAGTAATGAGCAATACCGATATCATGTTCCTGCCTGATTACTTGCGCGATGGGATCAAGGGCGCCAAGATAGATGAAAAGAATATTGCCACCCCACCCCAGTTGCTCCTGGCCGGAGGCCCGGTGCTGCCAACCGGTGTTGATCAGCCGTTTGTTTTGACCTGCATAGTTGCGCTTCTTACCATAATTGGTCTTTCCGTGCCGCGCTTACGCATCCTGGGAAAAGTTATGAGTACGCTGCTGCTTGCTATCACAGGTCTGCTGGGTATCATCATGCTCATCATGTGGTTTGGTACAGACCACCAGGGCTGCAGCAACAACTATAACCTGCTGTGGTGCCTGCCTACCAATCTGATGCTTGTTTTCTTCAGGTCTAAAGGCAAGGCCAAGTATGCCCTAATAGCCATGATATTGTTGTTTATTTCCTTAATTTTACATATAATAAAAGTACAATGTCTTGCGCTGCTACAGCTGGCTCCGTTATTCCTTGCGTTGCTGTTTGTTTATGGCATGATCTATAAAAACAGTAAAGCCACAAAACAGCTCTATGCCTGAGATAAGCACATCTGTATCTTCTGTTGTTTTCTACCGCAAAATGGGTAGCGGCCCCGTTTTGGTGTTATTACACGGCTTCCCGGAATGCAACCAGGTTTGGCGTAATGTATGGCACGACCTCGCAAACGAATTTACCCTGATCATTCCCGACCTCCCCGGCAGCGGCGACAGCGTGCTGGATAAAGAGACTACTTTAGTCCAAATGGCTGATTGTGTTGCCGAGATAATGGCCCACGAAAAGATCACTAAAACTGTGGTTGCCGGCCATTCTATGGGTGGCTATGTAGCATTGGCATTTGCAGCAAAATACCCCGGCAAAACATCAGGGGTATCCTTAGTGCATTCCACTGCGGCGGCTGATGATGAGGAAAAAGTCATAAACAGATTAAAAACAATTGAGCTTATACGAAACGGAGGTAAAAATGCGTTTGTAAGGCAAATGGTCGCCAACCTTTTCTCACCCACTTTTAAGCAGGCGAACCAAGGAACAATAGAGGAACAGATAGAATTGACGATGGAGGTTGCAGATGAGAGTATCATTAACTACACCGGGGCTATGATCGTGCGTGAAGACCAAAGGTTTTGGCTGAAAAATACGTCTATACCTATACAGTGGATCGTTGGGATGGATGATAATGTTATATCATATAAAAAAATATTGGGGCAATGTGCTCAGTCTGGTATTAATTTTGTAACTTTTTATAATAATTGCGGTCACATGAGTATGCTGGAAACACCGGAAAAACTGGTAGGCGATCTAAGTGAATTTGCTGCATACTGCAATGAACACCGCACAGCCCTATGACGAAAAAACTTATCGCCATATTAGTTTTGCTTTCATCGCTTTGCATACACAAAGCAGAAGCTTCGCATATAGTTGGTGGCGAGATGACGTATAAATACCTTGGCGATTCGATCGTTTCTTTTTCTCCGCTTATATTATGGCCTAAATACCAGATCACGTTGGTGATATATGAGGATTGCCAGAATGGGCAACCCGAAGCCATTGCCCAGGATAACCCGGCCTTCCTGGGAGCTTGGGAAGCGGCCTTCCCATTTAAGTTCAGGGGCGCAGACTCTGTTTCTTTTACACGGGCAGAACAGGTGCCTACCAATTTCAGTAATGCCTGTGTCAGTAATGTTCCGCCAACCTGTCTTACCAAAAAAACGTTTATTGCGACCTACGCCTTACCACCTAACAGTTCTGGGTATATAATCGACTATGCACGCTGTTGCCGCAATGCATCGGTAAATAATATTCAAAAACCGGGCAACACGGGATCGCTGTATTTCTGTTACATACCTGCTTACCCTTTGCATAATACAAGCGCAGTTTTTAAAAACTATCCGCCGCAGATCATTTGCATGAATAACCCCCTTTTCTATGACCATTCTGCCTTTGATGCAGACGGCGACTCGCTGGTCTATGGTTTCATGCAGGGCTTAGTTGGCGCTGATGAAAATAACATCAAGCCATTTCCACCTGACCAACCTAAATATTCTACTTTCCCCCCATTTGATACGGTTTTTTATAATAGTGGCTATAGTTCTCAACACCCTATGCCCGGTTTCCCTCAAATACAGATCGATCCCCGGACGGGTGTTATTTCAGGTACACCCAATACAATAGGCCGTTTCCTTGTCACCGTTTATTGTACTGAATACCGCGATGGTATCCCTATCAACACTGTTATCAGGGAATTCCAGTTTGTGGTAACCAGCTGCACCAAAGTGGTAGTGGCAGATATCCCCCAATTCTCTACCGACCCTAACACCTACATTGTGAATTGCGAGGATTTTGGTGTACACTTCGTGAACAACAGTTCCGGCGGATTCTCTTACCATTGGGATTTTGGCCTGCCGGGTGATGCCGATTCATCAACCGCGTTCGAACCCGATTTTATATATCCCGACACGGGCACCTTCGCAGTGAAATTGATAGTTAATCCAGGCTCGACCTGTCCCGACAGCATAACACGACTTGTAAAGATCTACCCTAAGTTCCATGCGGCATTTATCGATAGCGGTAATTTATGTCCAGGCGCAACGCTCAGATTCATTGACCAATCCAGCGCTACCATAAAACCGATCACCTACTGGAAATGGCTGTTTGGGGACGGCGACAGCTCTTTTGCTCAAAACCCGGAACATATGTTTTTGAAAGGCGGTATCTATAATGTTATCCTTATTTCAAAAAATTTCAAGAATTGTACGGATACGGCTACACGCCAGGTATTCATAGATAATTTTACGCCATTTGCCGGTAATGATACCTTTATTGTAAAAGAGGAGCGCATCCAGTTCCAGGCTACGGGAGGAACTCAATATCTATGGACACCTTCTATATACCTCAGCGATACTATTACCTATGATCCGGTGGGTTTCTTCCCGGACACAGGCAAATTTACCTATTACCTTCATGTAACCAGCCCTTACGGCTGCCAGGGCGATGATACAGTAACGGTGACAGTTGTTAACCAGGCAGCATTTGTTGTGCCCAATGCCTTTACCCCTAACGGAGATGGCATCAACGATGTTTTCCGGCCGTACACAATTGGCTACAAAAGCCTCAACTATTTCCGTGTTTACAACCGTTGGGGCGAGGAAGTTTACTACACCACCAACCTGGAAGTGGGTTGGAATGGCACATATAACAAGAAACAGGCCGATATAGGCACTTATTACTGGCACATAAGCTACACCGACAGGTTTGGCAATCCGGGATACATGAAGGGTGACGTACATCTATTACGATAAACCACCTCCTGATTTTATTATATACACCCGCTTAATATATTCCACAAAATATTTGTGCACTTAAGCAAGAAAAATTTTGCCAAAACGATAAACTGATTATTTTTGCAGTCCCAAAAACAATCCTCCTTAGCTCAGTTGGTTAGAGCACATGACTGTTAATCATGGGGTCCCCCGTTCAAGTCGGGGAGGGGGAGCAGAAGACAGTAAAGGGTTTCAAGAAATTGAAACCCTTTACTGTTTTTATCATTTCAAAACAATTTCAAAACAAAGGCGTTTTATTTGATAAATTTCACGGTAGTGGGACATTACTGACTATAATCGCTAATACTCCCATTTCTGGCACCCTTTTACTGATGTAACGTAGAAATCAATAAAATGGAGCTTGTAATCCTGTCCAAATTGATCCCAATAAATTTTTGGAGTTAGTAACTCAATGTCTATAACATGTTCAAAATATAGTTTACAGTTTAACGTCGAGAGAACAACTAATAGAGCGACCGTCTGATGGCCAGATACCCGGACCAGGATAAAATGATGGCCGCTTGGTGAAATAGTGTTTATCAGCGACATTATTGATGTTCAGCCTAAATTCAAGATTTTTTGTCAGGTGACATGTTGAATTAATATCAAGCAATCCATATGCGGGTACAACGCCCACGGCCCCCGTGGCTGGTGGAACAACAGTATTTAGCGCATCAGCATATGTTTCGGTAACATAGCTGTATAACCCCGATATGCTTATTCGCCAAAAACGAACCGTAATTCCATTTCGTGAGATTAAATCAGGCGCACTTTCCACATGGTTACCGTCCACGCTGAGATTCTTGTTTCCCAATTTTACCATTGCTTGTTTATATCTGGCCTGCATGTATGCTGTTGAGGTAAAGACCGACAAACCAATCTTTTTTCCCAATTGCCAATCGCCTTGTATAAAAATTTCGACACCAGGCGTAATTGAATTACCAATATTTGTACGATAGGTATAAAAAGCACCCGTGTCGTCCGTTTGGGAAAGTGTACCGAAGCGATTGTCATATTCCTGTAGAAAGCTGGTAATGTCCCACCTTAGAAAGTTCCATTTACCCCTCGTTCCCAATTCTATGGTATATCCTCTGGCATCTTTAATGTTAGGGTCAACTTTTTCATATAATGAGGAAGGGATTAAGTCTTTAAACGCCATAGAACGATATTGCTGCGAAATGCCCCCATAAATACTTTTCGTCTGCGTAAACTGATAATCAAAGTTCGCTCCAAATAAAGGGTAGGTGTGACTAAGTTTTACAGGAATATTGTTTTGGGGATAGTAACTTATTTTACCGCTCATATTCGTTTGTCCTATTTCCATCCTAATACCCGCATTCAAAAAAAGTTTCTGCAAAACGTGAAAGCTGTTTTCACTAAACAGGGCGATATTTTCGGTTTGAAAATGTAAATCCCGCCCATAAACGGGATCAACCAAAGTCAAATTATAATTACTTCCGGTCGTGCCCTTTCCTAATTGGGTTCTATGTAAGTCATTATTCATATACTGTGCCCCTACTATGAGAAAATGTGTTTGTCTTCCGAGATAGTATTGCTGCAATATTCGTAATTCTGAGGTGTAGCTGTGAAAACGGTCAATATCAACCTGTCTATTGTTATAATCCTTTGTAGCTAAATTGATCGTATCGCTTACATTAGTGGGCTTGTCAAACATAACGCTGTTTCTGCTTCCCAATACGGCAGATGAAGTTAACTGGACTTTTGTTTTCACTGCAAGCTGGCAGTTTATCACAATTGAAGGAACATGAATATCAGGGCTAAAGTAATTTCTTGTTCGTGTGGCTTGGGTTGGATCAGCATGAAACATGCTATCGTTTAGCGCCCCTGGAATTTTATATAAATACTTTGAGTGTGCCCACTCTGCCTTTAATGAGAAGTATTTGTTTGGCTCATACGTTAATGCAACATCCTCAGCGCCGGAATTAGTATGTTCGTCGTCACGATACCCATCCCTTGATTTTCTGTACAGGTAGGCATAATATCTCCACCTTCCTACCTTGCCGCCAATTGCATTATATGAGCTTAATAAATTAAAAGACCCTATTGTATTAATGCTCTCAAATCCCAATGGTTTTGCCGTATCGCCCGTTTTGGAAATGTAATTTAACATACCTCCAAACTGCGCACCATATTGGAGTGAGCCAGTACCCCTTACAAGCTCAATATACGCTATGCTTTCCAAAGGCATGCTGTAATGGCTGGCCGGGTAGCCATACATGTCTGAATTGGTAATAATTCCATCCTTACGGATATTAAACTCCCATCCGCGATGCGGGTCCAACCCTCTTGAGGCAATATTTATCTGGTTTCCCGATCCATCCATATCGTAAACAAATACTCCGGGTATTTTTGCGAATACCTGCCTGCCGGTTTTGTCAGCAAAATTTGCATCGGTCTTTGCGAGATTTATCTGTTCTGTTTTTTTGCCAGAGAATATGTACGTACCACTAACAGAGGAAAGAGGTAAAACAGTACCAGCAACAACAAATCCTTTGATCGTAACACTGTCTATTTCTTTAGAAAGCTGTCTTTGGATTTTTGTTTGCCCAATTACAGGCATCGACATAAAACAAAAGAATACTGACGCGATAAATCGCATGTGGCTAAGAATTGGGTATTTATAAAAGGGCTTAATCACAAGCGTAGTGTCCTTTGCTCAAAAATATCATTTTTACGCCGAAAAGTTGGCAAGTTGTATTTCTAAAAAGCAAAAAATAAAAACCCCTATTTATCAACTTTTATAATGCAAAAAAACAACAGTAAAAAGCCATTGCGACACTTTCTTTTCGCAGATAATTTATAACTGTTGATACTCCCATTTCGGACTACACTTTATACCAGACGTGCTGTAAAAATCTATAAAATGGAGCTTGTAATCCTGTCCGAATTGATCCCTGATAATGTAGTTGATCTTGGAATTGGTTACATACTTACTACCTGTAAAGGTTTTCCAATCGAGACAAAGGATAAGACCGAACATCTACTATAATTGATATTTGGTAATTTTTTAATAAAAAAATAAAATCTTCTTTATTGCGATTCCCATAGCCAATGGAAAAAAAGACATTCGTTTGCATGTACTTTGATTTAACGAATTAAAAATAGTATAATATCTTAGAATGTCCAACAATGAGATTATAATATTTTATTATTCAACTATAGACTTATCCCCCTCGAAAAATTCCCGAAAATATTTACCCACCTTCTCAGAGTTGTATTCTTCAACTCGGCAATTTGCCATATTGAGTTTCCAAAACCGTTTCATTTCTTTTTTTATAGGACATCCGACATCTCTGACAGAAAGAACCTACGTTCATCCTAATTGCTTATTATTAAGTATATACAACCCTATATGCGACATCTGTAACATAAATTCTTATAAATGCAATTTCAGGCTATAATGACAATGCCGTTTAATTTCCTTTATTGGTATATCTCATATCTCTCACATGGACTGTTTACATTCATCGAGCTGACTTTATTAAATGACTTCAAAATTTGATGTGTGTCTTTCTTTCTTTTTTATAGGACCTCTAAGTTCTCCAACATTAATATGTTTCTTATTAAATGGCTTATGTTACGTTGTTCGTTATCGCTATGCAATAGCCTCTACTTTTAAAACTTATCCTTTTATCGACCTCCGGCTCTCTACATCAACTCATTAGGTATATTTAAGTCTATTACTACCCTGTGTAACTTCATTCGTTTATATAGTTCTATAAGGGAAAGGGAGGGAAATTTGCTAAATACGATACCATTACTATGATTTATATTCGAATGCCTATATTGCAATTGCATCCAAAAAGGGCTTTAATTCATAGATTTTCTTCAAATCTTCAATAAAATGGTTCGATAATAGCTCAGGAGGGGGAGCTTAAGACAGTAAAGGGTTTCATTGATTTGAAACCCTTTATTATTTTTATCATTTCAAAACAATTTCAAAACAAAGCCGTTTTATATTTTCCAGTTGCAAATTACATTTGATTAATACCTTAGCTATACCGGCAGAGAAAAGCTAAACATAGACCCTTTACCTATCTCACTATTTACCCATATTCTCCCTTTTTGGGCTTCTATAAATTCTTTTGAAATGCCTAAACCCAACCCTGTGCCTTTAGTTTTGGAACCGGGGACTTTAAAATAACGTTCAAATATCCGGGGCAAATATTCCTGCGCTATACCCGGCCCACTGTCCTCCACCGAAAACTGAACAGTCCCGCCGGTATATTTTGCAGATACGGTGATTATTGTCCCTTCATTGGAATTTTTAATAGCATTTGTCAGAAAGTTATTAAGTACCCAGGTACTTTTTTCAGCATCTGCTTTTATCAGGGGCAACCCTTCATCCAGAATTTTCCTGATCTCGATACGTTTCTCCTTTGCCGTAGATGTAACTGTTTCGACTGCGTGGTCGATAATTAAATATGGATTCACAAGCTGAACGTCAAGTTCTAATTTGCCAGCCTCAACCTGCGACATATTAAGCAGTTCGCTGATTATTTTCAGTACCCTCTGATTGTCCTGTTTCAAATTTTGAATAAGTTCCTTCTGCTCGGCGGATAATGTGCCTATACGTTCATCCTCCAATAGCTTAAGGCTAAAATCTGAGGCAGCCAGCGGCGTTTTTAATTCGTGTGATATTGTCGCGATAAAGTTCGTTTTCGCAACATCTAATTCCTTGAATGAAGTGATGTTCTTAATTACAATAACCTTGCTTTTATTTTCTCCCTGTGGTACTTCCACTACTTCTTTAATAAAATAATTCTCCCTGTTTTCCACCACTATTTTAAATGGGGCTGAGGATTCATTTTTAATTAAATAATTGAAGAGGTCGTTGCTCTTGCATATCTCGTCCACAGCCTTGCCTACTATATCAGTAGCCTTTGCTCCCAATAATTGTAAAGCCTGGAAATTAGCAAACAGGATATTGTCGTCCTTATCAATGCCGATACTTGCATCTTTTAAGCTATTGATCACTGCTTCCGCGCGACTTTTCTCAAACATTAGCTTATTGAGGTTGCTGCTTTCAAAATACTCTAGCCGTTCGGCCATATTATTAAAAGCGTTAGCCAATTCTCCAAATTCATCTTTGCTACCAATACGGATGCGGTGCTTATAATTTTTATTACTAACGGCGGTAATGCCTTCAGATAATTGGCCGATGGGGTTGGTAACCACTGAAGGAAAATTAACAGAAAATGTAAACGCAATAAGAAACACAACCACAACCAAAGTAATAATAATAGTCTGCGCGTCAGAAGCAGTTTTCTGAGCCTTGTTATTTTTATTATGAATGGCATTCATATTGAGGAGCAAAACCTTTTGAATATCCTCCTGTAACTCTAACAAAGTTCTCCGGGAACTGTCCCCGGATCTCATTTTCAGAAAATGCGCTCTCAGATCCTGCGTTGCTTCATGCTCTCCCGGCTCCGTAATGTTACCCTCTTGCTGTTGAAGCGCTTTATCAAATTTATCGAAAGAATTTGCGCGGCCAATGTATAAACTATCCAACTCCTGCTGCATTATGTGGCAATAGCTTATCGACTCATAATTATCCTGCAATACTGCTTTTGCATCCTGTTTCAAAGTCGCTGTAAAAAAAATACCAGCTCCTCCTGTTAGCATTAGCAACAGGAAAAGGAATATAGTTCCAAACTGAATTTTTCTTTTAACAGAAAGCGCCATCAGGATAATATTATAATGTCAATGTTATTTTTTGAAAGGGTTTTTAGCAGTTGATTGAACACACCTGTTCTTAAAATAATCTGAAAAAGGTTTAAATGGGGTTTACCGATGCAAATGGTCGTTATATTTTTTTCCTCAACGGTCTCAATTATTGCCTGCGCAACATTATCGTGTTTCTTGCGTATCAACTCGGCGCCTAATTCTGTAGCGTTCTTAAAATTATTTATTAAATGCCTTTGCGCAGCCAGCTCTATTTTATCGGTCGACTCTTTAGATGTCTGAACATACAATACACACCATTGGCTATTGTAATAAGATGCCAAACGCGCAGTTTTTCTAATTATGCGTTGCGCCATCTCGGAGTTTGAAGAAATGCACGCCAAAAACCTCTCGTGCTTGAAAGGGGTGTGTTTCGCCGTGATCTGGTAATCCACTTTTCGCTCAACCTGCCCCGCAACTTCTTTTAATGCTAATTCGCGAAGCTGCAGTATCTTATCCGCCTGGAAAAAATTTTGTAACGCTTGCTGTATCTTGGTATGATCATAAATTTTACCTTCCTTTAGTCGCGTTATTAGCTCATCTGCGGTCAGATCAATATTTACAACCTCGTCAGCCAGTTGCAATATTTTATCCGGAACACGTTCTTTTACTTCAACCCCGGTTATTTCCTTTACATCTTCATTTATGCTTTCAATATGCTGGATATTTATTGCTGTAACCACATCTATACCTGCATCTAAAATATCCAGAACATCCTGCCATCGTTTTTCATTTTTACTGCCAGGGATATTAGTATGCGCTAATTCGTCAATTATGACAATTTGCGGGTGTAGTAGCAATATGGCCTGCACATCCAGTTCATCAAGTTTTTTTCCTTTATAAAAGGCTTCCCTTCTTGGAATGACAGGTAGTCCTTCAATAAGCGCTTCTGTTTCTTTTCTTCCATGCGTCTCAATGTACCCGATCTTTACGTTCACGCCATTTCGCAAAAGCGCGTGCGCTTCCTGGAGCATCCGGTAGCTCTTACCCACACCGGCACTCATGCCAATGTAAATCTTAAGCCGGCCCCTGTCGCTTTTCTGATTAAGTTTCAGAAACTGCTGCGCCCTATGTTCCCGGCGGCTCTCCTCCATTAATACTCCTTTTCACGTAATAAATTTATTTTCTCTGAATGATGTACGATCAGTGGCACTTTTTCGACAACTACATTATTGTAATCCAATCCAAATGCCTCGGTATCCGGCAGGCTGAGCTTATCGAGAATGAAATACCCCTTCATCATAATATTCTTCCAGAATGGCAACTCATTCTCAAACGACAGAAAACTTTTCAATACTATAAATCGGAAATCCCCGCATGTCTGATGCTCCTCGATCATGCAATAGGTCTTTGCGATATCTATTTCCCCGTTAGCTATCATCTCCGCTACAATTTGTTTAAAAAACAGGTTGATGCGAGGCACCACCCTGAACCCCAACTTAAACCTTACATAAACCAGGTCTTCCGGCCCTATCACTTTTGCCGAATAACTCATGGTATAAGGCGAGTCGTCCACATCCACATGCACTAACCAGTAGATATCTGCGCGCTTTGGTTGCTCACAGAATATAGATTCCACTATTCTTTGTTCTATAACACCGGGTTTATTCGCTACAGTTAAATAAACGGCATGGGTAGCAAATTTCGTCACAGTAGTATCGCGGCTTAACTGTTGCAGCTTGGGTATATATTTGTCAAGCTTCAGGTACTTCTTGAATTTATTCTTCAATTTTCTTCCGGCAAACCATACATACATAATGGTTATCAAAAGCAACCCGATCAATAAAGTAAGCCACCCGCCGTGCGCAAACTTTTTCATATTGGCAACTAAAAAAGTTATTTCTATCCACAGATATACCGCCAGTACACTGAATGTGAAAAATTTAGGGTATCTCTTTATGTATAAATAGTTAACCAGTAATAGCGTGGTCATGAGCATAGTAAGTGTTACCGACAGTCCAAACGCGGCTTCCATATTGCTCGACTCCTTAAAATACAGCACCATACCAATACAGCCTGCCATCATCAGCCAGTTTACAGTTGGCACATATACCTGGCCACGGAGCTCTGACGGGAAAACGGTGCGTAACTTTGGCCAGATATTAAGGCGAATGGCCTCGTTAAACAAAGTATAGGTGCCGCTGATCAATGCCTGGCTAGCTATAATGGTGGCAAGTGTGGCGATAACTATACTGGGTATTAAAAACCACTGTGGTACAAGATCGTAAAACGGGTCAACGCTACTTAATGTTTGGCCGATATGATTTTTCAACAAAGCCGCTTCGCCAAAATAACAAAGCAACAGGGAAATCTTTATCAATATCCACGCCACCTGGATATTGCGCCTTCCCACATGCCCCATATCGGCATAAAGCGCCTCTGCGCCTGTTGTGCAGAGAAAAACACCGCCTAATACCCAAAAGCCACCGGGATAACGTGCCACCAGGTTAATTGCATATAATGGGTTAATGGCTTTAAGAACTGAAACGTCTGTTACCAGGTTTGTGAAACCTAATATTGCGATCATAGAGAACCAAACTACCATGGCTGGCCCAAAAAATTTACCTATGCTGCCTGTGCCGGTCCTTTGAAAAAGAAATAAGATAACTAGAATGCATATGGTAATGGGGATGATCGGAATATCGGGCTGAACACCCCTTAACCCTTCTATTGCGGATGTTACTGAGATGGGAGGGGTAATAAGCGTATCTGCGATCATAAAACTGCCGCCTATGATCGCAGGCCACAGCAACCACTTGGCATGTCTT
The DNA here is from genome assembly GCA_044224775.1 of Flavipsychrobacter sp. GTDB lineage: Bacteria > Bacteroidota > Bacteroidia > Chitinophagales > Chitinophagaceae > Nemorincola. The sequence goes on from JBGAJU010000023.1 coordinate 50,914, forward strand.
CTTATAAGTGCATACAGCGAGAATATGCCCCCCTCGCCATTATTATCAGCGCGCATAGTAATGAACACATACTTGAGTGTTGTCTGAAAAGTAAGTGTCCAGAAAATGGCAGATACACTGCCTAAAATTAATTCCTCAGTAATAACGCCTTTCCCGATTATGGCTTTGTAGGTATATAAAGGGGACGTTCCAAGATCACCAAATACAATACCCAAGGCAATTAAAATACCCGCGGACGATACTTTTTTCAGGTTTAATTCTTTCATTTTAAATTTGCTCCAATGGCTCTGCAACTAATTTTTCAAGGGCTGCCACCCTGGATTTCATTTCGTTTAATACTTCATTATCTAACTTTTTAGTACATCCCGCAACAAGCAACCTTCCAAACTGTACCAACTTTCTTTTGGATTCGCCTTCCGGCAAAGTTGATGCAATATCGTTTAATGCGCGCAATAATCTCAAATTTACGGCAACATCAGATTGGGAGTACAGGCGGATCTGGTCAAAAGCTGATTCCACAAGCCTGTCGAAACCAAGCCACGGAATACCTAAGTGAAGATGTTCCGGCGATGAATAAAACATTGTTTGGGGGTCTTCGCGTGCCGCTATCCTTATCAGGATAGAACTTAGCTGGTCGATACAGGTAATGGCGGTACTGGGGTCGTTAACAGCCGGTGAAATTGCTTTAAGCGCAATGTCAACAATCTGTAAAATACCGAATTCAATATCGTTTTCCAGCGTCCTTGTCGGGCCAAGGTCAAAGCCACTGCGTAATTCACTCATAAGTTCAGGTGACAGCCCGGTTTTTGAAACACGTAACAGGGGCACTCCTTCCGGTACAAAATGCCCTACACGCCTGACCACATCGATGCTCAGATTATGTTTTTTTGCTAACAGGAACAAATGTTCCGCGTCGATATACCTGACGTACCCGGAAACAACACTCAGCAGTTCGGTCTGCCCGCCATTCATCTCAACTTTATGAAACCTTTCATGTTTTACAGATCCACGTTTATCAGGCATAGTTGCATCGATAATAGATTCTGTTTCCCTGGCTATCTTATGGACTATATAATTTACATTTACCGCCTTTGAAATATGGCTGATGAAGTAGAGCAGCCAGGCAACACAAACTAACGCCAGGAATATTGCAAACAGAACTGTAGCAGCCGGAGAAAAAGGCACGGGGCCTGTTTTTATGGAAGCTAATCCTGCAAGGCAAAAAAGGAACGTACCCAAAAAGAAACCCAAAGTCATTTGCGTAACACGGTCGCGGGCAAAAGCCTTCATTATCCTGGGCGAAAATTGTGTTGATGCAAGCGTGAGGGTCATAAGCAATACGGCAAAAACAATAGAAACTACGGCCATCATAGCCGTCGCAATATCATTCAGGATATTCTGGGCTACCTGCGGGTCGGTTGTGTATGGAAGAAAAAATACAGTCGGTATGATCCGGCCCACCCATGCATTGGAAGCTTCAAAAGAGGACAGAAATTCCCCCATGCCGCCAAGCAACAGTGCAGTTACCATGGGGCGAACAAGGAAACTGCCTTTAAAGGTGTTGACGGTATTACGCGCTATAAATTTGGTATGAATAGCCATTTCAAAATTAGTCTGACAGCAACTTTAACCGTTCTGTTTTTTCTCCCAATGATAAAAACGCCACACTATAAATTTCGCTTTCATCCTTACTGATTGAAATAATAAAAGCTTCTTCACCCGGCCAAATTTCATTTCTATATGTCTCGAATACAAAGTCTGATCCGTATTGAAATATGGAATATTTATACTTTGGCATTAAATTTTCCCAAACAACATTATTTCGTCTCATCAAAAAGCTAAAATCTCCGGGCAATACGGCATAAGCCTCATCCCCAAAAATGTATGATTTCCGGGTTTGTAAAACGAATATTTTACTCTTAAGAAGCGCCTTGACTTCCTGAATAGTATTTAAACCCAAATCAATTTTATTTCCAAGATTTTCATTCATATTAAAGCAAAAAGTGGCGAGCCATGCGACTACGCCACCTTTTTTAAACACACCCTGTATTTATCGGTATCAGCATTTTCTATCTTTTTTACTACAACCTGAACAGTACAGCAAAAATTATCTTATCCTCGGTTTTTACCAGGTCAGGCCTCCAATTGGGGTCTAAAGCTGTTGTTGTATATCCTGTTTGAGAGGTAACACCGCCCCTGCCGGCAAAGTAAGGTACATTGGCAGCCCTGTGTACATATTCCAATCTAACCGTTATACTTTGATTAGGCATCCAATCGAAGTTTGTAGAACAATCCCAGCCCTCGAACTTATCCCCGGGATTGGCGCTGAACGGAAATGCGCCTTCAGTTTTTGTCGGGTCGGTCGGGTTAGGCAATGGGCTGGCCTGGCCGGTGGGATACAACACAAGGTAACGGCCGGGATTGGTCATAACGCCTCCTCCGATAGTCCATGCGAACCTGTTTTTGCTGAACCATATACGGTTGTAGAACATACCACTAAGGAAGTATTGTGCAGGGCCTTTGGTCGAATCTTTATCGTTGAAGCCATTCACACCTCCACCCGTTTCAAAGCCAAGGTCGCCGGTAAGCGAAAACGCCATCTTGCTAATGCCCTTTGATTCAGGTTTTAGTAATCGTTGGTCAATAATTTTACGTTCTCATTAGGGCACCATGTAATGTTTGCACCAACTCCGGGCATGGCATTGAACATTCCATAGCTCTGCCAGCCATTGATGATCCAAGGCTCGATCTTCAGTTTTTTTGAAGGGAATATCTGTATCCTCATGCCATTAAAGAACCAGGGTGTATTGTCAGATGTAAATGACGCCTGGTATTCCCAGTTCTCCACCTGGTAATAAGAATTTAAGCCTATGTAAGACATGAACAAACCCGCATCAACGTTAACCGGAACTTTGCCAATAGTAAAATGATAGCCGGCATTAGCCTCGCTCATATAGCGGAGGGCATCATGCAGCTTGTACTGGCCATGGTAAGGGCTATAGTCGTTACGTGGGATAACTATTGAGCGGTTGCCCAATTGCAGCATCACACGTGCACGTGCGTTTTTGTAATTAAAATCCCCACCAAGCCCCACAAACATTACGTTCATCTCATTGTGCCTCGCCAGTGCAGTTGAACCTACAACGGTATTATCGATCGGGTTGTTGAAGGAGTAATTATAGTTTCCATCAAACATGACCGAGCCTGTAAAAAATTTACTTTGCAATACAGCTTCACTTCTCCGGTCAGCGCCGTTTTGCCACGTTTGGTCCTGGCCCTCAAAAGGAACTATTTCCTTTTTGGTTTCCTGTTCTGTTTCTTTTTTTTCGTCTTGCGCATATACATAGCCGGACACCGAAGTTCCTAATATGGCTAACATTGCTACTTGTGTTATTTGCTTTCTCATAATTTTATTTTTTTGAGTGTGTTAATTTTGTTTTTACTTTTTTACTTTGTTGCTGATACCGATTTTTATTGTTAACAATTTGATTTAAAGAATACTTACTTTCGGGGGGCGTAAAAAATGACTGCAGCCCCTATTAATACGATCACTGCACCTGTAATGTCATACAAGTCTGGTTTTACCTTATCTACTGCCCATCCCCACAATAAAGCCATTACTACAAACACCCCTCCGTATGCGGCATAAGTGCGCCCGAAGCCAGCCGGCTGCAGAGTGGCTACTACTCCATAAAGTGCCAATATGATGCAGCCAAGTATGCCCACCCATAGTGGATGGCTTTCCTTTATCGCTTTCCAAACCATATATCCTCCACCTATCTCACAGATACCTGCAAGGAGAAAAAATAGAACTGAACGATATATGGCCTCTCTCGTCATTTTATTGATAGCTCGTCTAAGTCAATATTCAATTTCAATACATTTATTCTTTCCGGCCCAAACAGTCCGGCTAAAGACTTTTCGGTATGCGCATTAACCAGTTTCTTCACAGCATCTTCCTGCATACCTCTTGCCTTTGCAACACGCGCAATTTGCACATTTGCGCCCTGCACACTGATGTGAGGGTCCAACCCACTGCCGCTTGCCGTTACCATATCTGATGGTACGTCCGACTTTTTTATTCCCGGATTGTGCGCCATGAACGTATCTATACGTTGCTGCACGGTAGCCAGGTAATCGGGATTGGCGGGGCCTTTATTGCTGCCGCCGGAGCCTGCTGCATTATAATCTACTGCAGACGGGCGGCCCCAGAAATATTTATCATCAGTAAACTTCTGCGCAATATTTTCATAATACTGTTTGCCATTGGCACTAATTACAAAAGCATCTCCCTTATTAGGCGCCACTTGTGCTATAACCCAAACAATACCGGGGTACACAACACAGAAGAAAACGATGCATACAACGGTTAGCAATAACGCGGGCAATATTTCCTTTTTCATTTTTTATCCTTTTAATTTTTACATAAATAACCCAACGATCAGGTCAATGATCTTGATCCCGATAAATGGCAGTATAATTCCTCCTAATCCATATATGAACAAGTTCCTTCTCAGCAGTGCGCTTGCGCCTATTGGCTTATAGGCCACCCCTCTCAAGGCCAAAGGAATGAGCAGGGGAATGATTATAGCATTGAATATTACTGCCGACAGTATGGCACTCTCAGGGCTTTTTAGCCCCATAATATTCAATCCCTGCAATGCCGGTATTGATACAATGAACAAAGCAGGCACTATGGCGAAATACTTAGCCACATCATTAGCTATAGAGAATGTGGTGAGCGTACCCCTTGTCATCAGCAATTGTTTACCTATTTCCACTATCTCAATAAGTTTGGTAGGG
>JBGAJU010000024.1:0-55507 GCA_044224775.1 Flavipsychrobacter sp.
GATTATTGGTGCATTCAGCCCCAGTTCATGCGCCGAGTGTACGCGCAGTTGGTGGCTGCGGCCGGTTTGCGGCCAAAAATGAATTTTCGTGGATGCTTCATAGCGCTCGGCCACCTTCCATTTGGTGATGCTTTTCTTGCCCTCCTCAAAGCTCACCATCTGCCTCGGCCTGTTAAACGGGTCAGCACACAACGGAAGATCAATCTCGCCCTCGTTCTGCTCGATAACTTTAGAAAGGAGGGCAGTGTAGCGCTTCCGCACAGTGCGCGCCAAAAATTGCTTCTGGATGTGCATATGCGCGCCCTTGGTCTTGGCCACAACCAAAAGTCCCGAGGTGCCCATATCCAGCCGGTGCACAATAAGTGGCTCGGTATTGATCAGCACCTGTTTCAGCCGGCTATAAACCGAGTCCTGTATATCAACGCCCGGCACAGACCGCAGCCCGGCAGGCTTGTTGACGATAACAAAGCTGTCGTCTTCGTAAATGATGTCAAGCCGGCCACTTGCTTCTTCAGCCTGCAGGAACGGATTGTCATCAACAGGTATGCCTTCCAGCATGTGTGCAAGTATGGGTTTGCACTTGCCAGTGCAGGCAGGGTAAAATTGCTTGTGCTTCCGTATCTCCGACCTCGGCGAAGCTCCCCACCAGAACTCTGCCATCGCAATTGGTTGGTAGCCGTTAGCAAAAGCAAACTGCAATAATTTTGGTGTGGCGCATTCACCCGCCGCCGATGGTGGCTGCCCAAACGCAGTCTGGCTGAAGATCTCGTGCAGGCTTTTCGTTTTGCCGTCCTTATTCAAAAAAACGTATTGTTCAAAAAGCTGTTGTTGCAACGCCGCAGATCGTTCCTTCCGTTCGCTCTTCAATGCTTCAATAGTATCTTCATATTTGGCAAGCAAAGTTTGTTTTTCTTCCAAAAGCTGCTTCCATTTTTTTTTAAGGTCCTTCAACTGAAAGTGATCGTACAAACTCTGGTTTACAAGCTCGGCTTCAAGTTTAGCGTAGTCCTGTTCGTTCAGTGTGGTCTTTTGTTCTTCACGTTGCTTGTGGCGTTGTTCTTTGTTTGTTTTTTGTAGCTCTTTCAACCTCGCTAATTCCTGTGAGCATTGAGTTGTTAGTTGATCTACCTCTAGTTTTAGTTGGTGGTAACTGCTGTTGTTCAGTATTTCATCTAGCCGGGTATTAATGGAGTTAATGACTTCCTGTTCTTTCAGGAAAAAGCTGTTCTCTACCAGCATATCAAAAACGGGAGGCACAAATTTGTTATGGTCATTCGTTCCCGCAAGCTTACCGGAAAACGCAGACAGATAGCCTAGTTTGCCTTCTTCATCTTTTACTACCAGAACGCCAAACATCTTACCGATGACGAGGCCGTCTTTGTCGGTTGTAATTCCAAAGTTATGGTCTAGGTCAGTATGGGTTTCCAGGAAACGCTGTAGTTCTGCCGCTGCAATTTTTGTTAATGGATGGGGCTCGTAATAAAAAGGGAATGTAAACTTCTCAGGTAACGGTATCCCGTATATTGATTGGTTAGAGAAATAGGATATTTTACTTTGGCTGGTTTCCGGCAAGAGCTTAAGCTTTATTTAATGGGCAAAAATAAGCTTATTCTCCTATTGGTCGGTGCAACTCCGGTTATGGTGGCTACTTGGGTAAGGCGCCGTCTAAAATGACAACACCGGCAAGTGCTTTTTGCTGCTCTTCCAGTTGTCTCATCATTGCACTAATATATTGGGCGGTTTCTTTTTTGAGGTTAGGTAGCAACGTTTTGTAATACTCAATGCCCTTCAGGAGGTTGTCTTTAAAACTATTAAGATATTTATTCTGTTTCAGGTTCATTGCGTGGGCATTTTTTTCAACCAGTTTTTTAAGGTAGTCTATGTACAATTGCGCTTCATTCACGAAGAGGTTTGGCCGTGGCAGATCATTGAGAATGTTGATGCGGCCATAAATATGATCGACCATCTGGCGCAGCGAAAAAATACCCGAGAAATAAGCAAGGTTAGGTCCGGGACATATTGTTACTGCTTTAAGTTTATGCTCCAAAGGTATATCGTTGCAGATATAAGCCGATGATGTTAATCCTTCACAAAGACAATCTTTCGCGGTTATTTCGTCATGTTTCTCCTGCTGTTCTCCCGGCAGTAACCCCGTATCCGCCAGTTGTTTTAGTTTAAGATTCTGGTATAGGCGTGATGCGGTACAAATGGGCGTGGAGGTGAACTCGGTATCGGTTGCAAGGAACTTTTTATAGCATGGGCTACCGGGCCGTCCTTTCATCAACCGTTCTGTGCGTTGCTGTTCTGCTGAACTGCGCCTGAAATTGTTAAAAGGCACTCCCAACGGAGAGGCATCACTTAAATAGTAATCATCTTTTTGTGCCGCAGCAAGTTGACCGAGCGTAACAGGCTCAACATTAGTAGCCTCGGGTACCAGCAGGAATGGGCTACCCCAACCGGTACCGTCCAATTGGTAATACTCCCTAAGGAAATCATCTTCATTGCTTGTGCCTATTCCTCCCTGCACTGTTATCAGCATTTCAGGTTGCGCAGGAAAGATGTTATTGCCTTTTGTAGTATTTGCAGCGTTGCATATTTCGTATAGCTCGCGTGCAAGTTCCTGGCGTTTGTTTTTAAATTCCTCCAGTATCGGACCAAGTAGCATCCCCTCTGTGGCAAATGCATGCCCACCGCAGTTGAGCCCTGATTCTATCCTGAATTCTGAGATCCAAATACCCTTCTTTGCCAGCATTTTGCCCTGTATCAATGCCGAGCGAAAATCACTTACTTTGAGCGTGATTTTTTTGTTCAGGTGACCATTCTGGTCGGGGAAAAAATCGCTGAATGTTTCGATATAGTTATATAACCGGGGGTTGTACCCTGCGGAAAAGACCACTGATGAATTCAGGCTGCTTCTGGCAAACCCGCGAAATGCTGAAAGTGCATCAGAATATTCTACGGGCAGTGGTGTGCCGTCACCCGAATAGTTCAGATTATCAACTTTGGCCATAATATTCACATCAATATTCCCTGGTTTTACGTAGGTGCGTAGCATGTCCTGCATTCCTCTTTTTCTGGCTCCCTCGGCTAAGCTCATCATTGTGTTGTATAGCTTTTTTGCGTCCGACGAATCGGGGAGTAGCTCAAAGTATTTTACAATATCTGCTCCGGGGATGAAAGATTCGGCCTTCAAAGCCTCTGACTGACATTTTACCAAACGCTCCAGTAGATTGAGGTAAGCTGAAATGCGACGTGCACGGTAGTCTTCATCTTTTACAGTTATGGGGATAAACTCTTCTCCTGTTTGCGAACAATGGAATTCACGCATTTTTTCCAGCAAGCCATCTTCAATAATTGACACCACCGACGATATCCCAAAGCGAGCAACTTTTAATGGGGTATCAATAGAATAGCTTATTCCCAGAACCGGGATATGGAATGTATGCAAAGAAGAAGTGATCATTAATTGATATTTATATCTAAACTGTGTCAAAGCTCGGCCTATTCGCTGTTCGCAGGTATGACCGTGGTCAGTTTTTTGATACTAACAACCTGATTCTTTTCCATGTAGCAATCAATTAATTGCTTTATTTTGCTATTGTCATTATGATACGATTATTTTCGGTATTACTACTACTTTGTAGACTCCAGGGGTTAGCGCAAGTGAGTAATGACCTTGCTGCAGAGGGCCTCAAAGGCAGAGTAAAGGTGGTTACTGAAGTTGAATATATAGATGAACGAATGACCAAGCCGTTCATGAAGACCGTTGATAAGTACGACCTTAGAGGGAACCTAATAGAAACAATACATGACGATTATGTACTGAAGCAGCATTCCCGTAATTATATAAGTTATGATACCGATAAGAATAATATGGTGGTGAAACGCTGTGAGTTCAATGATACCAATTTGAAGGTGCGTATTGTCGATTACAAGTATGATAGCCTGAAGCAATTGACTGCAGAAGACGACCATCGATACTATTACGGTCACGAAACGGTGTATCGGAACGAATTCGCATATGATGAGCACGGCAAGGTATTACATGAGAAAAATTACATTAACGGGTTGCTGCATAAAGATGTTGTTTATGTCTATGACAATGCTGGTAAATTGACCGGCTCAAGGTCACATGATACTTCGGGAAATCAGGTTGGTTTGACCGATTATCAGTACTATCCGGGCAGCACGGAATGGATGCATTGCGAAAAGCACGCTGAGAATGATAGAACTCATATTTTCCGAATAATTGACTCTTCTGGTTGTGTGATCGAAAAAACAACTTATACAGATGATTACGCAAAGCAAACTAACGAAACCAACCTTAAATTTGATAAGCAAGGTAACTGGTTAATACAAAGTGTGAAAGGCACAATAACCGAGCACTTTTTTATAGCAAGAAAGATAGAATATTACAAGTGAACACTAGGACACGATACCGTTAGGAATAACGGCGCCCAACTCATAATCGTCCATCATTTTAATTACATTTTGTTCGCCGGTGTCCATGTTTTCTATTCGGTACACATTTGGCTCTTTTTCGGGTATCCCTGTCAGTCCGAGTGACATGATATCAATGGCAAGATCAATGATCTCTGGGTTTTTTTCTATGATAATCCATTCGCCCATAGGTTTTACCAGAGGTATAAAAAAACCTTGCCAAGGTGAGAAAGAATGCGAAGATGTGGAGCCGGCACCTAATTCTCGTACCAGATGCGTTTTATTTGGTGGCGGACCATGAAGCTGCCTCCATCGGATGATGTGCCTATAAAGCGGATGTTGTTGTTGGTGACGTCTATTATAGCGTGGTATTTGTTACCTACATCACTCATCACATCGAACTCATATTTTTTCCTGTTTTTGTCCACCATTACCTCCGATTTGATGAGGTAGTTTGAGGTCATTGTTGACGTAGTGTGTTTGACCATGGTCATATCTTTATTGAAGTCGAAGAAGGTAGCCTCGTTCTTGTTCTGCGTGTCGAATACCCAGTCGTTTTTTTCTTCGTTCCATAAATAATCTTCGCGTACGGAAGTGGTAATGTGCAGTTGGGCGTATGTGCTGAAGCCGGCAACCGAAAGTAGTAACATTAAAATGAACTTTTTCATAACCAAAGAATTTATACTACAAAAATAACATACTCAATACGCCATTACGATACCATGTTTGTGTGATTTATCTCAATTGTTGTAATGATGCCAGTATCTTCTTTGTTTCGGCTATAGGTATCATTGCTGTATTTCCATATTTGTTTCCCCTGCCTTTACAACTGCCATACGCCCATGCAGTACCATTGCAATCGAACCATTGGGTACGTACGTAATCGTAGAGTTTTTTATTATTGTCTTCGTCTTTGGGTTCATAACATAAGCCTATTTCACCCAAAGATGAACGTACAATGTGTGTGGACATATACATCAGGTCGCCGATGCCATCTATCGCACCTTCGAGGATGAAGGCTTGTTTTTTGCCATTGGGTAGTTTTTTACGGTAGGTTATGAAGATGCCTTGCTCCATGGGGTCTATGTTAACTCCCGTTTTAACTACCACTTTCTCTATCTTAAAACCATCCGGTAGCCAGGTGGGCAAGGGTATGCCATATTTCTTCTTTATAGCCACCAGTTTTTGCAAAGAAATGGTATCGAAACCAGGGAACTTTTGCAGTGCCTTCCCGATAGTGGTTTTCGCATCAATGCCAGGTTTTTGTTGCGCGTAAATGGCTTGGAAAAGTGCCATAATAAGTAGTAAGCTGGATGTCAAAGTTTTCATACTTCAAAAGTATAGATTTGCCTGTTGTAACGTATTACACATTAGTGTTAGTTATAAGAGGTATTAAGCTCGGGAATAATTATCTTTGGATCAGACAGGGCTAGGCCCTGTATTATTTAACCCATTATACATTGAAACAAATCATTCAATCTTTTAAGACCGGGGAAACCATACTTGAAGAAGTACCCGCACCTAAGGTAAAGCGCGGGCATGTGCTTATTAAAACCGCTCGCAGCCTTGTGAGCATTGGTACGGAACGGATGCTTGTCGAATTTGGCCGTGCGAGTTTGCTGCAAAAAGCCATGCAGCAGCCGGAGCGGGTGAAGCAGGTGATGAGCAAAATTAAGACTGATGGGTTGAGGCCAACACTGGATTCCGTGCGTAATAAGCTTGGTCAGCCATTACCACTGGGTTATTGCAATGTTGGGAAAGTGGTAGCAGTAGGTGAAGGTGTTCCTGATTTTAAGATAGGGGATAGGGTAGCATCGAATGGGGCGCATGCAGAGTACGTGTGCATACCTAAAAATTTGTGTGCTCATGTGCCAGATACAGTGAGCGATGATGAGGCAGCTTTTACTGTAATTGGCTCAATTGGATTGCAGGGAATACGACTCTGTGACCCACAATTGGGTGAGACCATTGTGGTAGTGGGTTTGGGATTGATCGGATTGATAGCCGCAGAGTTATTGGTAGCTAATGGCTGCAGGGTAATTGGTATCGACTTGGATCCGCAAAAAATTGCGATAGCCAAACAAAAAGGCATTATCGGAATAAATCCCAAACAGGGGGCTGATGTGGTGAAGTATGTGACTGAACTTACAAATTATATTGGTGCAGATGGCGTTATAATTACGGCATCGGCGAAGACTGATGAAATTATTTCGCAGGCTGCGAAAATGAGCCGAAAGCGGGGACGCATAATACTGGTTGGTGTGATAGGTTTGAACATTAGCCGTGCGGATTTTTATGAAAAGGAATTGACCTTCCAAGTGTCTTGTTCTTACGGGCCCGGTCGGTATGATGACAATTATGAAAAAGGAGGGATAGATTACCCTTTGCCGTTTGTAAGGTGGACTGAACAGCGAAATTTTGAAACGATTCTGCAAACGATTGCTACCGGCAAATTGGAGGTGAAGTCTCTGATAACGGAGCGAGTGCCGCTTGCAGACTATGGGAAGATATATAATAACATAAGTAGTGGCAGCAGTATAGCCAGTTTGCTGGAGTATCCGGAAGATAGCGACGCTACAGACACCGTGGTTGTGACAAGTGGCATGTTTGCTCCTGGCAAGGGTGGAATTGGTATTGTAGGGGCTGGTAACTTTACGAGCATGACTATGTTGCCAGCATTGGCGGCAAATAATGCACCATTGTATTCGATAGCAAGTGCGAGCGGTGTCACAGGCACTGCACTTGCGAAGAAATATAGGATAGGCAAAAGCACCACCGATTATAAGAGCATATTGGCAGACCCGAACGTGGACCTTGTGATCATCACTACAAGGCATAATGAACATGCTCGAATGACGGCTGAGGGTTTACGAGCTGGCAAACACGTGTTTGTAGAAAAACCTTTGGCGTTAGGCAAGGAAGAGTTGGAATTGATACTTGAAGCATACGATGCCAGCAAGACGTTAACGGTTGGGTTCAACAGGCGATTCTCTCCGCACATGCAGAAAGTGAAGGAGGTTGTAGGAGGTGCTCAAATGAATGTGGTAGCGACTATGAATGCAGGCAACATATCTGCCAATAGTTGGGTGCACGACATGAAAGTGGGGGGAGGCAGGATAATAGGTGAGGCATGCCATTATATTGACCTCATCACTTTTCTTACAGGTAGCAAAGTGAAAGCAGTCTGCATGAACGCTATGGGCATGAACCCCCAGGCAAACACAGATAACGCATCCATTTTGCTGCGGTATGAGAATGGAAGTACAGGTGTGATAAATTATTTTGCTAACGGTTCTAAAGTGTATCCTAAAGAGCGAATTGAAGTGTATGCGCAAGAGCGCACATTGGTGACGGATAATTTTTGTTTGACTGAAGGTTTTGGTACAAGTGGTTTCTCAAAGTTGAAGACAAACACTGATAAGGGACATGCTGCACAATTTAAACTACTTGTAGAACGTGTGAAGAATGGAGGTGCTGCATTGATACCTTTCGAGGAAATAGTGAATACAACGCTTGCGGGGTTTGCAGCGGTGGAGAGTTTAATGAGGAGAGAGTGGGTGGAAGTAAAACTTTAAAAAAGGTAATAAGATACATGTTAATTGATATTATAGCAGGCGCAAGACCAAACTTTATTAAGATAGCTCCTATTATAGAGGCTATAGAGGTTCAGCAGAAAGCAGGAGTGAACATTCAATACAGGCTAGTGCATACAGGGCAGCACTATGACAAAAAAATGAGTGGTGATTTTTTTGATCAACTTAACATTCCTGCGCCCCATTATAATTTGGAAGTTGGTTCTGGTACACAAGCAGAGCAGACAGGGAAGATCATGATGGGTTATGAAAAACTATTGTTGGCGAAGCCATGTGATCTATGCATTGTGGTGGGAGATGTAACTTCGACTATGGCGTGTTCAATTGCAGCGAAGAAAGTAAACAATATAAAAGTAGCTCACGTTGAAGGTGGCATACGCTCGGGTGATTGGACCATGCCCGAGGAAATAAACAGGATAGTGACAGATTCAATTACGGACTATTTCTTTACCACATCTAAGGTTGCCAGCCTAAACCTGAAAAAGAGTGGTGTGAAAGACGAGCAGATTTTTTTTGTGGGTAATACCATGATAGATACTCTGTATAAACAAATGCCGCGTTTCATAAAACCGCGCATTTGGGATAAATATGGTCTACAGGAAGGCGAATATATTGTTATGACGCTACACAGACCAAATAATGTAGACTCAAAGGAAAACCTGAACGAACTTATAACAGAGATAGTAAACGCGTCTAATGCGTTGCCGATTGTTTTTCCTGTGCATCCACGAACTGCAAAGATGCTAGAGACTTCGGGTATAAATGCGCATAATTTACATATTATAGAGCCATTGGGTTACCTGGAGTTCAATTACTTGGTTAATAATGCTAAAGCCGTGATAACTGATTCAGGGGGGATAACGGAAGAAACTACTGTGATGGGTATACCATGCATGACGTTAAGGGACAACACGGAAAGGCCGGAAACCTGTGTTGTGGGTACAAACGAGCTTTTAGGTACTAACCCGAAGAGTATTGCGCCTGCTTTTCAGCGTCTATTTGCTGGGGAATGGAAAAAAGGTGAAATACCTGAGTTGTGGGATGGGAAAACCTCAGAGCGTATAATTAAAAATATTATAAGTATATTTACCTTGAATTAGTTCAACTTATCGTGAAAAACAACCAGGAGGCTGTAACGGATGAGGATAAAATGCTGAAGCATCAACGCTTCTTCTATGAACGAATATTGAATAATATTTCGGTTGATATAGTTGTGCTTGATAACCAATATAAGTTCCTTTTTGTGAGCCCTGGTGCGGTTGCAGATGCTCAAACGCGTGAATGGTTGATAGGCAAAACAGACGAAGAGTTTTTTACCCTAAGAAATAAGCCATTGACCATTCCGGAGCGACGGAAAAAAATGTACGACAGCGCACGTTATGAAAGACGTGTTATTGAATGGGTGGAGAAGTCGGAAGATGCCGCAGGTCACATAAAACATGTTCTTAGAAAGATATATCCTGTATTTGACGATAAAGGCAGTCTTGATATAATTATCGGGTATTCGATGAATATATCTGAATTGATTACGGTGCAGGAGGAGTTGAGGACAAGTAAGGGAACGTTCGAAAGTGCCTTCCGCGATTCGGGCATAGGAATGGCCATGTTAAGTGCAGATGGTAAGTGGCTGGACGCTAATAATGCCATGTGTGAAATAACTGGCTACAGCCGGGAGCAGTTAATGAAGGTCCATGTACGCGACATTACTCACCCTGATGAAAAAAACGAGAATAAGGAACTCGTGAGAAGGATGTTGCAGCGCGAAATACCGCATTTTACCAGGGAGAGGAGATATATATCGAAATATGGGAAAATAGTTCATACGCTATTTACGCTTTCATTGGTATGGGGCAAGGAAGACGAACCGAAGTTCTTTATAGCGCAGGCTGTGGATATCACCAAGATGAAGGAACTGGAGATGGAGAATATTCAGAAGAATTCTGAATTAGAGGCTACAAAAGCGCACTTGCTCAATAAAGTAAACCAGTTAGAAGAACTAAGTTATATTATTGCCCATAATCTTAGGGGGCCTGCGGCTAATATCAAGCTTCTTACCGATGCCCTGCTTGCTAAGACCAACAGCGATAGCCCCGAAGGAAAACTAAGTGGCGCATTTACGGTAGAGGAAGGGTTGACATTTATACAGGATGCCAGTACTTCGCTGATGAATAGTTTGGCATCTCTGATGAAAATCGCTGAGGTGAAGCTGAACAAAAATGTACCTGTGACCGAATGCCAGGTGCAGGCAGTGGTTAATGAAGTGACCACGCAACTGCAAAGTGCGATATTTGAAAAGCAAGCGAAGATTAGTTTGTTGCTTGAAGTGAAAACCATAAATTATCCCAAAGCATACCTTGAAAGCATTCTGTATAATTTCATCAGCAATGCGCTTAAATATCACCGACCGGGTGTTCCGCCCGATATTACCATTTGCACCAAAATGGAAAATGACAAGGTGCAATTATCTGTGCGTGATAACGGGCTCGGAATAGACATGGTGCGACACGGCGATAAAATGTTCAAACTGAACCAGGTATTCCATGCCGGGCACGACAGTAAGGGATTTGGGCTTTATCTTACTAAAACACAGGTTGAATCTTTGGGTGGCAATATCTCTGTAGAGAGCAAACCGGATGAGGGAACAGAATTTGTTGTAACGCTTTAGTACAGGATGGCAGGAACTATAAATAAGATTATCAACCTTGCCGGCAACATGGGCTGGCGATACATTAGTTTCAGACTCCGATATGAATTACTGCGTAGGAGTGGTCTTTTGAAAGGTAGATTTCCTAAAGCGCCACCTTTCAAACAATTTATAGCACTTGCTGACTGGAAGAAACAAAATGCTGTTTTCTTTTTTAAGGACAAGGAGTCATTGCAAATACCTAAAGATCCTAATCCTGAGTTAAAGGCAACCTATAATAACATCAGGCATGGAAAATTTCTCTTGTTCAATAGTTTGCCAACGGATCTCGGTAAAGACTATAACTGGGTTACGAATCCCGATTCAGGGTATAAGTATGATGTTAAGAAGCACTGGACAGAGATTGTCGATTACTCAAAAGAGGCCGGGGATATAAAATTTGTGTGGGAGAAGTCGCGGTTCTCTTACTTGTATGATATTATCCGGTATGACTACCATTTTGAAGAGGATTGTGCCGCTTTTGTGTTCAGCGAGATATTGTCGTGGATAAAGAGTAACCCTGTGAACTGCGGGCCTAACTACAGGTGCAGTCAGGAGATGTCGCTCCGGGTGCTGAACTGGACGTTTGCATTACATTACTATCGTAATTCTCCTGCACTTACGGATGAAACGTTTGGCCAAATACAATATGCGGTATACTGGCAAATGCATCATGTGTATAAGAATATAGATTTTTCGAGGATTGCGGTACGCAATAACCATGCGATAACTGAAACATTGGCACTGTATCTCGTGGGAATTTTTTATCCAACCTTGCCAGGGGCTGCAAACTGGAAAAGAGAAGGCAAAGCTTGGTTTGAAGAAGAGATATCTTACCAGGTTTATGATGATGGTACGTTTCTGCAATTTTCCATGAACTACCACCGGGTAGTTGTTCAGCTACTGACATGGGGAATCACTTTATCTGAAAGTAATGGGGAAAGGTTCAACGATACTGTATATAAGCATGCCGCTTCTTCACTTATGTTTCTGCGAACCTGTATGGCTGACGAGAATGGCTGGCTACCAAATTATGGTGCCAATGATGGCGCATTGTTCTTTAAGCTTAATAACGCACATTTCAGGGATTATAGACCGCAATTGCATGCTTTTGCCGTTTTGTTGAAAATAGACATTGGAGTGGGTGCGTGCGAGGATGTAGCATGGTATGGCATAAAAAAAGAACCTGACATTATACGTATAAAACATGATACCTATAGCTTTCCGAAAGGTGGATACTATGTGGTCCGGGAACGGGATACCATTACATTTATTAAATGTGGTGGGTATAAAGACCGTCCATCGCACGCTGATAACCTCCACATTGATATCTGGTATAAAGGAGAGAATATTTTGTTAGATGCAGGCAGTTATAAGTATAATACAGATGAATCGACGAAACGTTACTTCAGCGGCACACATTCGCACAATACGGTAATGCTGAATAATAAAGACCAGATGTTGAAGGGCGGGCGATTTATATGGTATTACTGGCCCAAATGTATTGAGGCACGTCTGGAGGAAAAAGATAGTGAGTTCGTATTCACAGGTACAATCAACGCGTTCCGGTATATAGGACGGAATATACATCACCGGCGTGTTATTGTGAAGAAGAAAGGACAGCCTATTTGGGAAATCAGGGATGAGGTGACAGGTGCCCCCAAAAGTATGCTTTTGAAGCAGTTGTGGCATTTGCCATTGTTACTGAAAAGTAAGGTGACCATTACCGCGAAGAATGCTGAAAGTAATGAACTGGAGCCGCTGGTGCAAGACGGTTGGAGTTCGCCGCTATATGGGCAAAAAGAAAAAACGAAAGAGATCATTTTCAGTGGTAATCAAAAGAAAGTAACAACAGTTGTTAAGGTAGAAGCATAAGGATGAATATATTACTGATACACCAGTATTTTTTGGAAGAAGATGACCCCGGAGGCTCACGGTGGAATGAATTTACACGGGTTTGGACTGGTATGGGGCACAATGTGACGGTGCTTGGTGGTATGATGCACTACAATGGAAAAGAAAAGATACCAGAGTATAAGGGCAAATATTTCGTAAAGAAGCAACAGGGCGCAGTAACAGTATGGAGATGTCATGTTTCAGAAGCGTATAACAAGCACTTCCTCGGGCGGTTATGGGGCTATTTCTCTTTTATGTTCTCGTCGTTACATGCAGGTCTGTTCAAAGCGAAAGGAAGATTTGATGTGGTTATTGTTACCTCGCCTCCGTTGTTTGTGGGAGTGAGTGGTTACTTAATATCGAGGTTAAGGAGGATGCCGTTTGTGTTTGAAGTACGGGACCTGTGGCCAGAGTCTGCAATAGATACTGGTGTGCTTACTAACAAAATGGTTATAAAGCTGGCATATTGGGTGGAAAGATTTATCTACAAAAGGGCGAAGCTTGTTAATGTGCTGACACCTGCATTTTACAAGGTATTAAGAGATGAAAAACGCATTCCAGAAAAGAAGCTTATACAAATATCTAATGCCTCAGACTTTAGCCTGTCGGAGAAACTGCTGCATGATTTCGATAAAGATGCTTTCAGACGTGAGCACGCCCTGGATGGTAAATTCGTAATTACATATGTTGGGGCGCATGGTGTAGCGAATCATTTGGAGCAGATACTGAATGCAGGAGAGGCACTTGGGGATACGAATGTTCTGTTTCTGCTGATAGGGCAGGGTATGGAGAAAGACAGACTGAGGAATTTAGCTGAAGAGCGCAAGATTACTAATGTCCGGTTTGTAGATTCTGTTCCTAAGGCGGAGGTATTTAAATATATACTGGCATCAGAAATGGGTGCGTCGGTGTTGAAAAGGGTGGATACGTTTAAGACAGTTTATTCTAACAAGACATTCGACTATATGAGCTGCAAGAAGCCAATTTTGATGGCGATAGATGGTGTGTCGCGTGAATTGCTGGAAGATGCAAAGGCAGGTACTTATGTGGAGCCGGAAAATACTACAGAGTATAATAGGGTGATACGTGAATATTTAAATGATCCAGCAAGATTGATGCGAGAAGGGGAGAACGGCTACAAATATGCCAAGGAAAATTTTGACAGAGAGGTGCTGGCAAAAAGATACATTGAGCATGTTAGCTCTATTGCCTGTGAGTAGTTATTCTAAAGACATCGCCACCATTTCGGCAATATCCAACACTTTTACTGAATCTTCTTTTTCCTTGTTCTTTATTCCGTCTGTAAGCATGGTCATGCAGAAGGGGCAGTTGGAGGCAATTATAGTTGCACCTGTTTCAAGTGCTTCTTCCGCGCGCTCAAAGTTAACACGAGTAGTGCCTGCTTCTTCTTCTTTGAACATCTGTGCACCGCCTGCACCACAGCACAGGCCATTAGTGCGACAGCGTTTCATTTCTATCAATTCATTATCAAAAGCTTCGAGTACTGCACGCGGCGCTTCATAAATATTGTTGCCACGGCCCAGATAGCAACTATCGTGGTAGGTGATACGCTTGCCTTTGAAGGCGCCACCATCTTTTAGTTTTATTTTGCCTTCATTGATGAGTTGCTGCAGGAAGGTAGTGTGGTGGATCACCTCATAGTTACCTCCCAGCTTAGGGTATTCATTCTGGAAAATATTGAAGCAGTGCGGGCAAATAGTAACTACCCGTTTAATGTTGTAATTATTAAGCGTAGCAATGTTATTGTATGCCATCATCTGGAAAAGGAACTCGTTACCTGCACGACGTGCAGGGTCGCCATTGCACATTTCCTCCTTGCCCAGTATTGCGAATTTTATACCTACTTTATCTAGTATCTGCGTAAAGGCCCTGGTTATTTTTTGCGCGCGCTGATCGAAACTTCCGGCACAGCCCACCCAAAATAATATTTCGGGGCTTTCTCCATTCGCGGCATATTCAGCCATTGACTTTATCGACATCGTTCCTATTATTAAGTGTTAACCCATGCATCCCTGTCATCAGGGCTGAACTTCCATGGGGCCATATTGTTTTCTATATTGCCAAACATCAGGTTCCATTCACCCGGTGCGTTACTTTCTTCCATAACCAGGTTGCGACGTAACTGCATAATGATAGACAGAGGATCTATCGTCACCGGGCAAGCTTCTACACATGCCTGGCATGTGGTGCAGGCACGCAACTCTTCTACGGTGATGTAGTCGTGTAGTAACGCCTTGCCGTCATCCTTGAAATCTTTATTTGCGTTGATGTTCTTGCCCACTTCCTCAAGCCGGTCGCGGGTGTCCATCATTATCTTTCGTGGCGATAGCTTTTTGCCTGTAATGTTTGCGGGGCAGGCTGCAGTGCAGCGGCCGCATTCTGTACAGGAATAGGCATCCAGGAGGTTTTTCCAACTAAGGTCCATCACATCTTTAGCACCAAAACGCTTGTGCTCCTGCTCGCCGGTAGCAGCTGGGGCTTTATCTGGCTCCATCATATATAGCACTTCGTTCTGTATATCCTTCATGTTTTTTACTTCGCCCTGGGGTACCAATTTGGAGTAATAGGCATTAGGGAAAGCTAGTAATATATGAAAGTGCTTGGAGTAGGGAAGGTAGTTAAGGAAGAAGAAAACGCCAATGATATGAAGCCACCAACACGAGCGTTCTATGCCAATAAGTGCCGATGTGGAGAGGCTGGAAAATACGCCGGCAAAATTTCCGCTTATCCAAAACGATGTAGTGCTTGGATAATGTTCCGCGCCTTTTGCTTGTAGTGCCAGATCGGCACTGTTCATGATAAGGAACAATGACATCAGTATTATTTCAGTTATGAGGATGATGTTCGCATCTTCGCGCGGCCACCCCAATAGTTCTCTCATGTTCAGGCGGCGTACTTTTGTGATATTTCTTCTTACCAAAAAAATAGCACATGCCAATAGTACCGTTACGGCTAATACCTCAAAGAAACCTATCAGGTAGGCATATAAGTCGCCCATCATAGGGGCGAAAAGCCGGTGGTGTCCTAAAATGCCATCAAGGAATATTTCGAGTATTTCAATATTTATAATAATGAAACCCGCGTAAACAAAAAGATGAAGTATAGCAGGCGTGGGATTTTTGAACATTTTTTTCTGACCAAGAGCAAGTAACATCATATTCTTCCACCGTTGGCCGGGATTATCTGTTAGGTCTTCATCGCGCCCCAGCAAAATGTTGCGCCTCATTTCACTGATCTTTTTCGCGAAAATGTATACGGCAGCTAAAGCAAGGACAATGAATAATATCTGTTGTACCAGGTGCATCTAAGCTAGAATTAGACCCCGAAAGTAATAGCTTTTATGCCAAAAGTCAAAAGTTGTCGTGTTTTGGTCGGTCAGTTATATCTACCTCACTAAAAGGCATGATTTTGATGGGTTTTTAACAAAAAAATGTTTAGGTTTGGTGCACTAAAAATAAGGATGGTAAAAAATATGATAACATCTTTAGGATATAGGTTATTTTTTTGCTCTGCATTTGCAATCTTATTTTTTGGCGGCAGTTACGCCCAAGAGATAACGCCACCTAACCTTGAGAAACTTCAAATAATGGAAGATTCTCTGGTGAGGGCAGCAGATTCAATGTATAATGCCTATATACCCGATACCAGGATCGGCTTGTCGGAACGTTTCGCGCGGCAGTTGGTGAGGGCGCTTAAGATTCCTAATTCTTATTATTATCCTTTCGATTCGCTGAAGAAGCTGGTTAACATAATCAGTCCCGATGACAATGCATTTAAAATCTTCAATTGGGAGATAACCCCCAACAACATTTCACGCAGGTATTATGGCGCTATCCAGATGCCGCAGGAAAGCCTGAAGTTGTTTGGATTATCTGATTACACCGAGCAATTGGGCAAAGGAGCGGAAGACAGTATATTGACTGGTGGCAAATGGTTCGGAGCATTGTACTATCGCATATTCCCGGTCGAAGTGCAAGGGCGCAAGATATATACTATGTTCGGGTACAATGATGGTGGGCAACTGACCACCCGCAAAGTACTGGAACCGATGATGATAGATGCTCAAAAAGGTGTGCGTTTTGGTGCTCCGATTTTTGGTGTCGCATCTACTAATTTCCCACGTCAAAGGGTTAACAGGTTTATCTTAGAATACAAGAAAGGTGTGAATGCATCTATGAACTGGGATAGTGAGCATAATGTAATTGTATTCGATAAACTTGTATCTCTTTCCAACGACCCTGGCCGTAAATATACTTATGCCCCAAGCGGTGGCTATGATGGCTTCAAGTGGGCAAATGAGACTTGGAACTATCTAATGGATCTCATTCCTATACAGGTATTGAAAGACGGTCAGGTGCCACCTGCTGAGAAATAACAACCCGTTTAGTCGGTTTTTTTGGTTAAATTTGCACGCATTTATTTTTTTTTAACTGAGTTGTTGGTCCGGTAGCTCAGTTGGATAGAGCATCAGCCTTCTAAGCTGAGGGTCATTGGTTCGAATCCAATCCGGATCACAGTTTACGAAGCATAACGCCTTGCAAATCAAAATATTGCAAGGCGTTTCCTATTGTTAGTACCAGAAGGCGTTGAGTAATACTCTTTCTCTATTGCAGGCGTACACTCACTTCTTTTGAATCGACAAAGCCAGCATCCTCAGTGAAGAAACTGCGTATCTTATATTGGTATTGTTTTCCGGGTTCGGCAGTTTTATCAGTAAACTCATCCTGCTTCAGTAGGGAGGAAACAGAAACGTAACCGGGCTCATCAACGGATTTACGGTAGACTATATTGCCGCGAATGTTTTTGCTGCTTTTCCATAATAGCGTTACCGATGAGTCACGCGTATTCGGGTTAGCAGTGATATCCGTTACAGGCTGTTTTAGGATAGGATCGGCATCTACATAAACTACCCTTTTGGATGATCGTGTGGAGCGGTTACCTGTCTCGTCCATCGCTACAGCATAATAGTAATATGCCTGACCTTTTTTTTCAGGTTTTTCGATGTAACGGAAACCGCGAATGGCTGTGGTATTTACTTTTTTGAAGGTGTTGCTATTTATGGAATCTTCGCTTCGGTATATATCAAATAATAAACCATCAGCATCTGGCTGGTTCCAGTCTAGCGTTATATCGCCTGATGCAAAGGTGGCCGATGTGATGACGGGCGCATGCGGAGCCATCGTATCCGGAAGGAGGGCGATAACAGTATCAGAAGGAGCACTTACATTGAAATGTTTGTCTACAGCCTGTATATAGTACACGAACTCATTTTTTGCGACCCCCGGCAGTGTATCGGTAAAGGTGTTGCCGGAAACAGTTTCTTTATACAATTTATTGAAGTCATCTTTATCGCGTGTGCTTGCCCTGAAGATGTAGTACCCCTTAAGATCGGCTTCTTTGTTTTTCTCCCATGTTAATGAAATAACGCCCGGTTTAGTGACTGCTCTTAACCCGGTTGGTTTTGCCGGTGGTGTTTTATCGGGAAAGAATGCTTTTACTGCCCGCGACAAGGTGCCATTCCCTGCCTGGTCAACACTTTCGATCTTGTAGCCATAAACAGCCCCTTCGTTAAGCCCTTTATCGGTGTAGCTTGTGGAGCCTGCGGCTAATGGCGATAGTGTTATTTTTTTGTAAGTTGTATCAGCAGAGGTGTTCCGGTAAACATTGTAAGCTTTGACATCGTTACCGGTAACCGGTTGCCATGTGAGCAATACATCCTTTTTATCTATGTTAAATTTCAATTTAGTGATAGCTTCGGGAGCAACCATATCTTTTATCTCAAGTGTTACCGGTGCTGATGGTGCCGACTCATTGCCCAGCACATCAATACCTGTTACCTCGTAGGTTATTGTGTTGCCCGGAGTAACGCTTGTATCGGTGTATTTTTGCTGATCTGAGATGTCTTTAGACGCAGTGCTACTCAGTTTGCCTAATAATATGGGATTGGGAGACAATGGTTGCCTTGCACCGGAGGCGTTTTTCTTATATACCTGGTAGGCATAGAACCTGCTGTTCTTTTCCCAGTTAAGGTTTACCGATTGCTGCACTTGTTTTGCCGTTGCCCCTTTTACAACGGGGAGGTAATTGACGTTAACGGTGATGGGTTCGGATACGGCTACTTCTTTTTCGCCTGCGGTGCTGGTTATGCGGTACTGATACGATTTGCCGCTTTCGGCTGTAGGGTCTTCGAAATAACAGCCGGCATATTTTGCAAAGGCATTGTCGGTTATCACCATCAGGCCGGCTATGGCCATAGCATTGTTCTCTTCGCTGGCATCTGCGGAGCGTTTGCGGTTCATGAAAGCACGGTAGTTATTATAGCTTTCGTCTCCGCCTGTTTTATCGAGGGTGGCCTTGGCTACAGGAACCAGGGATATCTTTTGCCAGGTGCCTGAAGGGGATAGCTTCCTGTAAACATTTACGGGTGCATCCGGAAATATTTTATCCGGGAACATGAATTTCAGTTGCACAATGGGTTTGCCTGCCTCATCTTTTACACCCACAGCAATTGCCGCTTTTTGAGCGTATGAGTGGAATGCGTATAGCGCTAAAAGTAGTGTGACTATTTTTTTCATTGCAATTATTTTAATAGCATGGGCTAAATATTACTGAACCATTTTTTATACCTGCATTAAGGCAAAAATCTTTAAGGGGTGTTTCGACGCAAACGCCTGCGCAAATACATGTGGGTTGCGGGAACATAAGCTGTGCATTGAGCTTCAGACCTATATTGCCGTGAAGCCTGCAGCCTGCAACATGAATATGTCCGTACATAGTGCCCCCGCCCTGGAACTGGAAGGGGCTGTAATTTACATGAGCATCAACCAATAATTTTGCTACTACATCCACACTCGGTTCGCAGATGCCGAAGTCGAACCCTTTATGAATGTTGATGAGGTTGAAGTTGCCTGCCAGCCGCGCGTCATCCTGGGTTAGGCGGAAACCGAAATTGGCTGAGCCGCAAGCCGAGCTATTGAACAATTTTGCAGAAGTAGCATCGCCCCATATATCTATCTTGTCGGGGGTAATATCAAAACCTACACTGGCACTGGCGCTTACCATACCTTTGAAATCTGCATCTACATTAAATTCTCCATAGACCTCTTTAGGGTCCCAGTAGAAATTAAGCTGACAGTCGTGTGCGCGAATCATTCCCTTAGAACCCACACCATCAGTCATAATTTCGCCATCACCCCGGAAGCAGATGCTTTCCAGGCCGCTGTTATTGGTAACCACTTCGAAGCCGACTTTGCCCCAGAATTTTACCCCGTTGTCTGTGAGGGTTTTTAGCTGTGTCAATCCATATATGCCCAGGAATTTGCCATTGTCGGGTACATAGTCATCTTTATAAATATTGGTACCCTGGTGTCCCATTTTGTAGTACACACGGCCTGTAAACCCATATATACCTACATCAAGTACGCCGGTTGGGATCTGCATCACATTTTCCTGGCCTGCTTCGAAGAACCAATAATTGAAACCTTCGGGTGCTTTGGCTACGATCATTTTAGCATGGACCTGCATAGGATCGGGTTGCTGTATACCATAGTATCCTTCGGACATAAACCCTTTACCGTAAACAGGGTCGTTGTTGTAGTATTTGAATTTTACGCCAAAGTCAACAGTCGCATCATGCAGGCCACCACCTACTTCGCTTGAGCTGAATGATGCTTCGGTGTTTGCAGGTGGTCCTCCTCCCTTGATAGATGATGCATCAAAGTCAACTGATGTTGAAAAATTGGGTGTATTAGTATCACTGGAAAGGTTATCTGCTAATACCAGCATGCCATTAAAGCCAATTCTGTACTTACTGCCGATCTTAGATAGGTTTATATTGAAAGGTGTGAACTTGAATCCGTTATATTTCCCGGATTTCTGATAGGGGACAGGAGCTCCGTCGAGAGATGACGGGCCTTCAATGCCTACATCGCCATTGGCTTTGATGTAAATGTCGGGCGTAGGTATATTAGCTAGGTTGAAATTCTTCTCTTTGTCGGTGTTGCTGAAATTGATATACCCGTTCAATACGATCCTATCATCAGTGAAGCTGCCGAAAGACGCCTGAAAAACACATTTATCTCCTTCAACATTCTGATATAATGTGGTTGGTTGGTCTGTTGGAAATCCCACCCCTGCGTTGCTTATGCCTTCTTCGGTTGCATGAAAAGATGCAGCGGCTGTTTGTTTAAGAAACGGGACGTAGACCGAACCGTCTATCAATAGTGTGTTCAGGGTGCTCTTCCGCAATTCGAGCAAGGAGTTTTCTAAAGTGACATTAAACCCGCCTATATTGATGTCTCCGTTAGCCAATTTCTTCTCTACGCAGTAGAGGCCATCTTTAGGGCCAAAGAATGCTTTGGTGAAATTGAAATTATAGGACTTGCCATTTTTAGTGAACTTCATGTTGAGTTGGGGTATGCTAATGGCAGGTAGAAAGCCTATATATAATTTCACCTTATCAAAACTTGCTACTACGCTTCCGTCTTTTGTTAATGGGATCGAATAGGTTACCGGAGTTTCAAAGCCAAGCTTCTCTTGTTTGTTAAAAGATACTTTTATGCCGGGTTTGCCATTTTTTAGTGCGGGAATCTCATAATACCCATCAAAGCTGAATTTGGGCGTTTTGCCATTGTTAGTGATGTACAGGGTAGGGACAAGTTTAAAGGTTGTGCTTTCGGGCGATGTCAGTTTCATTGTGTTGTAGCCATCGGGTGATTTGAGCAGGAGATAGTTTGCCTGAGTCTCACTGAATGTTTTATCGAACGTAAACGGTGCAGAGCCAACTTCGCAGGTGTAGACCGCTGTTTTTTCTTCTCCATTCTCGGCTTTATATACATAGTAAGTTTCCCACGTGAAGCGCCCGGTTACGTTTACGCCATTTTCGCCATATTTTTCTGTCATGTAAAACGTTCCATCACTTTTTGCTTCAGCCTTCATCGCAGCATTGAAGGTTGCGTAGTCGATTTGGAATCTCAGGTCGCCTTCGTATTCATTGGGCATTGTGTAGTATATATACTTTTTATAGAGTGGCTTGCTTTTAACTGATCCGCTTACCACCCTCCAATCTGAAAAATCTTTGCCATTCTTTTTTGAAAATGGTTTTATGGTCAGGTCATCGAACCAGATGGTTACATATGGGCCGTCTTTATATAGTTGTGTGGAGCCGGCACCGCTATATTTATACCCCCCTTTATCTTTGAGGCTGCTTACCACAATGTTATAGCCTCCGAATTCAAAATTCGAGAATTTCTGACCTGCCACCTGGCTGGATCCAATGGTGAAAGTTCTTACACTACTTGTGTATATCTTGCCTGCATCATTTAGCGTTACCACCCATGCATATGTTTTGCCATCCACATTGTTGCCGCTGAACCAGGCTGCTTTGTAAGGTTCTTTAGTTGAGTTTACGCGCTCGTTCTTTTTAACCGCCTCTTCAGGGGTTTGACCTTCTTTTACTTCGTAAACCCATGCGTCTTCGTAAAAGCTTTGCTTATTTGGATTGGTATAGTCCCATTTCAAGTCAATACTTTTGTCCAATCCGCCAATTGGGTCGAATGAGGCTTTATCAGCCGGTGCAATAAGGGTTATGACAGGTCCCGCAGGTTTTGGTGGTTCCGGTTTTACAAATGTAAAAGAGCGCACCTCGCCGGTGCCATTGTTTTTATAAGCTATTTTCTTTGGTCCGGGTATAGCTGTAACTGCCCATGCATATTTTCTTCCGTTAACCAATTTAGGCTGACCCGGGCCAAACACAAATACATTGGCACTCACTGTTACCTCGAAGAATGTAGGAGTTGTGCCACTGTTGTAAGCATCATTGATATTTTTCTTGGGGTCCAGCATTTCGATCACACGGAGTTTGTATTGTGTGCCGGGTTCAGCCCCTGCAGGCACCGTCCAGCTAAAGATCACATTTTGTGGCTCCAATCCTTTTACTTCTTCATTTGCCATAGGTTTTAGTGGTATTGGAGGCTCAAGGTTGGCTAAAGGAAGCATTTTGCAGCCCAAGGGTGCATCGGCGGAAAGTGGCTGCCCTGTATTGTAATCGTATGCCCGAATACAAATATTATAATTCCCTTCGGGCAATCCATTCTTCGCAGCGATCTGCGAAGGCGTAATGCCGGTCATCTTATATTTAGATACCGAGAATAATTCCTGTAGATTGTTATTATTGGCGGTATAAACCTGGAATGGTTGCAAAACAACAGGAGAAGAAGGCTTAGCTGTAGCATCGTTGGACATGCTTATGCCGTTATCACCTGTGACCATTCCGCGCAAATAAATATTTTTTACCTGGTTGGTGTTATTGCGCACAATGAGCAATACTTTGCCCGGTGTTTCGGCATAGTCGGCAAAGCGCGGAGAATATGGCGGAGTGATGTTCAATGTGATGCCTATGTCGCTCTGTGCGAAAGAAAGCATAGAGGCCAGCACAAACGTGATGCTGAACATGATCCTTGTAAAAAGTGTACTTCTCATATCAATAGAATTTAGCAGTTTTTAAAATGTTAGCGTATATGCCAGTTCGCCGGTATGTTCTGTAAATACTTTGTTGGTAATGGTTGGTGTTTCCGGAATATTATTGAGGAAATTGTAGCGCAACGAGAACTTATGATGAGCTGTTATATCGTAACTTGCGGTAAGCCCGCCGTTTATTATAGATGAGTTGCCAAACTGGTCTGAAATGCTGTAGGAACCAGTTAACGAAGTTTGCAGTTTGTTCTTGATAAAAGGCTTGGATATGCCAATTGTGCCACCGGTAGTTGTTATTGTTCCGCTGAAGAAGGTAGTCATTGATTGGTTACCGCCGGCAGTAATGGTTAGCCCGGTTTTGTTGGCCGTTATGCTATAGGTGACAAACAGAACTGTGGTATTAATATTGTTGTAGTTGCTGGTTTCTGTATTGTGGTCCTGCAGTGTACTGAGGTTGTAACTGGCTATGGCTACATGTGTAAATTTCTCTTTTGACAATACAAATCGTGGGGTTACAGAGATATTATCGGTGGTCTGCGCCAGCATATATTTGTTGTTCACACTTACAACTGTAGGTGCGGCATTGGAAGAGAAATTCATGTAGGTTGCGTCTATGCCTAATTTATCTGTAATGTCTGCAGAGAGGTTTGCGCTACCTATGATACGGCTTGTTGTAGCTGTTTTTTGTTTACGGAGGTTATCGTTCTGAATGCCGATACTCCCGGTAAACCTAATCCTGTTTTTTATTGCATTTATGGATGTGCCCAATGTATAGTTCTCAAGGTCGTTCTGGAAGAAGTAGGCACCCATACTCTGGAATTCGGGGTCGATGTGCCTGTAACTGAGTTTTACCAGCCAGTCTTTGGCTTTGTAGCCTATGCTGCCCGAATAAGCAAAATTGACTTGGGTTGTGGCGTTTACGCCAATGGTGCTGGTGTTGAATGTTACAAAATCCTTTGTGTAAGCGTTTATCTTATCATCAACATCAGCTTTAAGGTCCATTTTTGAACCGAGGTTGTAGGTGTATACACTGGCAGCTCCATCTGCCTCAATAAACAAGTGCTTTGCTATGAGGTATGCGAACTTCAAAGCCACTACCGAATTACTGGCCGGTGTGACGGTCTTCAGCGAATCAGGGATGTTCTTTTTGTCAATACTATTGCTGTCATCTTTTGCTGAGAGATAACTTAGCTCAAAGTGTTTTTCATCTGTTCCGAAACCGATCTTTCCTGCATAACCCATACGAGAGAAAGAATATGGCCTTACCAGGCCTGTAGTTGTGTCAATTGCAGTGGCTTTGTTGAGCCTGCCGTACATGAATCCAAAACGAAATTTTCCCGGAGTAAGTTCTATGCCTCCGCCAAGCATAGTGTACCCTGCAAGAGTGTAGGGCGAGAATGTTACATTCCTGTAACCAGCGTGCAACTGCACCCATTTATATTTGGGACTGATACCAAACTGGTTAAATGGCTGCCGGGTATCCCGCTGCTGCTCGCTGATGGTTATGGCAAAGGGCAATGCCAGTCCGTATATACCTAATTCTGCGTTAGCTGCAAATATGTATGAAAATGGTGTGCGACGTGCTTCTATGCCATCAGCCTGATATCCTATACCTCTTAATTCAACATTGCCTGTGAAGGTGACCGGTTTTTTTGTTTCGGTGTTTATTTCCTGAGCAAAAGTTACTGTGCCTTGCTGCAAGAGTGCCAAAGAAACCAATAATATTACCTTCATTTTCATAAATAGCCGGCAGAGAATGTGATGGGTGCAAAAATCTGAGTATATATGATGCCCGGCAATCACATCATTTGGGACTTTTGAATCTTGGTTATATCCTTTACTTTCACATCATGAGAGGATGGCTAAAATATTGGCTGCCAGTTTGTTTTGTTGTGCTCTTTGTGTTTTCCGGCACTCATAGTATTGGACAGAAGCTTCCTTTTACAAATTATAATACAGCAAACGGCCTTACGCATAACCGGACGCATGTGCTGCGCCAGGATGGCAAAGGTTATATTTGGGTAGGTACGGATATGGGTATAAACCGCTATGACGGGCGCACCTTTAAGTATTTTCCCAATCCGGGACCGGCCTACCAGGGAGCCCGTTATGCTGCCAGGTATAAAGACAGCGTGATTTTTAGTATTGACTTTTATGGCGTAGCCATTTGCTATGGCGATTCCGTTAGATTTGTGAAACGACAGTCAAACGATACCCGCCTTATCAATGGTATGGCTTGTATTAATGATAGTTCATTTCTTGTAGCCAATGCTGCTACCGGATTAAGCTTAATGAGTCCTCAGCATGCAGAAAATGTAATTCTTCCTTCCTTTAATACAGGTAGCTGGAATATTGCAGATATCTACAAGGATAATAATAATAATGTATGGGTATTGTGTGGTCAGGGTCTTGTTTTTATGAAGGCAGGGGATATCAGGCACCCTGTTGTGTTGCCGTTTTTTAATGATGTCTACATAAATGTTGTAAGGCAGGCAAGAAATGGCGATGTATATGTAGCTACACAGAACGGGTTGTATAAATATACCAAAGATCAGATAGGCAGTATTACATCCATATCGCCGCAAATGATTTTGCCTGCAGTAGCTCAATTTACGAGCATAACGTTTGACAATGATGATAATATTTGGATGACCAGTACTTTTAAGGGGCTTGCCCGGTACAATAAGACGAGTAGAACACTTCATTTTTACAACACGCACAACGGCCTTGTAAGCCAAAATACCTGGGATGCGTTTTGCGATATAGAAAACAATATCTGGATTTGCAGTGAGAATGGCATCAGCAAGTTAACTACTCAGTATTATTACAGTTTTGATTTTACCAATACAGACTACCAGAATGTAAAAAATGCCTGTGTTTGGAATGACTCCGAGATACTCCTTTGTAACCTTATGGAACTATATAAGTATAGCCGGGATACAATAGAAAAAGTAAGTGGATACGAAAACTTACCTGGTTACGTAAGAGATATATTTCTTAAAACACCTGATAACAAATTGCTGGCCGATATAAATCGAGGTATTTCCAGTGGTGGATTTGCCGTTGAGACTTTTGTGTATGATCTGGTTGGAAATTCATTGAAGAATAAGAAGAATCTTAAGGATATGCCGGGTGGGGTGGGGCGTATATATATGGACCAAGGTGCAATTTATGAGGGCAATCGACTTTTTGTTAATACTCCGGATGGATTAAGGATATACCGGGATGGAAAGATGTTGCCAGGAGCGATTTTTACTAATGATACTCCACTAAAAGGTATCACCTACATGGCCGGTAATGATAAAGGTGATTATTGGTTTTTATTAAGATATCGTGACCTAATAAGATGTAAAAGAATATCGGATAAAGCAAGAGTGCCATTTGTTCTGGATCGTAAAGAATTTTTTGATGGAGCAGAAATCGGGGATGTATATTTTTCTAAGATTTTCGTTGACAGCAGGGGCATAGTTTGGGTTAATAGCAGGGAAAAGGGAGCATGCAGAATTTATACTGATCAGAAGGGGGATGTGGTTCGTGTTGAAAAACCGGATAGCAATATGTTCTCGAGCGGGCTGATCATTGATATGGCAGAAGACAAAGAGCATAACCTGTGGGTGGCTACTGCCGCGGGTTTAGATAAAGTAACGTTCGACGGTGATGAGTTCAAGGTTGAAAAAGGTATGTACAGCACTGAATTATGCGGTAAGTATATTTACTTCATCCGCATAGTAGGAGACAAACTATTTGCCGGTACATCAGGTTGTGTTGGGGTTATCGATTTGTATAAAAAGATGCCCTATATAGCTCCATCAATTTATATATCAGGTATCAGGATCAATGAGGTCGATGCTTTGAACAGGCTGCATTCAAATCCCCGGCTCAACACCAATGAGAATACCTTCAGTTTTACGTTTACAGGTATCAACTACCGAGATGAACGGCATACGCGATATAGTTATATGCTTGAAGGCCTTGATAATAACTGGAGCCAGCCCAGTACTGACTATCGTGTTGTTTATTCTCAGTTACCGCCTGGTGAGTATACGTTTAAAGTAAAAGCACTATCTGCAAACGGAGTTTGGTCAGTAAAGCCGGCAGCATTCAGTTTTACCATACTCCAGCCATTTTATACTCGTTGGTGGTTTGTTGCACTAATTGTTATTTGTATATCAGGAATTGTTTACGGAGTCTATCGTTACCGGATAAACCAAATACTGCAGATACAGCGAATAAGACACCGTATATCCAAGGATCTGCATGACGATATTGGAGCTACAGTTTCGAGCATCAATATTCTGGCCAATATGGCAAAAAGTGATCTTGTTTCAGAAAATAAGCGCAACCAGTTTTTAGAAACGATACAGGAGGAAAGCAAACATGTGTCAGAATCGCTAAATGATATAGTCTGGAGTATCAATCCTAAGAACGATTCATTGGAGGTTATGTTTGCTCGCATGCAGCGGTATGCCTCCGAGTTGTTTGAAGCAAGGAACATTGCCTACGATTTTATTTTACCTGAGGAAGGAGCAGGTAATATAAACATGGAAATGGACCGCAGGCAGCACATCTACCTGATATTTAAAGAAGCAATCAATAATCTGGTCAAGTATTCCGGAGCCACGAAGGCAGATGTTGTTTTTAAAGTTAGTAATTCAGAGTTCTCGTTCATAATAGCTGATAATGGCAAAGGGTTTGATACAAAAGTTGGTCACGCAGGCAATGGTATTTATAACATGCAAAAGCGTGCAGAAGATGTCGGGGCGAGTCTGGAGATAAATAGTAAACCCGGAACAGGAACTAATGTATTATTTTCATTGCTAATGTAGCTTCCCAAAAGATGTGATATTACCGTTAAAGACTATTATTTAATTTTATCTTTTGAATGATACGGCTGGTTATATACGAGGATAATGAAAAATTGCGCAAGTCGCTGCAATTACTGCTTTCGGGCATGCAGGATATTATGTTGCTTGATGTATATCCTAATTGTGCACGGGCAAAGGAGCAGGTTCTTGAAAATGAACCGGATGTGGTGCTGATGGATATAGATATGCCACGTGTTAATGGTATTGATGGTGTGCGTATCATTAAGGAAACTTCCCCTGGCATCAATGTGCTGATGCATACTATTTTTGATGACGATGATAAGATATTCCGTTCTTTAGCTGCCGGCGCCGATGGCTATATTTTAAAAACTGCTACACCTATTGAATTGTATAATGCCATCAAGGATGTCAGTTCCGGTGGATCACCAATGTCGCCCGGTATAGCTAAAAAGGTGTTGGAGTCGTTCAGGAAACGGGATAATAGGGAGTCGGAAAATGTAGAGCTTAGTCAGCGGGAAATGGATATTTTGCTCATGCTTACAAAGGGATATACTTATAAGAGAATATCGGCTGAGTGTGGCATTAGCGTTGATACTACCCGCACGCACATTAAGAATATATATACAAAGCTCCATGTGAACTGTAGTACCGAAGCAGTAGCCAAAGCGATGAGGTTGAAATTATTCCCATAATTGCTTAGGGTATCAAATCTGACTCTGCAGGCATATTTTCATCGCGTTCAACGCGACCGCATCCGGCATACCTGCGGCTCCAGTATTTGTCCTCCACGTTACTGATCATTACTCCATGAGAACGAGATGCATGTACGAAATAGCCGTTGGCCAGATAGATGCCTACGTGCGAGACACGGATCCTGTTTATCCTGAAGAAAATAAGGTCACCTTCTGCTGCGTCATCAACATTTTTAAAACGGTCGCAATGCCTTAGCTGTTGACGAGATGTACGGGTGAGTTCTGTTTTGAAAACTTGGTCATACAACTTTTGAGAGAAGGCAGAGCAATCTACGCCTTTCAGGTTTGTACCTCCCCATTTATATCGGGTGCCATACCATTTGTCAATAAACTTATACAAAGGATAATTGGAGATATCTGAAGGGTCAAGGCTGATCATATCAGCATACTTACCAATAACCGGATCGCTCATTTCTTCTATTACTGAGACGGGATCGTTAAAATTTGGGTGTGTTTCGTTGATAGTGATTATTGTTGTCCCTTTTGTAGGTACGGGCTTATTGACGGTTACACCACAGGTAGGGGCAGTATTTTCAATTGCAGTTAGATCTGCCGATGTATCGACATTTTGTAAAGCTTGACTAGTGGCGCTATCAGAAGCAGGTTCAGCCGTCGGAACTGGGAAGTTCCCTGAAACCATGAGTTTCTTACCCGGAGACGTTGCCTGGAAAATTGCTGTGTTTTCAGCTGCATCAATTCTGGACTCAATGCTTTTTGATTGCGGTATGGGTTTTACAAGTTGTACAATGTTGATAATGACTTCCTTCTTATGGTGCAGCGCCATTTCCATTCCTGTAATGAAGTCGGGTGGAGCAATGTTTATACTTGCAGCTCCTTGCTGGCAAAAAGCCAGCGGAGCAGTATTGCCGCAAATAAGGAATGCAGATAGAAGGATGCATGAGGCTTTAAATAAAAATATCTTCGTCCTCATAAAAAATTATTGAAGGACTATAAAAATAATATCGCGTCTCTAAAAAGGAAATAGTACAGATAGTATTTTAAAAATATTTTTTTATTACTTGTATTAAATTCATCAATGCAACTATAACTGCCTCATTTACAGTTTTAAAATTAATAATTATATTATATTTATATATAGATGGCTAAAAATAGCTAGAGAAGCCTACCTGAAATCCTGCAGTTTTTGCATATGGATTGCCGAGTATATCAGTCTGCCAGTTATACCTATAGTTGAGCCGTATGACTGTTTGGGGGGCTATACGCCAGCTAATAGCAGGTACTACCGCCCAAAAGTTATCAGCAATATCGCCGCCTGTTGATTGGAATTTACCTGCGTTCCAGTCTATGTATTCGAAACGGCACGCAAGGTTAAGTACTGATTTGTCGAACCCAAGGATGGGGTGCTGATATATGGGTTGCACAATATCCAGAAATCCTCCGGTTTGCTTGTTTCCATATTGCTGGGTGTAAGTGTATGGCACATCAACATTTATCCAGGCCCATTCAGCATTGATGTATGTTTTTATTTTGGGCAAAGTGGTGTTGGCATCTATGGCATATACATCCACTCTGCGTCTTTTATCAAGTGTGATACCGTCGTCCTCAAATTTGTTGTACACGCCACCCATATACGAAATGCCGATTTCAGCTATTTTCTGGTGACGCACTGCTGCTTTGGCCGTTACTAACGGAACACCGTTGAAACTTTCCTCAAATCTTTTCGCGTCTTGCTTCGCCGCAGGTAGTGATGTGCGACCATCTGAATTGTCAATGATCCTGTCATTGAAACCATTGGTGAGATATGCTTCATAGGCTAACACCCAGTTTTTATCATACTTCTTTCCGTATATGCCAAAGCCCACATTGCTCCATGTTGCAGGTAACATTTGGGTAGCAGATACCGGGCGGTCTATGAATTCCCATTTGGGACCGTCATGGTTTTGGTTGAAGGCACCTATCGGGTTCATCACAACTCCACCTCTTACGTTGAACAGTGGATGAAATTCTATATCAATTGCTGCAAACTCAATATTGATCTCTTTTGTGCCGTCTTCAAATTCTATCTCTGAGAGGAATTTTATTCTCCTGTATATGCTTGAAGCAACAAAAAGGGTCATGCGTCGCATCTGGAACTGGTGTCCTTCAGTGATACCGTCTGTGCCTAAATGCTGCCAGTTGGCCTCTACGTAACCTCCCAATGACACGGGAAGCTTGTCAACAGAAAGGAACGGACGATTGTAAACTGCGTCCATGTTCATGGTCTTACCCCCGGTCGCCATAGGCTTCCTCCTTAATAATGTGCTATCTATTTGCCCGATTGCAGTATTTGAGATAACAAGTAAGGTAATAAAAGATAATACTCGCATTATGCTTTCTTTCTTAGGTCAATAAATAAAGAGTTATTCGTCACCGAAACCGGGAATGTGCGCAGATCCTCAGTGGCAGGTGCCTGCATTACTTTTCCATGTTGATCAAAAGTGCTGCCATGCGCGGGGCACGTCAGCTGGTCGCCTGATACCTGTAGTTCAGCTCCTTGGTGCGTACAACGCATAAGCAACGCACTATAATTGTTGCTGCCGGTATTATATACGCAAATGGGGTACTGAAGATCCGGGTGCTGTACGATAAGATACGGACGTTGGCCGCTCTTTGTTGCGAAATCATTCAGGTCAACAGAGATGCCATTTGCTTCCATATTACCTGAAACGTATTTCACAGACTTACAACTTTGCATGAGCGTACTCATTAAGCTCACACTTACGCACGATATACAACCTGCCTTAATAAACTGTCTACGGTCCATACTACAGGCTTTCTAAGAATTTAATGAGTGCTTGTTTGTCTTGTCCCGATAGGCTGAAATATTTACCGACGCTATTTTTCGCTTCGCCACCATGCATTTCAATAGCCTGCTGAATAGTTCTTGCCCTGCCATCATGCAATAGGAAATACTGCCCCCCCTGCGAGTTTTTAGATAGCCCTAGTCCCCACAGTGCAGGTGTGCGCCATTCACTTGTTTTAGCATTACCCTCCGTATAGCCATCGTCAAGACCAGGGCCCATATCGTGCAACAGAAGGTCGGTATAAGGCGCAAATTTTTTGAATGCAAGCGCTGTTATAGGCGATGCCCCCGTTCTTAATTCAGGTACATGGCATTTACCGCAATCAATGTTCACAAACACATCTTTGCCTTTTATCACGGTTACATCATTAGCATCGCGTTGTACAGGAGCTTTTAGTGTCTTCAGGTAAAAAACCACATCCAATAGTGTTTGGTTCGATATTTCGGGGTCTACTTCTTGGCCGCTATACGTATCGTATGGTTCATAACTGGAAGTAATGCCCATGTCTTGGTTGTAAGCGCCTGCTGTTTGTTGCAATAGATCGTATGCACCGGATTTTTTTCCGAACCGGCCGATGCATCGGCCGCCGTTGGTGATAATACCATTGCGTTCAGAGAGGTAGTCTTTAAAGTGTATCCAGTTCGGTACTCCGCTTATACCATCACCATCTGCGTCATCAGGGTCGGCCATTGCCAGTATGTCTGCATCACTTATTGCATCAATAAAGCCCATGCCTGTATTTGCGGGTGGAGTAAGTTTCGTAAATGTTGCGCCTGGGGGTATTTGCTCGGGCATAAAATCAATGATGGCCCTGTTTTGCAACTGGGGGGCTCCCATGTGCAGGAATTTATTTCCAGTACTGTCTGTTTGTCCAAAGCGTGTAAGTGTAGTAAACGGATGCCCCTTGCCATCACCAGCATGGCAACTGCCGCAAGATGTAGACACGAACAATGGTCCTAGTCCGGTCTCGGCTGTAAATATTTCATCATTAAAAGCTCTGTCCCCTCTTAGGAACTGTAGTTTCTCCTCAGCGGTCAACCCTTCCACAGGCCCGTCCAGTATTTGGTCATTTGCGGGGGATTTGGGTTGCATCTTTTGGCAGGATAACACTGCAATTGCACTTATGAAGAAAAATATAATAACCCGATTCATAGGCGCAAAGATAAAATAAAATTAGGTAAACCTAATAAATTATTATTTATGAGCCGAATTTTACTTGGCTTGAGGAAAACCATAATTAGCTTCAGCGTTGCTTCGCTGTTGTTGTCTTGCTGTAAGACTATTTCGTCCATGATTTTGTGTTCTCGAGCTGGGATGATTTGCAAAACTCTTGCGTCATATACTAGGTATCCGGTACTCTATTTTTTTAGAGTAGTATCGCACACTTCATGTATAAATACTTCTTTACCATGTTGTTGGTGGCTTTCGATACCTATTTTAATAATGAGTTTTATTTCTGTCTGTCTGCTTATTATCTTCACTGTTAAAAGACAAACCCGAAAACACGGAACAGATACTTCATCGAAGCCCAATTGAATGAGATTAGCACATTTGATCATTTGCCATAAAAATCCACAGCAGGTTATTAGATTAGTCAAAGCCTTGCTGCATTCTGAAGCAGACATCTATGTGCATGTAGATAAAAAGGTATCCATATCACCATTTCTTCCTGTTGCCGAGCTAGCTAATACTTGTTTCGTAAAAAAACGCGTAAAAGTGTATTGGGGTGGGTATAGTGTTGTGGAAGCAACTATAGAAGGTTGCAAACAAATACTTGGCTCTGGTATAAAGTACGATTATATTAACCTGCTGAGCGGGCAGGAGTATCCATTGATGCCGCCGAATACGATACATAAGTTTTTCTATGATCATCCGGGCATGGTGTTCATGGATATTATTCCCGATGAGGACAAAATCGCCGAACATGAACATAAACTGAAACAATATTATTTTGCTGCCATTAACTTAAGAGGTAAGTACACTGCGGAGAAAATAGCCCGCGTAGTAAAACCGAGAAAATTTCCTGATTGGTTTGAGCCTATGGGTAAGTCGCAATGGTTTACTATCCCAGCTGAATGCGCTGCATATGTTATTAAATTCCTGGAGGACAACAGGAACATAGTTGATCTTTTCAGGCATATGTGGGCGCCCGATG
Organism: Flavipsychrobacter sp.; assembly: GCA_044224775.1. Lineage (GTDB taxonomy): Bacteria > Bacteroidota > Bacteroidia > Chitinophagales > Chitinophagaceae > Nemorincola. The sequence continues at coordinate 33,644 of JBGAJU010000024.1, forward strand.
AAATGGTTTTTCAGTCAGTGCTATACAACTCACCGTATATAGATGTGATAACAAATGATAATTTGCGGTATATAGACTGGTCTGAGGGTAATCCCAGCCCTAAGATACTGACCTTGGCCGATGCACGACAGATTATACAGAGCGGGAGCCTTTTTGCCAGGAAGTTTGATGTATACACTGACAGTGAAATACTGGATTACCTGGATAATTTCATAGCGCGTAGTAAGTCGCAATGATTATCTTAGAGTAATGAATAACGAGCCAAATTGGGAATGGGAAATAACTACCGGTCGCAAATGGTACCAGTTGGGCATTGGTGAGCTTGTTCATTATAAAGATCTTATCGTAAGTTTCTACCGCCGCGAGCTACTTGCTGCCTACCAGCAAACTATTATAGGCATATCATGGATAGTGTTGCAGCCTATTCTAACCACATTATTTTATTTCATCGTTTTTGGTAAGATCGTCAAAGTATCTACCGATGGTATTCCGCCGGTACTGTTTTATATGTCTGGCAGCATTTTGTGGGCGTTCTTTTCCGATTGTATGGGTGGTGCGATGTACTCCTTTCTGCATAATGCCCATATCTACAACAAGGTCTATTTTCCCCGGCTTGTGGTACCGTTAAGCAATGTGCTCAATCATACAGTTCGCTTCGGTATACAGTTCATACTCTTTTTAGTAGTTTATGTGGGGTTCGCCTTGTTGTATAGTGGATTTTGGTTGAATTGGCAATTACTGTTGCTACCTCTTTTGTTTTTACAGACAATTTCCTTCGCGCTCGGTGTAGGATTGATCATGAGTGTATATGTTGCCCGTTATCGGGATGTAGAACACATTATGTCGTTCCTTCTGCGGCTCTTCATGTTTGTAACACCTGTTTTTTATCCGTCATCAATAGTGCCGGAACAATTTCATGCATTATTCTGGATAAACCCGCTTACTCCCGTAATAGAATCGTTCAGAAGTATTTTCTTCCATACGGGTACAGTGCAGCCTGTCTATTTACTCGTCAGCGGCATAACTTCGTTGATAGTACTGTTTGGTGGGTTGATATTGTTCAGGCAAAGGGAGCTAAAAGTAATGGACACAATATAATAGTATGCCGCATCCGGTAATAATGGCGGAGAACATATCAAAGAAGTATAAACTTGGCGTGCTCAATTCAGGCTCGCTAAAGCAGGATATTCATGCGGTCCTAAACGGCGATAAAGAAAAGATTTCTTCAAATGAATTGTGGGCGCTGAGAGATATTAATTTCGCCATCAATCAGGGCGAGGCTGTGGGTTTCATTGGCAGAAATGGCGCCGGTAAATCTACGTTGATGAAAATACTCTCTCGTATCACACAACCTACCACGGGTAGTATAAAAGGGATTGGCAAGTTGGCAAGTTTGCTGGAAGTGGGCACAGGTTTCCATCCCGAGCTGACCGGGCGCGAGAACGTTTTTCTCAACGGCCACATTCTCGGCATGAAGAAAAAAGAAGTTATTGCAAAATTTGATGAGATAGTTGCTTTCTCCGGAATTGAGCGGTTTATTGATACGCCCGTAAAACGTTATTCAAGTGGAATGTATGTACGGTTGGCATTTGCTGTGGCAGCGCATCTTGAGCATGATATTTTAATAGTAGATGAAGCTCTTGCTGTGGGTGATGCTGATTTTCAGGCTAAATGCCTGCAGAAAATGCATAATGTTACCCGGCAGGAAAATAAGACTGTCCTTTTCGTAAGCCACAACATGCAGGCGATCCGAGATCTGTGCGGCAGGCTCATGTGCCTTTATGACGGCTACATAATTGATGATGGAACACCTTCAAAGGTAATTGGTAATTACCTGCAGCGTGAAAAGATGCAATATCTCTCGCAGCAGTTTACCGGTCCAGGAGAGGCCCCAGGGAATGATGACGTGCGTGTGAAAAAAGTTGAAGTTCAGCGCGTTGGCAAAAGCATTATAGATACCGCTACTCCTCTAAAAATATCGTTTGAATTTTGGCAGTTCGCAAAGCCCGGTGATGAAATGATGGTGGGGGTGCATATTTATGATTGGTCGTGGGTATGCATTGCAGATATTCAGTCTGCTGGTTATTGTAAAGGAAAAGGTTTGGTTACAGGTGACTGTACAATACCTGCCGGTTTCCTGAATCACGGTGTATACTACATCTCATTCGATTTCATCAAAAATAAGCAACAGCAGGTTTGGAGTTTTGAAGCCTGCCTGTCTTTCGAAATAGTGCAAACAGGAGATGGTTATAACAACTGGATAGGTTATGTGCGTCCCTCCATTCCGGTTAACTTAAACTTCGTGCAATTGTAGCCTATGCTGGTACGGATACCGGAAACACCACCACACATAGCTCCGATTCCGATGGATGAAAAAGACAGGCCACTTTTCTCGGTGATGATTCCCGTTTATAATTGCTACAAATACATTGAGAAATGTTTGGCAAGTGTGTTGCTGCAGGATATGGGCGTTAAAAGAATGCAGATAGAAGTAGTGGATGATTGCAGCACCGACGGAGATGTAGGTGCTTTGGTGCAGCAAGTAGGGAAGGGGAGGATTAGCTACTTCCGTAAGGAGCAGAATATGGGCAGTATCCGCAATTTCGAAACCTGCATTAACCGTGCCCGTGGACATTTGGTGCATATTCTTCATGGAGATGATTTTTTAAAAGATGGTTTTTATCGCCAAATAGAGAGGCTATTTAAGAACTATCCGGACATAGGCGCAGCATTTACCGACTACTACTATGTAGATGTGAATGGCAAAGGTTTATATGGTGATGAGCGCCTACTGGACAAGCCGGGTATGCTTAAAGATTGGTTGCTATATATTGCAGCTAAACAAAGAATACAGCCTCCGGCTATGGTCGTGAAACGTACTACTTATGAGAAACTGGGTAGTTTTTATGCGGTTAAGTATGGCGAGGATTGGGAAATGTGGGCACGTATAGCAGCCAATTACGAAGTTGCACACTCTCCGCGCTATATGGCATGCTACCGTGTACATAATCAGAACATTACCGGCCAGTCACTTGCCTCGGGACAAAACATACGCGACATCAAAAAGGTGATGAAAATAATTCAGAGCTACCTGCCGATTGATAAGCGCAAAGAGATAAGTATCAGAGCCAGGAAGAACTTCGCCATTTATTACGCATGGATGGCGCACGCACTATATCATCATTTTAGGGATGATGCGGGTGCCCTTAAACAAATTAACGGAGCATTGGGTATTCACATGAATCCCACTACATTGAAGCTTGCTTTAAAGCTATATGTGAAGTTGCTGATACAATACAAGAGGTGGTAGGATGCTCTACCTTCAAGGTAGTTGCAATTTTTGTACCACCTACAGGGATGGCACCTCTCTCCGTATCGTATAAAAATAAAAGATATACTCATCTGGGTAGATCTTAGTACCACGTACGGGAACACAACCAATATAATTTTACTTTTCAATAATTCGTATTAAATTGAATGTCAGCATTTTTTTTCTTTTAGTTTCCGATGGCTTCTTTTGTTTTCACACTTTTTGTTACTCTATTGTTACTTTTGAAAGTGGTAAGTCAGTATCTTTGTTCTGCAATTTGCTTCATTCTATTACTTATGGGAGTTAAATTAAGAAAGCGAAAAAACAAAGACGGAACACAAAGCCTTGTGTTAGATATCTACAAAGACGGGAAGCGAAATTTCGAGTTCCTCAAGCACATAAAATTATTAAAACCATTGTCTCAGGTAGAACGCGCAAAAAATAAAGAAACATTGGCGTTAGCTGAAAGCATACGGAATAAAAGAGCACTCGAAATCGAAGCATCTGAATATCAGGTTGCTGCGAGGTTCAAAAGCAAAGTTGATTTCACCGAGTACTTTAAGGCATTTGTAGCGGGTTATAAGAAGAAAGATAAAAGAGTAGTAGAAGGATCCTTTAAGCAGTTCAGGGGATTTTTGAAGGAAAGCAACATAACCTCCCTTCCTATAAATCAAGTTACTGAAAACATATGCATCGACTTTAAAGAGTTCTTACTTGGCAAACTAAATGGGGAAACACCCGCTTGCTATTTCAGTAAATTTAAAAAAATTTTAATTCAGGCATGCCGGGATAAAGTTATTAATGCTAATCCAGCGGCAAATGTTTCAATTCGCAGACCCGAAAGTTTGAAAAAAGAAATACTTACCATGGATGAAATTCAATTGTTGGCAGCCACTCCAATTACAAACCTCAACGTGAAAAGGGCATTTATTTTTTCCTGTTATACTGGCCTAAGATTTTGTGACGTATCTATATTAAAGTGGAAAAACGTGGATATGAGGAACAAAAGGATTACATTAACTCAATCGAAAACTATGAATCAGGTGGCGATAAACCTACACGAAACGATGATTGACCTACTTGGGGAACCAGGAAAACAAGATGAACAAATTTTCCTGTTGCCTTCGCACACCGCGTGCCTTGATAACCTAGACCGTTGGGTAAAAAAAGCTAATATCACCAAAAAAATAACATGGCACTGCGCACGACATTCGTTTGCCACCAACATAATTTTCTTTGGAGCCGATTTGAATACAGCAAGTAGTTTGTTAGGCCATACTAGCTTAAAATATACCCAACGCTACACTCATGTTGTCAATGGACTGAAGGAGAAAGCCGTCGATAATTTACCGAGTATAACGTTATAGAAATAGTGGTTCGATTCCGGCTGAGACTACAAAAGGCGGAAACTGCAAATTCTCTTTGCAGTTTCCGTTTTCTTTTTCCCTTAAAACGCGGTTCAGTCTTGTCATATACTCGAAAATCTCATCTACTTTCTCGGTTCGACACTCGTCTTTTTTGCGGTCATATTTCATTCCCTCTGGAAACACAAGAAATTGGAGGTCTTGCCTTCTTTTATAATCGCTGGAATCCCATGCTGTAGCGAGTTTAGCTGATGTAAGGAGTACATAATCCACACATTCCTCAAGGTTCGACACCCTAACTGTGCTTTGAGACATTTCGTCCTCTATTTTCTTCTTTTCTTCAAGGAAGATAGCATTGTACTTCTCAAACATAGGTTTGCTGATTTCCTCAAGGATGAACCTTTCCTCCAGTCGATGCAGCTTTTTATTTATCTCATCTACTTGACCCTTTAAATGGTTCCGGTCGGTCTCCACTTGCGCACTCAGTTGGTTGAATGTAGCAACCATTTGTTCCGATATAAGGTACCGTGAATCATCATTAACGTTCAAAACGTTCTCCATGAGTTTCTCTAAGAAAAACTCATGAACTTTGTCTGCCCTCCTGTTGCAATTGCAGCCGGAATTATTGCATTTGTAGTAATACTCTTGATTTTTGTAAGCCTTGTATGCTCTCAGGTAACCACCGCAATATTCGCATTTCATAAACCGTTTCAGCGGTATGTCCTTGTTCTCAGGCTTCGTTCTATATCCCTGCTTGTTTTCAGAAAGCACACCGTTCACCTGTAGGAACAGTTCGTGGGAAATGAGTTTCTCATGCTTTCCCTCAACGACCTGTCCTTCCAGCATGTTGTGAACAATAAGACCACAGTAGAATGGATTGCGCAATATCTCCGACATTCGCTGGCTCGACAGCTTTAATCCAAGTGCCGCTAATTTTCGCCTGATCTCCTCGGTTGTTAATTTGTCGTGAGCCTTCCAATAGAATGCTTTGCGCAGTAGCCTGCCTTTCGCGTTCACCAATATTTCCTTCTTACCGTTGGTCTTTACGATGTCGTAGCCGGTTGGTGGTGCGGTACACCATTCACCTCGCAACAAGGACTCCCTTGTTCCCGACATACATTTCTCCCTGCGCTGCTGATTGTCGTATTCGCTAAAGATGAATTGTATGTTCTGTTGGAGGCTACCACTTGCGGTAGTAGCGTCAGCCGGTTGAGTTACGGAACAAACCACTATACCCTGTTTTTTAAGTTGCTCGGCTATATAAATGGCATTTGCTCCCGAACGGCTGAACCTGTCCACGCTGTAAACAATAATGCAGGATACTTTATCACTGCTTTTCTTAACGAAGTTGAGCATGTTGTTGAACTCCTTTCGCTCATCAGTCTTTGCGCTTTCGTATGTACCACCGAAGTAACCGACAACACTGTAGCCCTGCTTTTTTGCGTATTGCTCACAGGCTCTCTTTTGAGTGTCTAAGCTGAAGTTGTTATCGGCCTGTTCTTTTGTGGATACCCTAGTATATATTACGCAGTTGCCTCCGTTGGCTTTGCTCTTTTTCCTGCCTTTCGCAAATTGACTGAATAAAGTAAGTTCCGCGCTCATGCTGCTATATTTAATTGATTATCAATGTGTAATGCAATTTTCTTGCCAAACTCTTTTCTTCTCGAAAAGTTATGATATGCTATTTCCGTAAATGTCTTAATCACTCTTATCAAATGTATTATTCTTTCATCGCTCCAGTCTTTAAAGGTTCCTAATTTTTTTACCTCATCAATGGTAATGTCATTTGTTCGGTCTGATCTGTCAAATCGCTTTTTGTTCATCTGTTAGTTTTACTGCCGACAAATCACATGGCATCCCTGGCACAGGCTGCCATGTGCCCTCATGCAATCTCGGCTCTTAACTTGTATCTATCATAATTACCTCCTTTTGGTTTTAATTGTGTTACTTCATTTTTCTTCAAAAAGGGACAAAGCTACTACGGCTGAAAAACCTACTTACCGTGTCCGGGCAACTTATACCTTCATCGGGCGAAAATGGTATAACATCCCATAGTTTACCAATGAAACAGCCTCCAGCAGCGGTTGGTTTATTTGAAGCTACGACAATGCAATACCCTCGATGTCTCTGTTTGGGACATTCAGGACAGTTTATCCACCACAATCCCTGAATAGGACAGTATTTGCCAGTTTCTGCCTCCTTTTTTTTGCCCGGCAATGCAAAGTTCCGACAGGGCTTGCGCACACTTTTACGATTTTGCATGTTTGTAAACGATTGTGCAAAAGATTGACAGTTTCTCCACGATTTTCATTCATTTTGGTCAAAAAGGGAACAAAGCTATGTTGGCTGAAAAACGTACTTTCCACTTTCGGGCGGTTTGGGCCGCTTTCGGCGGAAGACTACCGCAAACGGACGAAGATTACCGTTGTGGGCACTTCATGGAGTGAATCGAATAATCAATTGGCTTTCTGAAATTGCTTCCAGATAGGCTCAGCAATTGAGGAATATACAAACTGCATACTGTGATCGTACATAAAATTCCATTCAATTCCGTCGAATTCGTTTCTCCATTTATTTAGTTCCGGTGATAAAGTAGATGGGATTGTTGAGTCAAAAATGATTTTCGAACTGGAATTTATGTCCGTGATAGTTAGTTGTCCGTTGTCAAAGATGGGATTGTCTGCTTCAATTGCGAAAACTTGAGGAACCTTGATGTCTGCTTTAGCTCTGCAGGTCAAATCGAAAAGCGGTGCATACGCTATAACGTAAGCTGGGCGTGTCATTTTGTTGTTTACCATTAGCAGCCTAATGTTATATAAAGTTTGCGCCTCACTTTCCGTCTGCATTACAAGAAATCCATCAAGCCGATTTTCTTTTTGAGCATCAATAAATGCTGATGCGAGTTTTCTTCGCTCAAGTCGCAGGTTAATGTCTTCATACATCTCATTGATTAGACTTGAGATATGCTGAACCCGGTGCCAGTATACTGCGCCTCCAAAGCTATGGCGTTCTGGATGCGAAAAATGGTTGCGCATGTCTTTAACGTGCAATAAAACGGAGATGTCGGTATCGAATAAGTTCAGCTTCGTTAACTCGCGAACCAAGGTATTAAAAACAAGAGGCTTAGTTGGTGTTGCAAAGTCCCTGTATCTGATATTCATAGCCATCTCGAACGTATGGAGTGCCTTTGAGTAAGCCTCGTCTATGAATTTATATTCATAGTAGCTGTGTACAAGCAGACGTTTAACAACTTCAAAACTCTCAAGAACATCATTAGGCACGTCTGTACGGAAATAAAACTCTGGCAGCTCAGCACAAAATTGCTCGAAACTTAAATGTTCAAAAAACGGATGAGGACTCAAATACTTTGCAGAATAGTTCATTCTATTACGCTGGAATAAAATATATACTAACTTTAGCAAATTTATGCATTTCACAGTTTTATGAACGAGTTAGTCGATGGCATTTATTCCTCTCTGGCAATTTTTACGATAGGTTCAGATATTGATAGTTTTCAAGTTTGGCTTAAAAAAGAGCATGATAAGGTATTAGATAAGAAAATGCTACATGGATATAAGTTTTTCTTAGAGACTGCGTTTAGTACATTTTTTGAAAGCCTCGCCGAAAACAAGTCGTTTAAGTTATCAGAAAGCTATTTATTCCAGCGAGCTCTATCAGAAATATTTCACATTGCGAAGTTTCCGGTAGACGGGCCTGATAAATGTGAGAAAGCAATTTTTCTCAAGAACATATACCAGTGCTACGCACCTATTAACCAATCCAAACAACTTGTTGAACTTCTAAAAAACCTACTGCACTTCAAAGTAAAAGTATCTACGCCATTTCTTGAATTGTTGGAACCACTAATAAGAACTCAACGAAAAGGAAAAATTGACGAGCAAGAATATAAAAGACTGCTGCTGATTGACAATTTATTCTTTCTATATAATCAGATAAACAATAATGGACCGGCAGGACAACAACGAGCATTACTAAAAGGGTACTGGATTGAAAAAACTAAATTGGATTCTTGTTTCGAAGGGTACAAGTATTGTCTACAATATCTATGGAGTCAGGTTTTAACCGAATCTGAGTACAGAAACAGTAAAGTCTCGCTGCTACATGAGGCAAGCTCCTGGAAGAACTACAAAATGCGCAATTCTGCAAGGAAAAATGCATCTGCAATTTCAAGAATGCTTGGTGAATATTTTGAAATAGAAGAGCAGACATGCCTTGACGCATATTTCTACTGGGTTCAAAAGGAAATAGTTGAACCACTTGAGGCAAAATATGGCGAAGAAATTATGGACCTTAAAAAGCATCTTAATCTCAAAATTCCACCAACACTGAATCTCAAAGAAAAATTTAAGCATTTCTTTTTGCTTAAAACCGCGAGAGAAATGACGATTAAGTTAAGTCAGGAAGAAAAAATTGAAACTCAGCTATATTGGTTTCCAGTTGAAATTATTGATTCTCGGCGCACTCCAATGTTCAATACTGTTTCTGCTTTTATAACCTTATTAGCTGGTAGCGCTGCTCTAAGAGGTTCTGAAGATTACTTTGAAAGAATTAAGGTGTGTAGGATTGTTACTAGTGTCGGAAGGAATAAAAACGATTATAGCTACGGCTTGCTGTTAGATACAAAAGCTTCTGCTGGGCATTACGATGCAGGCTGGCTATTATACTATGACTGCTGTGGAGATTATTCAGGCTTTTCAGGTTCTCAATATAGGCGGATCGAAAAAGCTATCGAGAGGTATTTGAAACAAGGTGCAATTGAATTGCGGGAACTAAAGATACGAAAAAGCGATCTGGAGAAATATGTACAAGAACGCACTGATCGCAGTTATGACAGTATTAATTCCGACAATATTGAGTTAGAACAACTTGCCACTCAAAAACAAAAAATGATTCTTGGTAAATATGCGGAGCTAAAAGGATTAGTATTCGAATTGCTTTGTTATTATTTCGCACATAGTTACTACGAAAAAAACAAAACCTTTCAAGTTGAATGGGGTGGTCTTAAAGACGGTTCTGTAGATTTGTCTTTGCACACAGAGTCAAAAGTAATAATCGTAGAATGCAAGATTAACATTGACAACTACGAGTGGGATAAGATTATGACTAGTATTAATGATAGGCTATCTAGAGTAAATGGCAAAGATGCTGACTATGAATTTTGGGTATGGTTCGAACCCCGACGACACAAATCGGCATTGCAAAGTGTCGGGAAAGAAGTGAAGATTTTGGGTAACGGCAGGCGAGATAGTCTACCGTTTCTATCATTGGTAAACTATAATAAACTACTTGATTTAATTAACTACCAGATTGCCGAATACAAATAGAATAAGATAAAACTGCGCCGATAGATGGATTTTGAAGTCAAATTTTTTAGCGTTTTGTGCGGAGACGCAATCATCATCAGATACTTGGGTGAGGACGGCTTTTTTCACAACATACTAATTGATGGTGGATATGTAAAGACCTATCCGACGGTATTACAGCCAGCGTTGTTGGAAATAAAAAAACAAAATGAAAAGATTGATTTAGTTGTGGTTACCCACTATGACAACGATCACATAGGCGGTATAATATCGTTGATTAATGATAAGGAGTTCGACATAGAATCATTCGTTGGAAGTTGGCTGTTAAATGTAGACCTTCCTTTGACAAATTCGTCTGGCGAAGTCAGCGTTGCAAAACTCAGAACGTTGAAAGGTTACCTTGAACAAATTGGGAAACTTCCTTTACCGGCAATAGCTGGTCGGTCGGTCGACTTATATGGCGCTAAGATCGCGGTTCTGTCACCTAATCAAGAAGGCTATACAATTGCCAAAGATCATATAGAAGCGGTGGATACAAAGATCGGCAGAAAAACATCTGATCACGCTATACCGTTGGACGAGTTTCGTAAAATAATAGCAAACAACCCTCTTGAAGATGCCTCTATTTCAAACGGGGCTAGCATTGCAATACACTTTTCGTACAAACAAAAATCCCTACTTCTTTTAGCAGATGCGTTTCCATCGGTCGTTTGTGAATCTTTACGTCAATTAGGTGTTTCGGGGCAACAAAGGCTGAAGGTTGATTATGTAAAGCTGTCTCATCATGGCAGCAAATTCAATATTAGTAACGAGTTAATTAATTTACTGGCTTGCGATAATTACGTTATTAGTTCGAATGGATTAAATAAAGACAATTTGCCACACAAGGAAACTATCGCTAGATTATTATTAATGAGACCACAAGGGAGTCCCCTACTAAGTTTTTTCTTTACTTGCCAAGACAATGTGCTAAATCGAATTTTTCAAACCGATACGACCAATGTCTATGAGCATTATAATTTTAAATGCATCTTTCCGACAACTAAACCAGAAATATTGCTTCATTAATATATGTACGAAAATTCGTTAATTCCTTATACACTAAATAAGCTCTCCGTCAGAGTATCTACCTCTTATGGACTTCAAGGATCCGGTGTAACCTATCTACCTGCCAACGCAAAAGACACTGTGTTTGTGATTACCGCAAAGCATTGTCTAAAAGAAGAGGGAAGTAATAATCTCCCGGCTAATACTGAAATCCAATTACATTTTGTAAACGATAAAAACGAACCACTACTTTATGTTTTAAGTTTTCAGGACAGAATTTTGTGGCATCCAACTGAGGATATAGCTGTCATTGTGTTGCGAGAAAGTATAATAAAAAGCCTTGTAGGTGACATTCCTAAAATATCGCTAACAGAAAGTAATGACAACGAGTTACAGTGTTTATTTTATGGTTTTCCACTTGCGGCCTCAGACAATATTGCGACCAGAGTAAATGCACAAATTTTGCCACCTATTACCTCCGGTAGCATTGGTTTAGAAACAACACTACGATCGGAAACAAATATTACAGAACACACTGTCCAAGGATTTTCTGGATCAGGAATTGGCTTGCTCTGTGCTGGCAATGTTTTTCTGTTGGGAGTCGTAACTCGTTTTGAAGAATGGTCTCGGTTCTTTGGATTAAGTATTTCCTTTGTCAACGATGTGCTGGAAAAATATGGATACAATAAAGAGCCGATTGTTCTCATTGAGACTGACCCAGCTTTGATAAATGATTGCAATGCTCTTCAGCAAAATACAAGAGCTACATTGGGATATATTGATGAAGTAATATCAGAGATACACATTGAACGAAAGCAACTTATTGATAGCGCTGTCGAAAAACTTCAGAAGAACGATGTTCTCATTATTACGGGGATTGCGGGGGTTGGCAAATCAACATTTTGCAAGGAATTTCTGGGATATTTAGAAAATCAAGAGAGCTATAAATTAATAGGATTTTCGGGATCGCAGATTTGCAAAATTAACTCAGTTGAACTGTTGAAATCTCTAAATATCAACGGCGCCTTTACAGACTTTCTGAAAAGTAAGAGTTTGCTCGGTAGAAAGGTAATTTATATTGATAGTGCAGAAAAATCTGTGGAAGCTCATCAAATGAGTATTTTGAAAGAAATACTGCTGCTTACTAAAGAGGTTGCGGATGTAAAAGTAGTTCTTTCTATTCGTTCGTATGCTCTTACTCAAACCACTTTCAGCATCATTAGGGAGCTTGCCGTTAAGAATGATAAAATCGAGGTAGCCCTGCTATCTAATGAAGAATTAAGCCCTGTTATTGCGAAACACCCTTACATACAATCCTTACTGAGCAACAAAAGTGTTGAACAGTTTATTAGGACGCCTTTCTATCTAAAGCAAATTATCCACATAGGCAGTGATATAACGGGCAGCGGGGCACCGATTAACGAATCTGGGTTGAAGAAAATTCTGTGGGATAAGATAGTTTGCAAAGATAACCCCAATCGGGAGTTGCTATTTCATAAAATAGCAATTGAGAGGGCAACAGCCCTTACTCCATTTGTGGCAATTTCAATGCCAGTAGATACTAATCTTCTTCTTGAACTTCTGTCAGACAGTGTTATTATTAAGCATGAGGATGAATATGGAATCAAGCATTATGCACCCTCGCACGATATATTCGAGGATTGGGCATTGGTTAGACTTGTTTCACAAAAAAAATCAACCAGTAATGATTTGCTTTCATTTTATCGTGATCTCGGAAATACCTATGCAATACGGAAAGGATTCCGATTTTGGATTCAAGAGCTCTACCGAAATAATCCCGCGAGTGCTTTACAATTGACACAAGACACTCTTAATCTTAACACTAGTGAGCACTGGAAAGATTCTGTCATTATTTCACTCTTGATGTCGTCTGCTTGCGTTGGGTTCATGCATGACCATAAGCAGAAACTCCTCAAAGACGATGCGCGACTGTGGAAACGAATTGTCCACCTGCTTAGAACATCCTGTAAACAACTAAATACAAAAGGTATTGAGACGAATGCTTTCGATGACCGAGAATACCAGGTTAGCAGTTCATTGATACCCGTGGGAGATGGTTGGATAGCAGTTTTAGACTTTATTGACGAAAACTTCGATGTCCTTAAGAAAAATTATGCCTTAATAAGCAAGCTAATGCTTGAATGGCAACATGCTTTACCACTGGCCAGAGACACTGGTGCTAGGATTGCCGCTAACGTTGTCCTAAAACTGTTAAACGAATATATAGAAACAAGTAACGAGCAACGAAAGGACGAGAATAGTGTTTTAGCTCAGGAAATTTTACGAGTCTTTTTGAAGCTTTCAAAGGTGAATTTTAGCGATGTAGAAGTTCTCATTAATGAGGCACAAGCATTTTTGAGAGAGGAGAATGAAGAAAAAGATTTTGAAAAAAGGTATGCTAATAGGAAACTATCGGACCTCTATGAAAAGTTAATTGACTACTGTCTGTCTTGGTTGTACAGCGAAGACGTTGCTCGCTATTTGCCAAATAAAATAATAGAATTAGCTACGAACGAATGGATAGAAAAGCCAATAGAAAAACCACCGGTACATGAAGATAGCATTTTCAAGCACCTGATTATAGATGAAGATGAAGACACTTATGGCCGATTTAATAGCGAACATTATTACGGCTTAGAAAGTGGAACTGACCGGGATTACTCGCCATGCTCTGCGTTCCAAACGCCAGTTTTTCATTTATTGAACTTCAATCCGGATATAGCCTTAGAGTTTATCGTCGAGTTTATCAATAAAACAACAATCACTTATTCACAATCGAAGCAGTACAAGCGTGACAACGCATTTTTGGTTTCTATTGAACTTAATGATGGAACCCTTGTTCAAATGCACGGGAGCGACACTCTCTGGAAAATGCATAGAGGAACAGTGGTTATGGCTCCAGATTTGCTGAAGTCTATGCTAATGGCGCTTGAAAAATGGATGTTAGGATTGGCTGGACAAGGCGATTCAACTTCTAGGGACACGCTCAATAAAGCCATTCAATATATTTATAAAAATAGCAACTCCATATCGCTCGTATCAGTTATAGCAAGTATTAGCATGGCCTATCCGTTTATAATAGGTGAGAACATGCTTCCATTGTTTTCCTTTGAAGAAGGTTTTATCTGGGATATTCATCGGCTAACTAGCGAGACAAATGCTCTTTCGCCGATTGACCATTTGTGGCAAAACCCATATTTACAGACAGAGCGGTATGAGTCGAATAAATTGCCACACCGAAAGGACCGTTTGGAATTTTTGGCACTGAAAATGTCTTTTTATGAACACTATCATGAGAGGATTTTAGGGCAACTCGATAAGTTCTATGCAGATCCCAAGACTTCAACACACAACAGGTTGTATGAACCGTGGGCTATAATATTAAATCGAACTGATAAGCGCAGATATAAGGTGACTAAAGAATTTAAGGATGGATTTATCATTGAGCCTGAAATTCTAGAGGAACATAGAGAAGAAGTTGAGGCGGCAAGTAGATTATTGAATGAAAATGAATCTATCAATGTTTGGGCGTGGACTAATGAAGTTCTGAACAAGGATAATATTGTTGAACGGAGTTGGGAGAAATGGGTCACCTTTTTTGAGCTTTGCAAAAGCGAAATGTCAAAGGATTCAATGGGCAATAAAATGCACAATAATCCTGCAGGAATAGCGGCAATTGGTTTAAAGTATTTTAATGATAAGCTAAGCTCAAACGAAAGAGATTGGTGCATAAGTGCTGTTGTTGATGCTTGCAACTATTTCGTTGAACAAGATCGAAATATTGGCAACTTTTCATTTGACTTTGAGGGATATTCACATGTGAACAAGCAGCCTGCATACGAATCTTTACCTAGTATTTTTCAGTTTGAATTTGAAGAAAGCGACAGGGGCTATCTGGTCAACTTAGTGGTTAGGGTTCTATATCAAACGTCGATTCATGACGGATTGAATAAGCCACTATTTGAGAAGGTTTGTCACAACCTTTGGATATATAATACAGACCTAGCTCTTACATGTTTTAGGACTTTTATTATATTGGCACAGAGCAATGTACCACGCGAACAACATGGCGAAATAATTGCCGGAGCTGTTAAGGAACCACCTCCTATTCAAAATTATGATCAATTTGGAGATGAATTTAATTGTAGGCACTTCCTAGACAAAGCATTTCTCCTTATCAGCGAATGGCAACAAATAAACAAAGAGGGACTTGACTTTATAAAAAAGTACCAGGAGCTATTAGTCAAGGACACTTTTGTTGAACACGCGCAAAAAAAATGGCGTCACAATCATAACCAATACTCAGACGGATATTTACATTTTCAAGGCAAATATGGAAAACTGATTTTGGGGAATAATGTCGATTTTTCCGTTTCTATTTTCAACCACTTTTTGAATTTTTTCTTAGTCGAAGATAATATTGACCTAACGTATTTATCTGATGAATCTTTCGAGTTCGCCAATCGATGTTTGAAATACATGATATGGTATGAAAATGAATATCCGTCGCCGATTAAATTTAATGATCTGTGGAAGCTGTTACTGGGAAAAACTTACCGATCTGGCAGGCTGATGTTCATCCATAGGATATTGCTCAATGACACGTGGAATGATTCCAGTATGACTTGGGCAGCAATTGAGCATGACTCTTTGACGTATAAAACGGCGTTAGCCATTCTTGGACAATATAGTATAGAAAGTAGTGTAAAACTTATCGCTGGAATTGGGTTTAACCCATTATTCCCCGGAAGCATTTCCATTATGATTCATCTAACAAAGAATGTAGCTGATGCTTCATGGGTGCAAAACTATCATGCGGAAAAATTTATTCAACGAGCCTTTTACTCTCGTGCAGATGAAATTAGAGGTGACACTAAACTTCGGGACGACTTTATGATTTTACTAGATTTTATGGTGGAGAACGGCTCTTCGATTGCCTATCTCGTCCGTGATAATTTTATTTCGTTGCCAATAGCAAAACTTGCAAACTCGCATGCCTAATGTGAAGCTACATGCACTTTTAAAATTCGGTTCGGAGTCACACATGCGTGATTTGTACGAAAGAGGACTATTATATTTCAACTGCCTCGAAAATTTTAGACTTGACGAAAACGATCTGTTAAGAGGAGACAATTACGAGGGCAATACATGGGTTAGTAATCTTACAAATTCAGATGTGTACTTGATAAATGAACATAAAGAGCTTCTTTTAGGAAAAGCAAGTAATGTTCATACACGTGGTTTCAAAGAAAGCATAAGAGGCAATGTCTTTTGCATGTATGTAATCCATCCTGGCACACTGCTAGATGGAAAATTGTCAATTGATAGGCGAGTCGAAAATTTTGGCAGTCATTTTGTTGCGATAAACAGCGGCCATATTGGAAGGTTTCTAGATAAAATTTGGAAAGGCCTAGAAGTTGCGGGGATTTCTATATACGGTGCTGACTTAATTAGGTATTATAATGCAGAAAGCCCACTTTTTTCGTTTACTGACCTATTTATGAAGCGTCAGGAATATTCATATCAAAATGAATTCAGAATATTTGCGCATTCCAATGAATCATCACCCTTCACTATAGAAATCGGCCCTCTACCGGATATAGCAACAATTCATGAAACCGCCGATATTTTCAACAAAAGAAATATATCTAACCAAACAAAAAATTTATTGTAAGCCAAAACCGGGACAATACCCACACCAATCCCATTTTAGTATCTAGTCAATACAATTCAAACGAATTGCCAACATATTGACAACATGTTAGATTTCATTTAAAATACAACGGAAGCGAAATAAATTTCAGTTAGAGTTCATTTAACTGCATATTGGACGTGATACGGTCGATATTCGAAGAGAGCTATTGTTATGGCAGAAAACCACAACGAAGTACTCATAATAATGCTGGAAACATTCAGAAATAGAACCAACAATTATCATGGACTTGCTTACGATAGGTTGGTTGAGATCAAACGCTTGAGAGCTGAATTACAAAAAGCTGCAAAAGTAATATTATTTCTTTATTAAAAAAACGTGTAAAAGACGGTTTTATTATTGTTTAATGTTATTTACTTTTCGCACATTCTGAGTCGCAAGAGCGACTACTGTTGTTTTAATCACAGCATGAATAGTTTCAACTACATATCTCTAACGAAAAGCATAAGGTTGTGCCTTATGTTGCTATTTCTATGTGCAAATAACTCATTTTCTCAAAGTACTTTCTATTTTGAGCATTACACGACCAAAGATGGGCTTTCACAAAGTTACGTTTACAGTATACTGCAGGACAAAAATGGGTTCATGTGGTTTGGAACTCAAGCCGGCGTGGATCGATTTGACGGACTGCGTTTTGTAAGTTTTTTAAGTAAAGAAAAGGATACAAATACAATTTGTACAGGCTTTGTCAATGTGTTGTACGAGCAATTGAAGAAAAATTTATTATGGGTTGGAACTTCATCCGGAATTTGCAACATAGACCTAAGTAATGGATACAAAGCTCGCCAATATATATTAGACACATTTCGTGAACAAAATGTTATCTCAATAAAAGAGAGCAATGCGAGGGTTATTGCGCTGAGCAACGAAAATATTTTTTATCAGGACGGCAACGGTAAATTCCGAACCTATGCTAAAATAGATAGTGGATTACAGTATTATGACTTTATTGCTAGTAATGATACGTTCCTTTTCGCTACAAATAAGGGAGTTTATGTACTTGATTTTAATGCCCATAAAATACTCGGTAGATTATCTGTAATAGTAACTAAATTTCAACAAGACCAAGGTGAAACTTTTTTTATCACGAAAAGAAAGATATACGGAATAAATTCAAATTTAATTCACAAAATTTTTGCCGGTGAAAAAAAATTCGATACACTAGGAACGACCTGCTCTCTCTCAATTGAAAATTCCACTTGTGTGTTGAAGAATAATGATGACTATTTTGTCGGAGCTTCTAATGGTCTATATATTAATCAATATATCATCCCCAAAAACAAATCGTTTGCTCATCATTATAATTTGTCAAACGAAGAAATTTTGTCAGCGTATAAAAGTAGGGATAACACTATTTGGATTGGAACAAAGGGTGGTGGTATAAATAAACTGGTTTCAAAAAGGCCATTTTTTTTGAATTATTGTTCGGATAAATATGTATGGTCTAATTTCCCAAACCCTTACAACAATAATTACTGTTACGTCGGTACTGCTGGAAACGGATTGCAACAAATTTCATTGCTGACTGACTCCTCAGGAATTAATATCCCCCTATCAATCAATGGTGCGAATGAAAGCTTTGTTCGAGTAGTAAACTCAATAAAGGGCAAAATATTGATAGGGGGCAGAAAAGGACTATATACAGACAAGATATCAAATTCACCCCAAAACTATAACATTAAAAAAATATTTGGTTCAGAAATAAACAGAGTATTTAGTCTTGCTGTTACGAAAAAATATGTCTGGGTTGGAGCCTTGGACACTATAGTTGTTATTAACAGTACGCTGGATACCGTTTTGAGGAAGATACCTATAAGTAGTTCTCGTAAAAAAATCGTTAGGCATATATCTCCAGCAAAGATTAAACAAGGTAAATCTTGGGTTGAAGGGAACAGTGTATGGGTTGCCTCAGATGAAGGAGTTGTGCGTATTAGCTTGACAGATGACAGAACTTTTCTTGTTGATACAACTTTCAGAGGCGAGCGAATTAATTATGTTTGTCAGGACAGCAATTTGTTATGGCTTGGCTCTTTGTCTAACGGGGCTTTTTGTATTGATTTAATAAATAACACCACCAAAAATTTTACAAAAACTGATGGTTTATTGGATAATGCCATTTACGGGATAACTAAAGATAAGTTTGGAATGATATGGATTAGTTCAAATTTAGGAATTAATCTCCTCAACCATCAGACAAATTCATTCAATAATTATGACTGGAAAAATGGTTTACTCAATGAAGAATTTAATGCAGGCGCATGTTATAACACCGACTCGTGTATATTTTTTGGTGGGGTTAAAGGGTTAAACCTGATTAATTCAAATGACTTCTGGAGTAAAGATTCAAGTTACGGCGTATGCCTCTTAGTTTATCCGACTACGACATCAATCAATCCGAATGTAATCAAATTGCCTATTGAAAAATTTGACGTTGACCCTCTTCAATCTTATACCAGAATTGATTTACGGATTTTCAGTTTTCAGGATGTCAGAAACAACAAATACGTTTATCAAGTTGGTAATGACAATTGGAGTAATGAACAATCTATAACAGAAAGTATCCTCATTCCCAGAAATAAACTGCGTTTATTTTTAAATAATCCTTTAAAAATCAAACTCAGAAGTTCGAACGGCAAATGGAGCAGTCCGTTCACCATTAATATAAATGTCCCCCTTAATGGACACGCAATATATAAAGATTCTGAATTTGGTGTTTATTTTCTGATATTGATCATACTACTAGCCGTCGCATTTATAGTTTTTAGGGAAAGAAGACGATATCTGACTCTTCAGAAAAAAGATGATGAGTTAAGCCAATATGCGACAAGTTTAGAAAAGAAGAATATAGAGGTACATTCTTTGAATCAGGACCTTATCGAAAATGAAAATTATTTAAGACAATTACAGGATTACATAAACGAAATATCAAGGTGTACCGGTGTAAAAGAAATAATACATACAGGGATCAAACATTTATTGCATCCATCTATATTCAATTTCGATTTCGTAGTATTTTATGAAATCAATTACAATAAAAATCAAGTCAGAATCGGCAATTATAGATGTAAGAATAAAAAAATATTTCATCCTAAATATTGGAAGAAATTTCGGAAGGCACTTTCGCTTGATAGCTCTGATGTTGTCGCAATAGCAGCCCGCACGGACGAAATTGTTGCGGTAAACGGATGGGAAATTAATATTGAGGGCAATAGCATCGTTCAATATGTTAATGCTGAAGAGGATTACTACAGGAAAATCAAACAGGATGAACTTGAATATTTACTCATTCCAGTCAGATACAGAAAAAAAAGACAGGATAGCATTCATGTTAACGACAAGACCTTGGCTTTATTACAAGTAGGCTACCATATTACATCCACGTACACCATCACTAATGAAGATAAAACTCGTTTGAAAATTTACGCAGACAATTTTGCCCAGTCGTACAAAAATCTGATTAATAATGAAAACGACGATGCGATTCATCTTATCCTGGACAAATGCGATAAAGAAAGCTCCGACAATCCTGGGGAATACCTAAAAAATATACTCTTTGAAACGTGTGAATTAGTTGATGCACATAAAGGGCTGATAGTCGTGTTATCCGGCAATCATAACCGGATTATGCATGACGAAATACAAATTTGTTACAATGTTGATGATTGGGAAAAGGACGAAATTATTCAACACTCTGATACTTTATTTTCCGAAGCCATTTTAAGCAAATCATACTCTTTATCCAATGCAAAGACGTCCACAAACGATTTTTGGCGAAATAATTATGGCGTAGCTATTCCAATCAGATATGATAAAATTATAATAGGCTGTGTTTTAATACTAGCTAAGACCGAAAATTTTTTTGACCGAGATAATATTCGAATTCTGCACAGAATTGTAAACGGCATCGGAAAAATTTTTTCCAGGAAGAAATTTCATACCGCCGTCGAAGAACTTGTTATTCCGGATAATATTTTAAGCAATCCATACGAAAATTTTGTGCCAATCATCAAGGCACTTAAAAGTTATTTTAACACTAACTATGTGAGTGTATGGCTGAGGGATTATGAAAAAAGTGAAGTCGAATTTAAACAATATAAAGCTAGCCATGATATAGAGCGCATGTGCGAAAACTATGGTAAAAAAAACAAAATATTTAGAACGCAGCTTTTAGAAAATCGCATAATAAAACTAAATACGCCTGAGCCTCATTTAGAGAACGAACAATTTTGGCAGTTTGCGAAAGAACATGAAATGAAATCTTTAATTTATGTTCCATTGCGGATTGACACAGGCCAATACGGGTTCATAAACATCTATTCGAGAAGAGAGTTTAATAGCAACTTACTAGAAAGAGATGATAGATTGCTGAACATAATTTGCAACAAAGCGATGTTTTCGTTCTTATGCTCAAGCATGATTAACGTATTTTCTGAAATATCGCAATCAATTTTTGAAGAAAACTTATCAGGAATATTAAAGCAAATAAGTATAGCTGCTAAAGATATTTTACATTCCGACCCTGTAATAATATTTCGCTTTGATGAAGCGCATAATATTATTTATAACAACATTATTTATTCCGGAAAATTATACGAAGAGAAAAAAATATACAGAAAGTCAAAAACAAACTTCATTGAAAGTTCTTTGGAAGATAATGACCCATTTTATCCTTCTGAAGATGATTTGCCGGAAAGTTACCGTCTAGTAGTGAAAAACCCCAAAAACGATAGTTTTTGGAGACGGGAAAAAATAAGTTCTTTAGCCGCAATACCATTGAAGCAAGGAAAAAAAGTACTTGGCGTCATGTGTTTTAATTATCGCCAGAAACAAAGTTTCCCTGAAGTAACAAAGCAGCTAATAAGAGCTTTCGCATCCTTGGCATCAGCAGCGATCGGTAATAAGATTCAGGAAAATGAATTGAAAAACAGGGCGGAAAAACTGCGATTTGAATATGAAGATATATACCAGAAAATGCAGGATATGTTACCTACGGCAACCCGAACATCGTTACTTGATATCATTAGACAAATTAATCACGATATAATTAATGGATTATTGGAGATAAAAGCTGACCTAGTCAGTCTA
>JBGAJU010000025.1:0-55332 GCA_044224775.1 Flavipsychrobacter sp.
AGGGCATTGCTGAGCCACATTGGGGCATGGGCGCCGATGGCCGAGCAGAAGGCTGTGGCGAACTTCCTGGTGCAGAAGCCGGCGATAGCAACTTATCTTGATCATTTTCGTGGAGAACTGCATGAACGGTTGGTGAGCTTATATAATGGCTTCATGGCAATGAAGGCAAAAGGTTTGCCTATAGATTGTATAGCCCCGCAGGCGGCTCTATACCTTACCGTTAAGCTGGATATTACAGGCAAGCATTATGAAGATGGCAACCTGCTGCACGACCAGAAAGAAGCTACCGAATACATATTGAACAAGGCAAGATTAGCTATAGTTCCGTTCTATGCCTTTGGTGCCAGCAAACATTCGCCATGGTATAGAGTGAGCGTGGGTACCTGCAATAAAGCAGAAATACCGGAAATGCTTACGCTGCTGCAGCATGCATTGGAAGAACTTGTTTAAGATTTTCTTTACATTTTCCTTTTGTAAATTTGGAGCTCTTCAACAAAAGTCAGGATACGAATGAAATTATTGTCGTTTACGCTATTATTTATTTGTGGGTTCTATTGCTCTTTTGCTCAAACAGGCATTCACAGTCAGTTCAAGAATGACCTCAGGCGGCAAAAACTGAAGGGTAAAGTAGCATCGGTTGTTGAGCTGGAATACAACGCTACCGGTGATAGCCTGAAACTAAAAGCCGTTAGCAAGTACAACGAAAAAGGTAATATGAGTGAGTTCTTTACCTATTCGCCAGATGGGGCAGTATTATCCAAAACCACTTTTGCCTATGATGACAGCGATAAGATAACCGAGGAACTGCGTTACAAAGGAGATGGTACTCTGAATGTGAAGACCACTTACAAATACGACGAAAGGGGCAATAAAATTGAAGAGTATAATTACGATGCGACCGGTACTATGTTCATGAAGGTGTTCAACAAGTACGACGGTAAAGGTAACCGACTGGTAAAGGATAGCCACAATATGTTCGGCGCATTGTTCCTCAAGTGCAACTCAAAATATGATGAGCATGGTAACGAGATAAGTGCCAAAGAATACGATTCGCATAAAAGCCTGCAGTTTGCCACAACCTTTGATTATGAGAATAATGACAAACAGGGCAATTGGCAGCGCCGCACAACATACAAGAATGATCAGCCGTTTTCGGTCACAACGCGGGAAATAACCTATCGTTGATCGTGAAAAGTTGCGTATTGAGCGCTTTATTTTATCTTTACCCTAATACTTCATAGAAAAGCCTCGCTTTGGATTTTTACGATTTTGGATTTGATGATGACTTGCTCGATGGTATAGATGCCATGGGTTATACCACCGCCACACCTGTGCAGGCAGCAGTGATACCGCCTATTATAGAAGGGCGTGATATAATTGCTGCGGCGCAAACCGGCACCGGCAAAACAGCGGCATTCCTGTTGCCCGTTATACATAAGCTGCTCACGGAGCCGCATGCTGCCCACACCATTAATGCGATGGTAATTGTGCCTACCCGCGAGCTAGCTGTGCAGATAGCACAGACACTGGAAGGTATATCTTATTACACCAACATCAGTTTCCTGGAGATTTATGGCGGCACGGGCGGTGCAAGCTTTGCTAACGAGAAAAAGGCATTGACATCAGGGGTAGACATAGTTATCTGCACACCCGGCAGAATGATATCGCACCTCAATATGGGGTATGTGAAACTGGATGAGCTACGGTATTTGATATTGGACGAGGCAGACCGCATGCTCGACATGGGGTTTTACGAAGATATCATCAAGATCATCTCGTTCCTGCCCAAGCAACGGCAGAACCTGTTGTTCTCGGCAACCATGCCACCTGCTATCCGGAAGCTGGCTAATACCATATTATATAACCCTGCCGAGATAAATATTGCCATTTCCAAACCGCCGGAGCAAATAACGCAGCAAGCCTATCTTGTATATGACGCCCAGAAGATACCGCTTGTAAAACACATATTGCAACAAAAAGAATTTGGCAGTATAATCATATTCTGCTCGAGTAAGCAAAGTGTTAAGCAGCTGTATGAAGAGTTGAGACGCTCTAAATTCCCCGCAGGGCAGATACAGTCGGGGTTGGAGCAGGAACAGCGTGAGCAGGTGATGTTAGATTTTAAAAGCCGGAAGCTGAAAATATTGGTGGCTACCGACATACTAAGCCGTGGTATAGATATTGAGGATATAGACCTTGTCATCAACTATGATGTGCCGCATGATGGGGAAGATTATATACACCGTATAGGCCGAACCGCCCGCGCCGCAAGCACCGGTACTGCCTATACGTTCATAGGCCCGAAAGAGCAGTTCAAATTTACCCGCATTGAGAAGCTTTTGGGCCGCCCGGTTGAGAAGCTTGCTGTACCGGAGCAATTTGGCCCCGCACCCGCACCCGGGGAAAACCAGCATTCGGACGGGCCTAAAAAGAAGCGGTACAATAAATTTAAACGTAACAAACCAAAGTAAAACATCATATTTTCGGATATTAACTGTGTAAAGTATGGGTTAAAAGTTGGTTGTAGTTGAAGATAAATGTGTATTTATCTATATAATTGCTTCTTTTTCATATCTGCAGTAAAAAAACGGGGTTAATTAAAATATTCCTTTACCATTATCCCAAAAAGTATATTTTTGCACCAAAATTTAAACGCATTATTTTATGTCTGAAATTGCAAATCGCGTTAAGAAAATTATCGTGGACAAATTAGGTGTTGACGAATCAGAAGTAACGCCTGAAGCTAGTTTTACTAATGACCTGGGCGCGGATTCGCTGGATACCGTGGAACTGATCATGGAATTCGAAAAAGAATTCAACATTTCCATTCCTGATGAACAAGCTGAGACCATTACTACTGTTGGTCAGGCTATTGCTTACCTGGAAGAGCACGTAAAGTAATTTACCCAACAAATTCTGTGACTGAAAATCGTTCAATGAACTTAACGTTAAAACGAGTTGTCGTTACGGGTCTCGGCGCCGTAACGCCATTAGGCAATAGCGTACCCGCATATTGGGACGGACTGGTTAATGGTGTTTCCGGCGCCGATTTCATCAAACAATTTGACGTAACGAAGTTCAAAACGAAATTCGCCTGCGAGCTGAAGAACTTCAATCCTGAAGATCATTTTGAGCGCAAGGAAGCCCGCAAGCTTGATCGCTTCTCACAGATAGCCATTGTTGCTGCCGATGAGGCAGTGCGCCACGCAAATCTCATTGCCGAAGGGGTAGATAAAGACCGCGTAGGTATCATATGGGGTTCGGGCATAGGCGGCATGATCACCTTCATCGAGGAGATGAAAGGTTTCTGCGCCGGCGATGGTACTCCCCGTTTCAACCCTTTCTTTATTCCCAAGCTGATACTGGATATAGCCGGCGGCCACATTTCTATGAAGTATGGTTTCCGTGGCCCTAACTTTTCTTGTGTTAGTGCCTGTGCTTCTTCTACCAATGCTATTATTGATGGCCTTACTTATATACGCCTTGGCAAAGCCGATGCGATAATATGTGGTGGCTCTGAAGCAGTGGTAACAGAAGCCGGTATTGGTGGCTTCAATGCAATGAAAGCCCTTTCTGAGCGCAATGGTGAACCCCAGACCGCGAGCCGTCCGTTCGATCTTGATCGTGATGGTTTTGTATTAGGTGAGGGTGCAGGTGCCATTGTTCTGGAAGAATATGAGCATGCAAAACGCCGCGGTGCTACCATTATTGCCGAACTGGCAGGTGGCGGCCTGAGTGCAGATGCATACCACCTTACCGCCCCGCACCCCGAAGGCCTGGGCGCTTACAATGTAATGAAGAATGCGCTTGCCGATGCAGGCATGCAGCCGCAGGATATTGATTACATCAACGTTCACGGGACCTCAACGCCGCTTGGCGATGTGAGCGAGGTTACCGCGATACAGCGAGTGTTCGGTGAGCAGGTATATAATATCAATATCAGCTCCACCAAATCTATGACCGGCCATCTGCTGGGTGCTGCCGGCGCTATAGAAGCTATAGCGAGCATACTCTCTACGGTGCACGACATAGTGCCTCCTACTATAAACCACTTTACAGATGACCCATCATTTGACCCTCGTCTGAATTTTACGTTCCACAAAGCACAGAAGCGTACGGTTAACGCTGCTCTGAGCAATACGTTTGGATTTGGCGGGCACAATGCATCTGTGATCTTCAAAAAACCGTCTTAGTTGCTTTGCGGCGCTTCATCAATCGCATCTTAAACTTTTCATCCGCAGACCGACAGCTACTGCTGCAACTGGAACACCTTTTAGGGTTTACGCCGCGTAATATGGCGTACTACAATCTTGCATTTATGCACCGCTCTAAACCCGAAGAGGTGCATGAAAGCAACGAGCGCCTTGAGTTTTTGGGCGATGCTATTTTGGGAGCAATTGTTGCGGAATACCTTTTTAAAAAATATCCTTACCAGTCGGAGGGTTACCTTACAGAGTTGCGCTCACGCATAGTGCGCCGCGAGACAATGAACAATGTAGCGCTGCGCATGGGGCTTAACAAAATGGTGCAGTATAACAAGAATGACCGAGGCCTGAGCCGCAGCCACATCTTTGGTAATGCGCTGGAAGCCCTGATAGGCGCGGTTTACCTTGATGTGGGCTTTATTAAAACGCGTAAATTCATCCTCAACCAGATCATTCGTGCTTACATTGACCTGGACCACATGGAGAGCACAGATACCAACTATAAGAACCAGCTCCTTAGCTGGGCACAGCGCAACAACCATATGCTGACCTTTGAAACGCTGGACGAAAAAATGGACAGCACCCGCAAGCTGTTTACCGTAGGTATAATGATAGATGGCGACTTAGTAGCCGAAGGTACGGGCTACAACAAAAAAGAGGCCGGCCAGGTAGCCGCCCGGAACGCATTGGATAAGCTGAATGTGCCGAATGGCTGAGGCCTAATGGCTCAATTCTCCGCGGGCGAAATTACTCTCTTCCCAGTATAAGATCTATACAATACAATTCTGTGCCCTTCAGGTCTAATTCCATCAATGTTATCATGATAACTGCGTTAGCAGGTGTGAATGATGCTTTGTCAGTTGGATCTATATTGGTATTTATTGTTTGCTCATTGTGTGCCATACTGCCCATTTTTTTTACTACTTCGTCAATACGCCCAAACAATTCTGTTTTTGTCTTTTCAAAATCTGCTGCGGCTTGTCCTGCTATAGTTCCCTTCAGGCCATTCATATAACTAAATAGCTCATCGCAACTCTTTTTTACTTCGCGTGCCCTTTCGTATCGCGGCAGCGATCTTTCGGGTTCATTCTTTAGGTGAGTGGCTTCAAAGTGGGTCATTATGTTGGCTATCCCAGCCTCCATAGCATACATAGTGTTCTTGGCAGTGCCTTCTGTTCTTGCAATTATCCCTGAAAGGTTGTCTGTATTCTTTTTGTCATTTTCATTGTTGCTGGTAGTGTTGCATGATGCCAGCATTAGCGCTATTATTAGGATCAGCGGTAGTTGTTTCATTATTTCAGTGTTTAAATATTAAAGATAATATTCCTGATTGAGTCATTCCATCACATTCCTCCCACATTAACCAAGCACCATCTTTTTCGCTTTCCACAGTAAAGAATCATTTTTCAGCAGCACCATATATAGTGCCCGCTCCCCGCCAAACCCACGGAAGAACCGCTCCACGCCGGGGTCCATACTGCCTTCAAGGTCAAATGTTTTGCAGCCTTGTTGTTTGGCTTCTTTCATGGCGTGCCACAGCAGCAGGCTCATTGCTTTGTAGTTGGTGGCTTTAGGGTTTTGTCCGCCCATAAAGTAGTAGCTCGTGTTAGCATCCCACACCTGCCATACTATGGCTTCAACATCATTTGCATTGCATGCCACCCATAGTGTCGCGGCACTGTTGGCAATGCAGGCATCCATTATGCGTTTCAGGTCGTTGAGTGTATAGGGCAGTTCCTTTCCTTTCTGTGAGAGTGTTTCTTTATGAAATTCAAACAGCTCATTCAAATGAGTTGCAGAATGGCTTATGGTAATTTCTTTCTCCGCAGCCTTTATATTTCGCCGCATAGTTTCCTTCATATTGGCAAGTAGCGTGGCTTCATCTTCCTGCAGGTCTATAAGGAATGTCTGCTGCATCTCTGTGCGCAGCTTGTGCTGTTTGAATAAGCCCACTTGTTTTATTTCAGGGCTAATGGCCAGGTGCCACACTTTTGTATCGGGTAGTTGCTTCATCAGCCCTGCTACGGTCTCATGCTCAAAACTGTCCAGCTTGCTTTTCTTTATATCGGCAGGGTAAAAGACCAATGGCCCTAGATAAGGTGTGAGCATAGGTGTGCGCATCATTGTTACGCCCATCTTCTGCTCCACCGGGTAAGCCCATAAGCCCGATACATTATCCCCATTATAAGTAACTGCCGCATCCCACTGACCGCACACCACATCCAGCCACCACGGCTGCATGAACAGCGGCACACTACGCTCTTTGCATATTTTCTTATAAAGGTTTTTGTTGGTCATAATTTGTAAATGAGCATCCGCTCTCCGCAATCTTTGTCACTCTATTTAAATTGCAGTACTCTTGCCGGCTGTATCCTGCGAATATACAATGCGGGCAGCCACATGCACAATACGCATAATGCCAGCGTTGTAATATCTATAGCAGCCACCTGCCACCAAACTATCCTCACAGGGGCATACTTCATATAATAGATATCCTCAGGCAGCGTAATAATACCGAACTTTATCTGTGCCCAGCACATACCTAACGCCAAAATGTTACCGAATAGTATGCCCATGGCGCCTATGAGCCCCGCTATACCCAGGAAGATATTACGGGTGCCCTCATAACTCATCCCCAACGCTTTAAGCAGGCCTATCATGCGCGCCCTGTCGACCATCAGTATCACCAGCACAGCGCCCATGTTGATAATGGCTACTATTGCCATTATTGAAAGCAGTATTGTACCATTGATATCCTGCATATCCAGCCAGTCGAACACTGCAGCATAGTTATCGCGGGTGGTATAAGCCTCCAGCGGTGCATTTATCAGGTTGTAGTGGGTATAGCTTGCAACTGTATCGGCATACTTAGGGTCGTCAAGGTCCACCTGGTAGCCGTTCACACTGTCTGCGGTCCAGTTGTTGATGCGCTGTATCATCCGTATATCGCAGATGCCATGGTGCTTATCCACTTCCTCCATGCCGCTGTGGTAAAGTCCGGCTATCTTTACTTTTCTCACCCTTGGGCCACCAGCCTCAATGAAATACAAATGCACGGTGTCGTTGATCTTCACGTTCAGCCGGTCTGCAGTAGCTTGAGACAGTATGATCTCTTTTGAATAACTGCTATCGGCATAATTGATGGCCTCACCCGATGTGCTGATACCACTCAGGAAACGGTAATCCTTATCCACACCCTTCAGCTTCAGCCCCTCTATTATTCCATGCGACTGCACAATAACCGGCCTTGCCGCAAACGGAGATACTGCTGTAACGTGTGGTACATGCTTCAAAGAATCTATCAACCGTGGGTTGCGGTAAACCGGAAGGGAGTAAGTGAGCGCATTGAAATTAGTTTCATCGTAGGGTACTATATGCACATGCCCCATAAAGCTGTACAACTTTTCGGTAACGGAGTATTTAAAACCATTCACCACAGCCATAGCCACTATCATCACTGCAACACTCAGTGCTGTAGCAACAATGGCCAGCTTGATGATGAAAGAAGAGAACGCTCCCTTCTGCTTCATCAGATACCGCCTTGCAATGAAAAAGGATAGATTCATGAGAGCCCTATCAAAAGTAAATGATTTGCAGGGAAGTTTGTGGGAAGCAGGCAGGTGTGCCCCACAAACAAAATAACCTCTTTAAAAAAGAGGTTATAATATACAGGCGTGGATCAGTCCGTTATTTTCTTACTGGGACCAGTACAGGTTTCTTCACCATCGAGGTAAATATCCTGCGTAATGTAATGTAAGTGAGCGCTATCAACATGTCCGTGTTGTTAAAAGATGAATAATGATTTAATTCAGTGAGTTTGCTAATTTGTTTGTGTCGAGGTTGATGGAAAATTCGCAGTCGATGCCGTTGCGCAACACCAGCGAGTCCTTAGAAACGTAAGATGGCAGATATGCTCTTACGATCAAACCGTCCTTTACCAGATAGTTACTCAACGTCTTCCGAATAGCTTCTTTCGGAGACTTTACAAGACGGGCAATATCGGTGCGCTTGCATTCAGATTTTTTAGTAATGAGTTTCATGCCACAACATTTTACACAAAAGTATAATTAACAAATGAATAACCAAATAATATCCTAATCATTAACAAATAATATTTATCATAATTCAAAAAGCCTTGATTCAGAAATCAGTCTTGTCCTGCGAGATATAGATTGCGCTTTTCTTATTTCCAATTTTTTATGTTCTGTAATAACATTTGGATATAGTTTCTAATTTTGAAGGCATGAAATATATACTCCGTTTACTGCTAATAATGATTGCTTGTCAACCGGTTAATGCTCAAATAACTATTACCGCTGCCGATATGCCCGTGGCAGGTGATATACTGACCTATAGTATTGTTGCACCGGGTAAAACCATAGCACTCACCGACACAGGTGCTGCTGTTGCCTGGAATTTCTCAGACCTCACGCCCGCCTCGCAAGGTGTTGATACTTATCGCACTGCCCTTGATGTGAATTTTGCTTACGCATTGGTAGGCCTCACCGCGTATGGCTACAGGGTGGCCAATGCATCGCCTATACCGATAACATTGCCCGGTGCACCGTCTATAGAGAATGTGTACACTTTCTTTGAGAAGAAGTCGAGCCCAAGCCGCTACCAGGCAAAAGCATTTGCAGCAACAATTGCGGGTATACCCACGCCCATCAATTATGCGCAGCCAGATGTGTGGTACTTCTTTCCGCTTGATTATCTGAATAAAGACAGCGCAAACTTTAAACTCAACATCACACTTCCCGGCTTTGGCGGCATAAAGCAACAAGGCACCCGTCTCACAAGAGTTGATGGTTGGGGCACAATTACGACACCGTATTTTACGACACCGGTCAACTGTATTCGGGTAAGGTCGTTGATAAGAGAAATAGACTCTGTGCAGTTTGGCTCGTTCCCTTCAATAGGTGTACCGCGCAATTCGGTGGAATACAAATGGCTAGTAAATGGTGAGCATTACCCGGCACTATGGGTTACTACCGCTATGGGCCCCGGTGGCGAAACAATAAACAGCATCCGTTACCGCGATAATCTTGTGCCTGTAGACACCACAGTTAAGGAAAGTGTTGTAACTCAAGTAAAGCCCAACATCGTTACATTAAAAGCCTACCCCAACCCGGTAGTTAATGGCACTGTCAACATTGATCTGCCTGCAACGTGGCATGACTACACTATTGAGATATATGATGTGCAGTCGAGGTTAATAGCAACTTTCAGCAACAGTAAACAACTTGATGTACGGTCATTACCGCAGGGGCAGTATCTCGCTCGTGTCGTTTCCGGAAACAACACCGGTTATGCGCAAATAGCAAAATAGCTACGGCTGCAGCCCAATATCGCCAGTCTTTCTCACTACCTCACGAATGATGAGGTCTAATTCCCTGGTTGATTGCGCGATACCGTCCAGCACATCCCCGTTTATCGGGTCGGCGGGATCATCATAATTAAACAGCTGCTCCAGTCCAAGTATCTTGGCCACGGGTGAGCGTACTTTGTGTGACTCTATAAAGGCTATCTCGCGCAGTGCTGTATTCTGTGCTTCTATTTTAAATAAGTGTTTACGGTGTTCGGTAATATCGCGTGCATGGCAGGCAATGCCGATGAGTTGCGTGTCGTCATCAAAAACCGGGTGAAAGTTCACAGAAGTATAATGTGTTTAAAGCAAGCTGGTAGCACATCTCAAATTTTTCGAGGTATAGTTTATTTCTCCCGCTGAACAAAACGTTATCGCCCTTACCCAGTTCTGTTCCGATGAAGTTAGACACCCAGGTCTTAAAAGCCCTGTTACATTCTATGATCGTGCACTCCGTATCCACCATCCATATAAGGTTATCTATATTGTTGATAAGAAGCTTCAGGTGGTCCGGTTCCGTCAATACCCTTTCTCCATTATTTACTACCATTGGCGGAATTTGAAAGTATTATTGAAAATAATATGATCGGGTGTAACCAATAAAGATAAGCAAAAGGTGAATTCTAATCCGTATTTGGGGTGATTTGAGTGTTTTTGTATGTGAATTCATATGATACAGCGCCATAGATAATATATTTAACAATATGATGGTTTTATTATCGGTTAATATTTACTTTTAGCTTGCACTCAGTCTGTACGTAACAGAATGAGTGGCAACTATTGTTGAAAAAATAAATGAAAATGAAAAAAATACCTTTACTCTTCTGCGCTGCCGTTTTCTTCTTAGGTTTTTTACCCGGGGTGAAAGCACAGGTAAAAATTATTACTACTGCTTGTGGTGGGACATCCGGCTTTGTTGATGATGTACCCACAACCGCAGGGAGGGTTAACCAACCCTACCTAATGGCAATAGATGCATCGAATAACTTGTTTATTGCCGATTATGGTAACGCCCGGATACGCAAAATAACAGCATCAACCGGTATAATAACCACGGTGGCGGGTAGTTCAGCCACTGGTTCGGGCGGTGATGGTGTTGCGGCAACGTTAGCGCAATTAGGCGCAGCAGGCGGCGGGGGTAGAGGAGTAGTAGGCGTAGCAGTGGACGCTGCCGGGAATATCTATATCGGCGATGCTACCAATAACAAGATCAGGTTTGTTAATGCAACCACGGGTATCATAAGCACCTTTGCAGGAACGGGTGCTGCCGGATTCTCCGGTGACGGAGGTCCTGCAACCGCAGCGCAGTTGAACGGCCCGAGGGGCATAGCATTGGACGTGGCAGGCAATGTGTATTTTTCTGATGGTGAAAACCAGCGCATACGCATGATCAGCGCCAGTACTGGTATCATTACCACGTTAGCAGGTAATGGTACCGCGGGTTATACAGGTGATGGCGTAGTGGCCACTACTGTAAGGATAAATAACGTGAGGGGGCTTACTGTAGATGCATCCGGTAGCAATGTTTATATAGCAGACCAGAGTAATAACCGTGTGAGAAGAATAGTGACAAGTACATTACTAATAACCACGATCGTAGGTAATGGTACCGCGGGCAACGCGGG
This sequence comes from Flavipsychrobacter sp., assembly GCA_044224775.1. Classification (GTDB taxonomy): domain Bacteria; phylum Bacteroidota; class Bacteroidia; order Chitinophagales; family Chitinophagaceae; genus Nemorincola. The sequence continues at coordinate 11,196 of JBGAJU010000025.1, forward strand.
TGATGGTGGTCTTGCCAGTGCTACATCGGTGCAACTTGATGGACCGCTTGATGTAAAATTTGACGCTACAGGCAATATGTATATCGCGGGGGGGGCGGGAGATGGTATCCGCATGGTGAATACTTCCGGTATTATTTCTACAGTGGCAGGTACCGGTTCTAGTGGGTTTACGGGTGATGGTGGTCCGGCAACAGCAGGACGGGTTAGCGGCCCGGCTTCAATAGCCATACAGTCCAACCCTAATTATTTTTATATTTCAGATCGTGGTAATAACAGGATAAGGTTAGTAAAACCTAACAGCCTGCCCGTTTTTGTGGAGGGCGCAATTGTGGACACCTTCGTGTGCCAAAACTCATCAGCAAATAATATTGCTACCATACTTGCGGTGAGAGACTCAGACGTTGCATCATATGCGAACATAGTTTGGTCTATCTCTGTACCCGCTCTGCATGGCACTGCATCTACTTCTTCCACTGCTACCGGTAATGGTTCGGTGGTAACCCCCGGCAGTGTACTGTATACACCCACGGCAGGATATTCAGGAAACGACACATTCACTGTTCAGGTTACTGATGGCGCAAACACGGCAACAACAATGGTAGTTGTAACGGTTAACCCATTACCTGTTGTGCCGCCGATAGGTGGCCCGGCTTCGGTATGTGTTGGCAGCATCGTAACGGAGACCAACGCAACGAGTGGTGGACTATGGGAAGCCAGCAATAGCAATGTTACCATCGGTTCGTCAACAGGTGATGTGACGGGCGTTTCAGTAGGTACGGTTACTATAAGTTATACGGTTACAAATACATGTGGACTAACACGCGTAGTGCGTATCATGACCGTAAATACTGTGCCTGCAACTCCTCCCGCAATTGGTGGTCCAACCACGGTATGTGAGGGTAGCGGCATTATACTTACTAACGGTACAGCAGGCGGCACATGGACAAGCGCCAATACTGCTATTGCCACGGTAGGCTCGGCATCCGGTTCAGTTACCGGCGTAGCTGCCGGCACCGTCGACATAACCTACACGGTTACAAATGGCTGCGGTAGTTCATTTGTTACTACATCAATAACCGTAAATACAGCGCCGTCAGCAATATCAGGGTCTGCCACGTCATGCGTTGGCGCGTCCAATACATTGACTGCGTCGCCTGTGGGCACATGGACCAGTAGCAATACTGCTGCTGCAACTATAGGTGCTTCGTCCGGTATAGTGTTGGGTGTGGGTGCGGGATTAACTACAATAAGCTATACACTCAGTAACGGATGCTTTTCGATACTAGCAGTGACAGTAAATAATCCGCCCGGGGCTAATGGTGGTACGCCAACAGTTTGTGTAGGCGGCACAACAACACTCACTAACACAGGTGGCGGCACATGGACCTCCGGTTCTGCAAACGCTACGGTAGGCTCGTCTACAGGCATTGTATCCGGTGTTGCCGCGGGTACTGCAAATATTACATACAGTCTCGGTGGCTGTATATCAGTTACTACAGTAACAGTTAATGGCCTTCCTTCAGCAATTTCACCCGGCGGCCCGGTAACAATGTGTGTAGGTGGTACTGCTGTATTGACCGATCCGACCGCTGGTGGTACGTGGAGCACGGTGGCAGGTACAGGTTCTGTTTCGCTGGCCGCTGCAGGTACTTCCGTAACAGTTACAGGGGTTACAGCCGGAACTGCTACAGTTTTTTACACAAATGCGGCTGGTTGTGCCCAGACAAAAATTGTTACTGTAAATACGACTCCTTCTGCACTTTCGCCAACTTCGGCATCTGTATGCGTAGGCAGTAATGTGACATTTACTAACTCGGTAGGTGGTGGTACCTGGACAAGCAGCGCACCCGGAGTGGCAAGCGTAGTGGGTGGATTGGTGACAGGTGTAACAGCAGGCACCGCTAACATTTCTTATTCTATAGGAACTTGCAGGGCTACAGCACCTGTAACAGTAAATAATAACCCCGCAGCAATTACTCCTGCAGGTGCAGTAAGCCTTTGCGTTGGCGCAACAACAGTGTTAGCGGATGCAACGCCGGGCGGTACATGGAGTAGTGGCGCAACCGGAACAGCAACTGTTGTTGGAGGAACTGTTTCAGGTATAGCTGCAGGTGTTGCGACTATATCCTACACAAATGCTGCAGGATGCTCTGCATTAAAGGTAGTTACGGTAAATCCAATTCCTTCTGCGATTTCACCGGCAGGTACAACGGTATGTACTGGCGCTACGGTGACGCTAAGCAATTCTGTTGGCGGTGGTACATGGAGTAGCAGTTCGACAGGCGTAGCTTCTGTAGATGCTGCAGGCGTGGTGACAGGGGTGACTGTGGGAACAGCAACCATAACTTACGCTTTGGGCTCCTGTATAGCAACCGCTCCGGTAACCGTTAATCTTTCTCCGAGCGCAGGTACAATAACAGGCTCTAACGTAGTATGTACCGGTTTAACAACCGCATTGTCAAATGCTACATCCGGGGGGGTATGGAGCAGTAGCAATACTGCCATCGCCACTGTCGGCACTACTGGTATTGTCACTGGCGTTGCGGTTGGATCTGTTACAATTACTTATTCTGTGACCAATGGTTGCGGCACTGCTACTACCACATTCGCAATGTCTGTTACTGCGGCGGCAACAGCAGGTACTATAACCGGGGTTACCATGCTGTGCGCCGGTACTTTCTCCACGCTCACATCAAGTGTTACGGGTGGTGTATGGAGTGTAACCAATGCCCGCGCAACGATCACGGGTACCGGGGTACTTACAGGTATAACGCCGGGTGTTGATACTATTCTTTATTCAGTGACCAATGCTTGCGGCACTGCTGTAGCATCCCATGTAGTAACCATAGGCACATACCTTAGCGCGGGTACTATCTCCGGTCCTTCCAGCGTATGCCAGGGCTCATCAATAACATTAACAGATCCTATTACGGGCGGTGTGTGGACAAGTAGTGGAGCAGCAGCTACGGTATCAGGCGGCGTGGTTACCGGGGTTAGCGGAGGCACTGTTACCATTTCTTATACAGTGACCAGCTTCTGCGGTACGGCTACGGCAACACACGCGGTAACAGTAATTCCGATGCCCGATGCAGGCACTGTAACAGGCCCGATCATCCTCTGTGCAGGTATGACCGCTCCGTATACTACTGCGGGCACAGGTGGCACATGGAGCGTTACTAATGCAACGGCATCTATCACGCCAGGTGGTGTGCTTACAGCAGTAACCCCCGGCATAGATACCGTAGTATATACAGTAGTTAACTCGTGTGGTACCGATGTTTCTTCAATAGCTGTGACCATTGGTCCCGCGCTTACGGTTGCTGCTATCTCCGGCGCTACGTCAGTTTGCGAAGGTTCATTCATCACTCTTACAGACGCGACTCCAGGTGGCGTGTGGAGCGCAAGCAATACAAATGCAACAGTTGCAGGCGGCGTAGTTACGGGTGTTGCAGCGGGCACAGTTGACATCTCTTACACAGTAACCAGCAGCTGCGGTTCAGAATCTGCAGTATCAACAATTACTGTTACCCCATTGCCAGATGCAGGAACTATCGTTGGTGCTGCTATTGTTTGTGTTGGCTCATCAATAACTTTGACCGACGCTGCACCCGGTGGCATATGGAGCGCAAGCAACTCGAACGCAACCGTATCAGGTGGCTTTGTAACCGGTGTGTCAGTAGGCCTGGTCGATATCAGCTACACCGTAACCAACAGTTGTGGAACAGCTTCTGCTTTCAGTACACTCCTGGTAGATACAGCACCAACAGTTGCTGCTATATCCGGCCCATCTAACGTTTGCGTAGCCGCATCGATAACATTGACAGATGCTACTCCCGGCGGCGTATGGAGCTCAAGCACCACAGATGCCACTGTGTCGGGCGGTGTGGTAACAGGCGTAACAGCAGGCTCAACCATTATCTCTTATACAGTAACCAACGCCTGCGGTACTGCCGATGCAACCCAGGCTATTACCATCGACCCCCTGCCTGATGCAGGTACTATTGTTGGCCCGTCTGATGTTTGTGTAGGCGCTACGATAACCCTAACTGACGCTGCAGCCGGTGGCACATGGAGCGCAGGCGGCCCCGAGGCTACGGTGGCAGGTGGTGTGGTGACAGGTGTTAGCGTTGGCGTGGTGAACATCAGCTACAGCGTTACCAACGTTTGCGGCACCGCAGATGCATTTGCTCCTATAACAGTTAACCCGCTGCCGGACGCCGGTGCTATCTCAGGTCCGTCTGATGTTTGCATAGGCTCTGCCATCACCCTCACAGATCCAGCTGTTGGCGGCACATGGAGCGCCGGTGGCCCTGAAGCAACAGTTGCAGGCGGTGTGGTAACGGGTGTATCTGCCGGCACTGTTGACATCAGCTACAGCGTTACCAATAGTTGTGGCACAGCAGTAGCTTCTGCTCCTGTTAATGTGCAGGCTACACCGACCGTGGCAACCATCACAGGCTCGGCTACCGTTTGCCGCGGCGGCACTACAACACTCTCTAATGCAACTGCCGGTGGCGTATGGAGCGCAAGCAATACAAATGCCGCGGTATCATCAGGTGGCGTGGTTTCAGGTACAACTACAGGCACGGTTACTATTTCTTACACAGTAACCAATGCCTGCGGCACTATAACTGCAACCAAGCTCATGAGTATTATTACTGCACCAGGTCCGGGTACTATCTCCGGCCCATCAACCGTATGTGTCGGTCAGAATATCACCCTCACCAACGGCGTTCTTGGCGGCACATGGAGCAGCAACAACTCGTCAATAGCATCGGTTTCCGGCGGTGTTGTTAGTGGCGTGGCAGTAGGCTCAGCCATCATCAGCTACACCATGACCAACGGTTGTGGCAGCAGGTCGGCAACACGCCCGGTATCTGTTGTTCCTGCTACCGATTGTGGTGTAGCAGTTAAGCCCGTTGCTGCTGTGCAGGACGAGATGAAACTCTTCCCCAATCCAAACCGCGGTAACTTCACTATGCACCTCATTACAGAGAACGATGAGCAGGTGATGGTAGTGGTTACCAACATCATTGGTAAGAAGGTGAAAGAGTTCACCACAACTACCAACAAAGCCACCGATGTGCAGCTCAACACTGCTCCCGGTATCTACCTCCTCACTGCCACTACCAGCAACGGCAGGTACGTAGTGAAGATCACAGTAGAATAAGACTGATTTAGAATAAATTATAAAGAAGGCTGCCCCGGGCAGCCTTCTTTATAATTTTCCCTCAAAACCGACGGTGTTTTTACCCAAAAATACCAACAAAACCCACCCCTGAAACCTCCGTACCCCGCTCCCGCACTGCCTTTCCCCCGCATCACAAATTGTGGATATCTTCTAGCCCATAATCCGCTGCGGCATCTCTTTTCTGCCTAATTTTGACCTCAGAAATCACGTAAATAAGTTTTATCACATAAAAAGTAAGTATATGGCAGACGACAAATTGAAAGTACTAAAACTGGCGCTCGACAAGATCGAGAAAGACTATGGCAAAGGATCGGTAATGATGCTTGGCGACAAGCAGCAGGATAAGATGGATGTGGTAAGCACAGGCTCCATTGGCCTCGATGTGGCACTTGGCGTGGGTGGTTTGCCCCGAGGCCGTGTCATCGAGATATACGGGCCTGAATCTTCAGGTAAAACAACAATTGCTATACACACCATAGCACAGGCACAGAAAAAAGGTGGTATATGCGCTATAATAGATGCCGAGCACGCTTTCGATGCCAGCTATGCACGCAAGCTGGGTGTGGACGTAGACAACCTCATCATCTCCCAGCCTGACTACGGTGAGCAGGGCCTCGAGATCGCCGACCGTCTTATATCATCAGGCGCGGTAGATGTGGTGGTGATCGACTCTGTAGCTGCACTCGTGCCCAAGGGCGAGTTGGAAGGCGAGATGGGCGAAAGCAAGATGGGCCTGCAGGCACGCCTCATGAGCCAGGCGCTGCGTAAGCTCACCGCTACTATATCACGCACAGGCTGCTGCTGTATATTCATCAACCAGCTGCGCGAGAAGATAGGTGTTATGTTCGGCAACCCCGAGACCACTACCGGTGGTAACGCCCTTAAGTTCTATGCGTCTGTAAGGTTGGATATCCGCCGTGTGAGCCAGATAAAAGATGGCGATGTGGCAAGCGGTAACCGCACCCGTGTAAAAGTGGTGAAGAACAAAGTGGCGCCGCCGTTCCGGCAGGTGGAGTTCGATATCATCTTTGGCGAGGGTATCAGCAAGGTGGGTGAGATCATTGATATGGGTGTTGAGCTGGGCATACTGCAGAAGAGCGGTTCATGGTTCAGTTATAATGATAGCAAGATAGGGCAGGGCCGCGATGCCGTGAAGCAATTCCTGATTGACAACCCCGAAGTGAGCGATGAAATAGAAGGCAAGATAAGGGCTTCATTGATGGTGGAGGCCAGCAACTAATATTACTCTGTGCTGATTGCATAACTGTGAATTAAGTAATAAAGGAACAGGGTTTTATACAGCGCCCCCGCCCCCAGCGGGGGCGCTTGCATTGCTGCGGATTGCTCACTTTTGTGAAAAAATCGTTTGGTTTTTGACAGGTTGTTCATTTCCAATTGGTTAGGTTGTTTTTTGTTGCTCACTTCTTGCTCACTGTTGCTCATTTTTGATACGTTTGTTGCCCAGTGTATTTGCAGTTGGCGGTTTACGGTTTATAGTTTGCAGTTTGAAAGTAGAGTTCTTTTGCCTGTAGTTTTTTATCGTTTTGCATAGTGAAAGGGCCTTTAAACGGTGTAAAGTTCTTAAGGTTTTTTGTTGTGAAGAAAAATAATTTCCATGATGGTACAGTAACGGTACCATCATGGTACAGTAACAGTACCATGATGGAAAAAATGACAATTGGCGGGAATGCCTGCCGGTGGCGGGTTTGGGCTTTGAATTGGCCTGGATTTGTGGTGGTTTTGGAGGGTGTTTTTTTTGGGGTGGTGTTTTAGGGTGTTTCGCGAGGTTGCTCCGGCGCAGCCGACGCACGGAGCTAAGCTATGCTTCTCGCAATGACCCGTGTTTTTTAATACTCGCGTACCGTCTTTGCGAGGTACGAAGCAATCTCGCGCTAACAAGGATAGTACTCGCGTTGCAAACGCTGTGCCATGTGATCCTCGTTATAAACGAGGACCAGTGAGGTTAAAATTACTTAGTTGCCCGGAGCAGAAGGGCACCCGGTATAGCCTATCCGGCGCGAGCGTGTTGGTCAGAAAATAAGACCAACACGGGCGGGAAGGATAGTACTCGCGTTGCAAACGCTGTACCATGTGATCCTCGTTATAAACGAGGACCAGTGAGAGAATCCTGAACCTAGTACTGGTATATTTTTCATGAGAATTGTTTAACATAAATTATTTTAAAATAAATATAATATAACCTATTGCTTATATGTAAAAGTGGATTATCTTTGCTGTACTTTAATACCTATTATGATAAATGCAGTATTTGTTGCCCGGAATGATGATGTTTGGCTGAAAGTTGTCAGTGAAATAGTAATTGCCTCTGTACCGAGGAAATCAAAATTTGTTGAATTAAATGAACTTTTGTCGAAGGCAAATGAGATTATAGACCTATACAAGAAAGCTGGTACACATAGAGAAAAGCAATCGCTTGCGGATGAATATTATGCTATTTGTGACAGAATACGAATTTTAAGAAGGCAGATTGAAGCAAAGGAAGTTCTAGCATTAATAAATAGGGCTATAAAAATCGCTTCGGCTCTTCTGCAGCGTTCAAATAACTTCATTAGAAACTTACGATTATTCTATAGACGCATAATACGGTTCTTATTTAAGAATATGGATGATAATAGTGGTGATGTTGTTTTTCAATTACAAGTATTGAAGAACAATTACATAACCACAAATTATTTTCTCAATGAACCAATTCAAAAATTTACTCTGCTTAATAGATAAGCATCTTAATAATCCAAGAACGTCAGAAAAAGATAGACAAAAATTACTTAAAGCCAAACATCTAATAGAATCAGATAATGAAACTGATTGGGTAAAAGGTTTTGAAATAATGGGTCGACTCCTCACAGGTGTAACGTCATCAGCTCATTTTTTTCATTCGGTGTGGAACTGGCTTTGTAACTTATTTTAAAATATGAATATAGGGTTTGCAATACAGACAATTAGAAAGTCAAAAAATATCAGTCAACTGGAATTGTCTGAAAAGTGTGGCATTTCGCAGGCTGCATTGTCCCAAATTGAAAATGGCATAAAGAAGCCTGGTACAAAGACCTTGGATAAAATTTGTTCTGTATTGAATATTTCTCAGTCACTTTTGTATGTGTTGAGTATTAATCAAGAGGATGTGCCGGAAAGTAGAAAAGACCTCTATAACGAGTTGTTCCCAGAAATAAAAAAATCAATTTTGGCACTTGTGAATGGGTAGTTTAGCATATTTAATACATTGTTTTCCACTTGTACCTGAGCAAACAATAAAGCTTTTCAACTAGAGGAAATAATTATATAATCCGGTATAACGAAGCTCCTGTCAACTTTTTTTAGTTAGCTTATCATTTAGCAATAATTCTCTCCTTGCTCTTTGGACGATGGCTTCACGATACGCACTATTAATTGCCCATAGCCGGCATAAAAAAGCGATCAGAAAACACATTAGCATTGCAAAAATCGTCAAACCCAGACCCATTTCTTTTCGCATTCCAGGTATTAGCACTATGTACATCGCACCTGTAATGATATAAACGTAGAAAAAAATTGTAGCAAATACTCCGGCTGGAGTGGTTGCTTTTGGAAGGTGTAAGATTTTTTTAAGCAAAGGTCTTTCACCATATTTTATTTGCGCAATTTCTTCGTCAGCGATAGATAATAAACTGATAGTCGCTGCGATATCGTTGAGGTCTTTTTCCAAATGTGCGCGGTTTACTGTTATATGATCGTTGGCCAGTAATTTTTCAATAAGTTCTGTTTTTTTTAGGTAATATTCAGCTAGGCGTATTTTACCCGAAACACCAAATCGTGAGAAGATAAATCCAACTATAGCGCCGATTATTGGTGAAAAAATAACAGGTATTAATGTGTCTGAGTTCATAATGAAGTTTTAAGGAAAGCTAAAATAAGCACAGCAGATTAAAAAGTGAATTTTTCCTAACTGGTCGAAGCGTCCGCTTCGTCCTTATCGTTGAAAGCGTCCCGCTTACGAATAAAAGTTTCTATTTCAGGCAACACGGTAGCATCAGCAAGAAAGGCAATGCAATTTTTAGCGTCCCGCTCGTGTGTCTCAGCCGACGTCTCTCTGAAGCCAAAGCTTTGCGCGTAAGCGAGGACTCGGCGGCAATCGGAGAACTACAGTTGATGTTTACTGCTAAACGAAATAATCCTGGTTCACACAGCAAGGCAACCCGGCAGCATCAGCAAAAAAGGCAATGCCTGTTCATAGTCCAATGTGTCATATTCAAGCCCAAGCTTGCGGATGTTGGCATAATAAACGCTGTGGTGTTCGTAATAATATCGCTCTGCCTGCATATACCACGCCCTGCTACCCGCTTTCTGTGCTATGAACCACTTTTCAAGTAATCGACCGGTTCTGCCATTGCCATCGTTGAAGGGGTGGATGCAGACAAATGCCAAGTGTATGAATGCTGCATAGTAAAACACTTCTTCGATAGTTAAGTTTGTCTTTACCAGCTCATCAATATCGGACCATAGTTTTTCCATCTCTTGAGTCACCGCGGTGAATGGCGCTGCCTCAAATTGTACCCTACCCGTGTTGTGCTCCATAACCAACATTTGTTCTGCCGGTAAACGCCACGCCATTTTTGGGGCAACAAATGCGTGGTAACCAATGCGTGGCTGTGCAGGAAGTTTTGCAGGCTCCACTGATGCGCCCGTGCATATACATATGCATCGTACAGGTCGTTAGGTTTCAGAACCAATTCTGGAAGGTATTCTATATCCTGTGTTTTGTGCTTTACGTAGCTATCCACTTCCATTTGCTCGCCCTCTATGCGGGATGATGATATGACGGCAACGGAAGTATAGAAAGTGAAGGTGGCAGGTGTGAGTTCCAAAGCTTCGATATTGCTCAATGAAATACCGCCGGGCAGTTGCTGCCGGTATTCATCGAGATATTGAGGGGTGAGAGTATTCACCAGCACAAGATACGGAAATGATTGGCAAGCGCAGGTACGAGTGAACACACCCCTGACCCCTCTCAAGAGGGGAAATGTTAGTGAACGTGTGTGGGTGGCTTTATATGACTGAATTACCATGCAGCGATGTGCGATCATATTCATTAATTTGCACAAAACAAATGGCATGATTAAGCTTACATCCGCTCTTAAGACCCTCGCACTCATAACCCTTCCCTGCATGGCAATGGCTGCGCCACCATCGGCCACCATCAGCGATATGCAATGGCTGGTGGGTAAGTGGCACCGCAAAACGGTGATAGGTACTATGTATGAACATTGGAGCCTGATGAACGACAGCACTATGGCAGGGGTGAGCGGGCTGATGAAGAAGAACGACACAGCGGTTTGGGAAACCATTGCCATAGAGCAGCGCGGCGGCGAGCTGTATTATGTGCCCACTGTAAAAGACCAGAATGATGGCAAGCCGGTGCGCTTTAAGCTTGTGAAGGCAACAGGTGGTAGTTTCATCTTCAGCAACCCCGGCCACGATTTCCCGGACAAGATAACCTATACGCAAAAGTCGCCCACATCACTGTTAGCAAAAATATCGGGTAAGAAGAAGAGTGGTAAGGTGCGTGAGGAGGAGTTTCCGTTTGAGAGGGTGGAGTAGTGGCGTGAGTAATGTGTTGCGTGAGGTTGCTTCGTTCCTCGCAATGACGTACGTTTAGTGGGTTTTTAGTTGGAAGAGCGGCCCTCTACTTTGGCGTTGGCATCGAATAGTTTAAAGATCACGCCATCTAAAGCCACATAGATACAATAGCCATCGAATGCCAGCATATCGGTAGTTTTGAACACCTTACCATCCTTATTGGGTTTGGTGACGGATGAAATAACGACCTGGTAAACACTATCTGTAGTAATGTCCAGTTTCTGCCTGCTGCAATCGAAATTGGTGCGGGCATAGTCTTCGGAAGCGACCCGCTTTACGGTGTATTTTGGTGAGTAGGTGACACCAAAGTACAAGCTGATACTATCGCGCGAGAAACAGAGCCGTTGTTTGGCATATACCTTGCGCTCTTTTTCCTCCAGCCCATATATAGGCGAGTAGACGTGGCTGATGGTGCGCCAGCACTTGCAGAGGGTGCCGATGACGGCAGCAGAGTCGGCCTGCTGTGCGGCAGCATTGCTGAAGGGCAAGATGGCCAGCATTGCCATAATGGATAGGTATTTGATCATACTGTTCTTGTTTATGCGGTTAAGTTTATATCGTTCTGTTTTTATTTTCTGCCAAAGCGCAGGACCTGCATTTTGCGGTCCTGCTGGTAATCTGATTCGTTGCGTACTTTCAGTTCGTCCCTGCGCCGGTTCATGAGTCCTTTTGTCACTCCCGGCGCTTTGGAATGGATGAACCTGTTCCAATCGGCCTGCAGCTTATCGAACCCTGCCTGCGTGTTAATGTCGTTGACAATACTTGTGGCGCGAGAGAAGCCGCCAAGGTTGTAAGCCAGCATCACCAATGCATCGAACTCGCGCTGCGTAAGCGGCGTGTTGATGTAGAGTTTCACCTGGTCTTCGTAGGCAGGCACTTTCTGGTGGATGAGTGCCTCAGCCTGCTCTATGGTTATGCCGCCATCATATTTCCTGCCTTCGGAATAGGGAATGAAAAAGCCGAAGCCAATGGTGTAGCCGCCGTCGCCAAGGTTGTAGAGGTCGGGCGAGAAGCCTTCCATTTTTTCGAGGAGGACATAACCCTCTTCGGAGAGGTGCATGCCTTCCACTTCAAAGCGCTCTTCCCTGAATGTGGGGACGATGGCGGTGTCGGGGCGTGGTGCAGGGCGGTGTTTTATAAGAAAAGGGATGGCGTCGCAAAAGGAATAGATGGGGTCTATGACCCATGATTCGACATCGGGCAGGCGCGGAATGGCGGTGCTGCGCGGTGTGGGCGCAACTACGGCTGCAATGCGGAAGCTGACGAAATCGGAGGGTTGAGCAGCGTCTATGAGGTAGGAGAGCACATGGGGCAAGGGTGGAATAGTGGCGTTGCCGTTGCTGGTAGTAACGGGCAGGCGCTCGCTACCGGGCCGCAGTGCAGCGAAGGAACGAAGGGGTGGTATGGAATCAATATAGGCGATAACTGTTGGGAGGGGCGGTATGGATACAGCCGTTACCAGGGTTGTGACGGCAGGGGTGGCATCCATCTGTGTGATGGGCAAAAAAGAAAGGACAGGGACAATATGAGGTTGGGGAACACGTACCCGAACAACGAGAGTGACGTATTCGCCGGAGTCGGAGGAGTGGATGTCCTCGATGCTGGTGCCGCGGTTGTTGTTGATGACGTCCTGAATGTTGCGGAGGTTGGTGGCTGCTTTGATGGAGTCCACAACAGCTTGCCGCCGCGTTTGGCCAAACAGGACAAAAGGAAACAAGATGAAAAGCAGGAGCAACCGTTTCATATGAGCTACAAGAGCCGTTTATGTTAAGAATAACCACCCTAAATATAACAAAATAACCACTGTAGCACTGTGTTATTGGTGAAGGGGGACGAAGTAGGCCATTTATGCTTATTTTTGACCTTTATCTTAAAAAAATATGATGTCACCGGAAGAGTTCTTTGAGCTGCTGACGAAAGAGTTGGAAGTACACAAGGAGATGCAACCCTATTATAAGTTTTTGGGCAACCAGGGGAGCTGGCACTTCAGGCGGAATTATTTCCTGGAACGGTTGCGGTACATCAAGAAGCATTTGGTGGATGCGCCGGATGCGGACAAGTATCGCAGGGAATTGGCGATATGGGATTGCGGCTGCGGTTATGGGACCACCTGCCTGTACCTGGCCATGAACGGCATAAAGACATTCGGTACGACGCTGGAGTTTTACTTTGAAACGGTGACGAAGCGCAAGGCATGGTGGAGCCAGTATGGTGATACGTCGTTGTTCACGTGTACGTATGAGAACCTGTTCGACAACAGGCCGGCGGCAAACAGCTACGACTGGATAATAGTGCAGGATACGCTGCATCACCTGGAGCCGATAGATGAGGCGCTGCAGATATTTCACAGCAGCCTGAGGAAGGGTGGCAGGGTGCTGAGCGTGGAGGAGAACGGGAACAATATCATTCAGAGGATAAAACTGTATAAGTACAGAGGAAATAAGCGCATCATTACTATATGGGATGAGAAGCTGCAGAAGGATATCCTGATAGGCAACGAGAATATACGCAGCCTGGAGAAATGGAACGGGCTGTTCGAGAAGAATGGCTTTCATATAGCACCGGGCAGCGTGAATTATGTGCGATATTACCTGCCGCACCAGTATAATGGCAAGGATGCACAAAAATTATTAGAGCAGGAACGGCAGATACAACAAACAAAGAACTGGAAGCGGGAGTATTTTTTCTTTGGGTTGAATTTTATAGCGGTTAAAAATTGAGAAGTATGAACAGATCGATCGTTAAGTTATTCATGGTGGTGATTGTGATGTGCACCGCAAATATGTCGAATGCGCAGGATGCGCCACCACCTGCACCTTCTGCGGGCGCCCCGAGGGATTCTATGGCCGAAAGTTTGAAGAAGGATATAGAGAACCTGGAGAGGCTGATGAAGGAGCTGAGCATGCCGAATGGTACGAAACCGGCAGATGGCCCTGTAATGAAGGTTGGCGACAAGAAGGACGGAGGCACTGTATATTGGGTGGATGGGAGTGGCAAGCATGGCCTCATTGTTTGGCCAAATGACCTTGGCATAAAGAAATGGGATGAGGCAGACGAGGCTTGTAGGAAACTGGGTGCAGGTTGGCGCATGCCCACGAAAGATGAGCTGGATAAGTTGTATAAAGCAAACGTTACGCTGCAAGTATTATCCAGCTATTTTTTCTTTCACAGTTCAACAGAGGACAGCCCCGGTGTGGTGTGGCGGCAATCACTGAGCAGTGGCAATGTTAAGACGGGGTATAAAACTAGTACCGGATCTACCGCCGCAGTGAAATCCTTCTAAATCTCTACGCCTGTAAACTCGAACTTACTCCCGTCAAATAATCCTTTGTCGCTGAGCTTTAGTGATGGTATTACCAGCAGCGCCATGAAAGATAACGTCATGAATGGTGCATGAAGCGGTGTACCGAGGTTTTTGGCCAGCCGATCCAATTTGGTGTACCTGGCGGCTACGGTATGCCCGTCCTTAATTGACATAAGCCCTGCGACTTCCAGCGGCATGTGGTGTAGTTTCAGTTCATCTTCGGCTACAGCTATGCCACCTTTGCAATCTATGAGTTCATTAACCGCAGCGCAGATGGAATCGTCATCCACACCAACGGCAATAATGTTGTGGCAGTCGTGACCGACGGTTGATGCGAGTGCGCCGTGTTTCAATCCAAAATTTTTGATGAATGCAACGGCTACCGGGGCGTCGGGTTGGTATCGGTTCACTACGGCTATCTTCAGAATGTCGCGTTCGGTATCGCTTACGATATTTCCGTTCACCACTTTAGCCGGTAGCTGCAGGCAGTTGGTAACAAGCTGGCCTTCTATAGCCTCTATTACACGAATGGTTGGAGCAGGAGTGGTAGCTTTTACCACAAACTCACTAACGTCTTTTTTGTTGGTGTTGAAGTTATTGACAGGCGCAACGGGAACGGGCTGAATTGCAGAGCCGCCAATGTTAGCAACGAGTTCGCCGTTGATATATGTCTGCAGGATATCGAAACGCTCTATACTGTTGATAACGATGAAATCTGCAGGCTCATGTAAACGCAATAAGCCGACAGGGAGATCGTAGTGATAAGCAGGGTTCAGTGATGCCGCGCGGAGTACATCGAAGAGGTCGTAGCCGAGCGCAAGAGAACGTTTTACAAGATGGTTGATATGGTGCAACACCAATTCATCAGGGTGCTTATCATCGCTGCAGAACATTACATTGTCGGGGTGTGTTTGCAGTAATGTGTGGAGTGCCTCAAAGTTCTTAGCAGCGCTGCCTTCACGGATGATGATGTGCATGCCCGCGTTTATTTTGTCGAGCGCTTCAGCAAGGGTAAAACATTCGTGATCGGTGGTGATACCGTGTGATGCATAGGCAGCAGCATCGGCGCCACGAAGGCCGGGAGCGTGACCATCTACAGGTTTTCCGGCGCGTTTGGCAGCATCTATCTTTGCCAGCACTTCAGGGTCGTTGTGCAGCACGCCGGGATAGTTCATCATTTCTGACAAATACCAGATATCGGGGTTTTGCAACAATTCTTCTACCGCAGCTGCATTGAGCGTTGCGCCTGCAGTCTCAAAACCTGTAGCAGGCACGCATGAAGGTGCCCCAAAGAAGAATTTGAACGGCGATAGTGCTGCATTGTCTATCATATATTGCACTCCCTCTATACCACACACATTAGCTATCTCATGCGGATCGGATACAGTGGCTACGGTGCCATGCACCACAGCCATTTGCGCAAATGCGGTGGGCGTGAGCATAGAACT
The DNA here is from genome assembly GCA_044224775.1 of Flavipsychrobacter sp. Lineage (GTDB taxonomy): Bacteria > Bacteroidota > Bacteroidia > Chitinophagales > Chitinophagaceae > Nemorincola. The sequence continues at coordinate 26,773 of JBGAJU010000025.1, forward strand.
CTCTATATGAATGTGGGCATCAATGAAGCCCGGAAGAATGTATTGGTCAGGGACATTGGTGGTTTCCTTTATATTGGCAATGTAGCCGTTGCTAACAGTAATGGTTGCCGGGTAGATGCGGCGCTGAAAAATGTCTATCAGCTTGCCTGAAATGGTGAATGTGCTCATACGCTTGGTGGCCAAAATTAACTCTTTCGGGTATGCCATTATTTGCCGGGGAGTTAAATTACCTGTAATTTTGCACTAATGAGGTCGTCAGAAGAGCAGGTCGTCCGTTTATCCCAGCTACCCAAGGGAAGGAAAGCCGTTATCAGGGAACATGAGGATAGTGATTTTCAACTCACTTTAATGGAAATGGGCTGTATACCCGGAGAGCCGGTTTGGGTGGAAATGATAGCCCCTATGGGCGACCCGATGGCCATACAGATAGCCGGCTACTACCTGAGTATCCGCAAAAAAGATGCCGACAAGGTTTGGGTGGCTGAGACCAATGCGGGTTGATACGATAACTTGCGGATAGTAAACGATAAAGCCGGGCATCCCCGGCCTTTACCTGCATCAGAATTACATCATTCCCGCTAACGATGCTTCCATCCTTATAATTTCAAAAACCAGGCCAGAGGATAGCTGCAGGCACTTTTATTAACCAATACAATAGTTAAAGCAACGCATAGCCGCCTTTTGTTTTCTCAGTTATGATGAGTAATTTTAACATCAAATACACGGCCTATGAATACCAGGATAATATTTGCATCATTGATGATCTTAGCATCTGCGCCGGTTTTTGGGCAGGACAAGGGAGGAGGAACACAGGGTAATACTTTGCCTGTTGTTACTGTGGGTATTATAGATGCCCCGGTTACCAGCAGGGAAAAAGTGCTGGCCTATCCGCGTTTATTGGTGCAATCGCTTGGTTGCGAGGTGACAGATTTCGAGTTTTCGCTTACGGCGGGTGGTAAGACGTGGGGCCCAGTGCCGGTAAAAGGTACGGCCTTCAGTGTAGAAGTGAAGGACAAGATAAAGGAAACCGAGCCCGACGACGTAAAGATATCTATCACCAATATCCATGTCAAGTGCAGCGGACAGGAAATGACCGCTAACCCCATTAACCTGGAATATAACCACTAGTTACTTCTTCTCTTCGTTCTCTGGAATCTTCAGGATGCCTTGTCCCATCCTGTATGCCTGGTAGGTAAAATCCAGGTCAAGGCTTTCGCCGGTGCCCACGAGGTTGCCATTGCGGGCCATTACCGTGACATTTGACTTTAAATTAGATTGGGCGGTGTTGGTATTGAAGGTGAGCTCGGTGCCTTTTATGGTGAATGATACAGGGCTTGTAACGGTTACCTGGTAAGCCACGATCTTGTCATCATTTTTATAGAGTATGGCACTATCGCAGGCGATCTCGTTATCGCCAATGGTAAATTTTACGTTGCCATAATAAACCTCATCATCTTTCTTCCTTTTTTCGCCCTCTTTTTTTACAGCGGGACGTGACTCGGTTTTATCTGCATGGGCAAGCTTTATTTTGCCGTCTCCTTTTTTATCGAACGGACTTTCATCTTTTTTCTGTGCGAGGCATAGGATGGGGAACAACAATAACAAAGAGAATATCAATCGCATGAACAATTTTTTTTTAAAGGTAAGCAGTTAGGGTGGAATTAGGAATCCGGGATCGGGAAATAGGGCGGAGGATGATATTTTTTAACTTTTATCTATAGACCATTCGCCGGGACCAATGAATATGAACCCAAAAAAGACAAAGCATAATTCAATGGAATGTGAAGATTCCATAACACCATCTTTCGCACCTTTGAGGTGCCAGACAGCAGCTACAATAAAATTAATGAGCATCAATACGCTCACCAGCCTGAACCACAAACCCAATACGCAGAACAGTCCGCCAATACACTCGGTTATGGCACACATAAAACCCCAGAACACCGGCCAGAAATGAATATGCAACACGCTCATATTTTCGCCCAGGTCGCGCCACTCGCTGATGCCGCCGGTAAGTTTTGGCAGCCCGTGCATGAACATCATTACACCCAGCCCTGCACGCATAACGAACAGGCCGAAATTTTTATAATTGCCCAGTTGTGAGAATAAAGCCATTGATGCGAAGATAGTTGATTGGTTGATAACTTGATAGGCCGGCAAGTCGAAAAATTGGAAGAAAGCTACAGCCCCTTTGGTTTCCAGCCAAGGTCGCTGAATTTCTTTTTGCGCAGCAGGAAGTAATCCCAAACTATACTGCGGCCATAGATGCCTTCCTCATTACGTTTAGTAATGAGCTTTTTATTATCGCGGCGGCGTTGGCGCCATTTTCCAAGATCGCGGTAGAAATGGAAGTGGGCTTTTACTATGGTGAATGTTTGTTTGAATTCGCCGGTGAAGAACAGCCGCATTCCTGCAACACCATCAAGGATGAACCGAAGCGGGAACAACCATAAGAGCCTGGAGCCTTTCTCGTTCTTCAACAGCAGGATGAGGTTATTGCGGAAGTTGTAATACAGCTTTTGCGGGCTGCCATAGCTGATGACACTGCCACCCACATGGTACACGATAGACTTGCCCACGTAGCCTATTTTATAACCCGCATTCTTCAGTCGCCAGCAGAGGTCTACCTCTTCCATATGTGCATACAGCTCGTTGTCGAGCCCACCTACTTTGTGATACAGGTCTGCACGCACTACCAGGCAGCCGCCCGATGCCCAGAACACCTCAATATTATCATCGTACTGGCCAAGGTCTTTCTCCAGGTCGAAGAAGATGCGGCCCCTGCAAAACAGGTAGCCGAAGCTATCCATAAAGCCCCCGGCGGCGCCTGCATATTCAAACTTTTCGCGCTCGCGCCAATAACGGATCTTGGGTTGGCAGGCGGCAAGCATTTCGTCGCGCTCCATTGCCTGGTGCAGCGGCGGGAACCAGCCGGTGGTCACTTCAAAATCTGCACTGAGCAGAATGTAGTATTTAGCTTTTATTTGTTTCAGCGCCTCGTAATAGCCATTGGCAAAACCATGGTTAACGGCTATCTGAACGGTTTTAACGGTAGGGAAATTATCCTGCACATATTGGAGGGTATCGTCGGTAGATGCATTATCTGCAACGATGACATCGTAGCCGGTATGGGCTTCCTCGACTATTTTGGGCAAAAACAACTCATGCCATTTAGTGCCGTTGTAGCTTAATATGACAACGGCTGTATCCTGATGGCATACGATCATAACAGGAAAGGGGTACTACGGATTATTTATACTTGGGTTCGTACAGCGTATTATCCGGTACGGCTACGTTGTCGTTCTTCTGATACTTATGCTCATACAGGTTGTAACAACCTGCCCAGGCAAAAATGAAAAAGCCAAAGAAGCTTAACAAGAATAAAAAGCGTGATTTTGAGGGCTTATTCAGCTCAATATCATGTGGGTTATCCAGGTCCGTGCCAGGTAGATTATGTTGCGTACTCATGAATTGTTAAATTTCCGGAGCAAAAATAATAGTAATTCCCTCAAAATCATAATATTTTTACCAATCCGTAGTTTTAGTGGGTAATTATGAGGCAGTACCTGAACTGGAAGACATACCTGGCAATTGTGGCGCTTGTGATAGTGGCGGCCTCGCTGTATTATACCAACCAGCTGGCAGGCAAGCTGGCGCACGAAGAGCGGAAAAAAGTGGAGGAGGTGGCTACTGCCATAAAAACGCTAAGCGACCCCAGCAATACAAATATGCAGGAACAGGCATATGCCAGTGATGTTATTTCTAAAAACACCTCTATTCCGCTGATATTTACTGACCAGAAGGGAGTTATACAGGGTTTTATTAATATAGATACTGTAAGTGCGCTATCCGGACACAAAAAGAATATAGTTGAGGAAAAATTAAATGAGTTCAAGAAAACGCACCCGGCAATACCCGCGGACTACGGCACAGGGGTAAACTATGTTTATTACGGAGAGTCGGAACTGCTGATCCAATTAAGGTATTTCCCGTATATCCAGTTGACCATCATTATCATTTTCCTAGTGGTGGTACTGTTTGCCCTGGGTGCTGCCAACCGCAGCCTGCAGAACCAGGTGTGGGTAGGACTCTCTAAAGAGACAGCGCACCAGTTGGGCACCCCGCTCAGCTCTATGGAGGGGTGGATGGAAATACTGAAAGAGACCGATGGCCATAATGAGGCAGTAATGGAAATGCAGAAAGACCTTGACAGGCTGAAGCTGGTGGCTGACCGTTTTAGCAAAGTGGGTAGTGCGCCGCAACTGCAGGAGGAGAACCTGGTGACGCGGCTGGAAGAGATAGTGAATTATATGCAGAAGCGTGCGCCGCAAAAGGTTGCTATTACTTTAAAAAGTAAGGATGCTGATGTGCCCGTGAACATAAGCGGCCCACTGTTTGACTGGGTGATGGAGAACCTGATACGCAATGCACTGGATGCCATGGCCGGGCAGGGTAAAATAGATATTACGGTTACTAACACACCGCAGCAGGTGTATGTGGATGTGCAGGACAATGGCAAGGGTATACCCAGCTACCAGGTGAAGCGAGTATTTGCGCCGGGCTTTACTACCAAGAAACGCGGCTGGGGGCTGGGGCTGTCGCTCTCCCGCCGCATTATAGAGAAATATCACCACGGTTCCATATTCGTTAAGCAGAGCGAAGTGGGGAAGGGGACGACGTTCAGGATAATTCTTAGAAGATAAACCGCCTCGGCAATGAAAACATATCTCATACGGAACAGCGGTGGACTTAAAGAGTTTTGTTTAAGGTCTTTAATGTATGGGTGTTGGGCGGCTGGCTTAGTTTGGTTCCGATTTACATTTGTCGATTGGATAAATGATACCCGTGGTCATCAAATGTTATACGCCTTAATGGCATTCATTACCCTTATTTTATTAGATTATCCCGATCACTTTTTTATTCGTCGGCTTGTTGAAGTCCGGTTGGATGAAGAAGGAGTAGAAGCAAAGTGGGGCACGCCGTGGTCTATTTTTACAGGAGGCAGAAAGAAGATATTGTGGGAGCAAATAAACAGCTATAAGAGAGATTCAACCGGGGGAGTTGCTATTCTAGTTGTAAAGACGAAAAGCGGGATGACTTATAAAATATGGCGTGCATGCTCCCCGCTCTTCATTAAAGAAAAGGACAATTACTTTGAGTTCTTTGAAGATTTTGAAGCCCGTTACAAAGAAGCGTATAATAAAGGACTGGTAGCGGAGAAACCTGAAGAAATAAAATCGTACAGCGAAAACGACCTTCCCAACTTTCCGGATATTTAGCATGAGTTTACTCCTCTTTCAATTGCTTCAACAATATCACCGCTCTTGCCCACAGTTCAGATTCTTTGTCAATAAATTCAGGCAGTTGATTGCGGACCTCTGTGTTGTCTGTGTCTATCCATTTGATGAGCTTGTTATCATCAAAGTAGAACCGGCTTAATTCCATTTTGGTTAGTTTGTCATCATACCAAACACTGTCGCCTTTTGCTTTTGCTACTTCTTCGGTATAAGTTATAGGCCTGTTGTACACAAAATTCTGCTCTTTAACATAGATGAGCATGCCGTCGTCAAAGTAATATTCGGTGAAGGTTCGGGTCGTATCCGAGTAATGCTCCCCGATCATTTTTTTCACTTCATCGTCGCGGTAATAGCCATTTATGGTGCCGCCGCCTGGGTGGCTAATGTCGTCTACTGTCTTTAATGTATAGTCGCCGAGCTTGTCGTTTATTTTTTTGTATTTGGCATTTACATCTGCGACAATATCGGCAGGCTTTTTATCCTTGCAGGAAATGAAACCAATAACGAGGAACAGCAATGCTAAGTACTTTACCATATCAGGCTTCGAAATTACTAATTCCGTCAGAACTTAAGATGTTTTACGGTCTGGCCGCCGTTGATCAGTTGTTTGAGGGAGTCTATGCCTATGCGCAAGTGGGTGTCCACGTAATTTTGGGTTACTATCGCATCGCTCACTGATGTCTTCACCCCATCCGGCACCATGGGCTGATCGGAAACAAGTAAAAGTGCCCCGGTGGGTATCTCGTTATAGAAACCTGTGGTGAATATAGTTGCAGTTTCCATGTCTATTGCCATGGCCCGGATCTTGCGCAGGTATTCTTTAAATTCTTCATCATGCTCCCACACACGGCGGTTGGTGGTATATACGGTGCCCGTCCAGTAGTCGAGTGAATAGTCTCGGATGGTGGTGGATATGGCTTTTTGCAAAGCGAAGGCGGGCAGGGCAGGTACTTCGGGCGGGAAGTAATCATTACTGGTGCCATCGCCACGAATGGCGGCTATGGGCAGAATGAGGTCGCCTACTTTATTTTTCTTCTTCAACCCGCCGCACTTACCCAGGAACAATGCTGCTTTTGGCGAAATGGCAGAGAGCAGGTCCATCATGGTAGCAGCTGTTGGGCTTCCCATACCAAAGTTGATAATGGAAATATTTTCGGCAGTAGCGCACTGCATAGGTTTGTCCAGCCCGGCTACGGGCACGCCGTGCATATCAGCAAAGCGGGTGACGTAGCTGATGAAATTGCACAGGAGGATATACTGGCCAAAGTCTTTCAACTCTTGCCCGGTATAGCGGGGCAGCCAGTTCTCTACTATGTCCTGTTTCGTTTTCATCCGGATAGCTTTTGTTTTGCTAACAGCCGTTGCACATGGCCGTTTCATGTATTAAAGTTAAAGGTTATCGTGCAAAAATTGAGCCAAGGTCTTTAAGATTGCGTTACTTTTGGTGGCAATGATCACCATTGATTTCTCTAATTGCGTTTTAAGGCTCCGTAAGGAAGAGGATAAGACCACGGTCTTTGACCCCGTGCGCAAAAAGTGGCTGATACTTACACCAGAGGAGCATGTGCGGCAGTATTTACTTGCCTACCTTGTCAAGGAATTGCAATATCCTGCGTCGTTAATAGCCGTTGAGAAAAGCATCAAAGTGGGCAATATGAATAAGCGTTTTGATATTGTGGTATATAACCGTAACCATACACCATGGATGCTTGTGGAATGTAAAGCGCCCGAGGTTGCGATATCGGAAACGACGCTGCAGCAGCTGCTGAATTACCAGCGCACCGTACAATGCAACTACTGGGTACTTACTAATGGCCACCAGGTGTTTTGTGCTGATGCCGGTAATGTGCAGGAAATTAAATGGCTGCTATCGCTTCCCGTCTATGATAGTTGAGTAACGGTCGGTGGTGAAGGATGCAAGAGCCCTGTTCACCGCATCGTCTTTTTTCAGGCTTATGGAGTAGTAGCCGTTATCGTGGAACAGCAACCGGGCCAACTGGGCTTTTATCTGTGTTGTGAAATAATCTTTGCTGAATGGTTTTGCCAGTTCCCTTTCCACATGGCTGCGCGAATCGGAATTGAACATGGCTACATAGTTGCTGGCCACTTTCTCCTGCTCATTGAATGAAGCGCTGAAGTCGGATATGGTCTTGTATTTCAGGTTATTTTTATTGTGAATGAAATAATCCCATATGGCGGTCTTCAGTTCATCGCTGTATATGAGGCCCAGCAATGAACCTGAGATCAACGAAGTATCATACGGTACATAAATATCGGGCTTAATGCCGCCGCCGCCATAGACAGTGCGGTTCTTATAAGTGTGGTATGCTTTTGGGTCTTCGGGGTGGGTAGTGTCTTCGTTTGTTAAAGAGCCATTAGCAAAACGTTGTTCATAATCGGCTTCGTATGCTTCCCTGCCTTTGGCAAATGATCGCTGTATGCAGCGGCCGGACGGTGTGTAGTATTTTGCCACCGTAAGGCGCAATGCACCACCATTAGGCAGGTCGTACTGTTCCTGCACCAGGCCTTTGCCAAAAGTTCTGCGGCCAATCACAACACCCCTGTCCCAGTCCTGAATAGCGCCTGCCAATATCTCGCTTGCCGATGCAGAGCCTTCGTCTACCAATATGGCCAGTTTGCCTTTTTCAAAGAGGCCTTGTTCGCCTGCGCGGTATTCGGTTTTCGGAGAGCGGGTGCCCTTGGTGTAAACTATAAGCTTGTTGCCGTCTAGCAGGTCATCGGCAATAGATGTTGCTGCATCTATATAGCCGCCCGGGTTATCGCGCAGGTCTATGACCAATTGTATGGCGCCGGATGCTTTTAATTTTTTTAGTGCAGTGGAGAACTCGCTGTAAGTTGTGGCGCTGAAGCGGGTTATTTTAATGTAGCCGGTTATAGCATCCAGCATCAGGCTTGCTTCTACGCTGTGGATGGGAATAATATCCCGTGTAAGCGCGATCTGTTTCATGTTGCCGCCTGAGCGCTTTACTGTGAGTGTAACATTGCTGTTCTGTTTGCCCTTCAGCAGGTGTATGATCCTGTCTGAGGTTGTATTTGTGCCTGCGACCAACGAATCGCCTACTTTTATGAGTTGGTCGCCTACTACAATGCCCGCTTTGCTTGCAGGCCCATTCTCCACAACCGATATTACCTCAATCGTATCGCGCAATATCGAGAACTCAATACCAATACCGGAGAAACCACCTTCCAGGTCATCATTCACCCCTTGCAGGTCATCAGGTGGTATGTAAACCGTATGTGGATCGAGCGATTTGAGCAGGCCTTCGGCCGCATCATTATAAAGGCCGGTACTATTGACAGAGTCTACATACTTGGCATTTACCAGGTCCACTATCCGCTCGAGCGATTCATTACGCCGCAGCAGGGTATCGCGCATACGAAAGCCCAGTACCATGCCCACTATCAGCACAATAGGTACCAGGAATACCAGCAAAACATTTAACCTACCACTCCGTGATGAATTCATTTACTTCAAAAATGCTTACAAATTTAGGCATTAGTGGTATTGCCAAAAGATAAATTTATGTTGTATCTGGAATAGGAAAAACTACTAATCGTAATCCATTGCAAGCCTGAAGCCAATGTTCCATTGCCTGGTATCGGGCTTCATGCGGCTGCGGTAAACATTGCGGCATACGACGTCGTCATCAAAGTAAGATCCCCCGCGCAGGATGCGCAATGTACCCCTGTCCGGGCCTTTGGGGTTCACCTCATCAATCGTTTTTTTGTAATAATCTTCGCCATACCAGTCTTCGCACCATTCGGCGGCATTGCCAGTCATGTCAAAGAGGCTCAGCTCGTTGGGGTCTTTCTGGCCAACAGGGTGTGTGGTGCCTTTTTCTTTACCGTACCAGGCTACATCAGTTATCTTGTTGCTGCCTGCATACTTGTATGCTTTTGAATACTTGCCACCGCGCGCTGCGTATTCCCATTCAGTTTCGGTAGGCAGGCGGTAGTGCTTGCCCGTCTTGGCGTTCAGCCTTTTAATGAACTCCTGCACATCCTCCCAGCTTACTTTTACTACCGGGCAATCGTCGCAATTTTTATTGCCATAATCGACACCTGTATACGGGTGTGGTTTAACCCCCATTATCTGGCGCCATTGGCGCAGCGTTACTTCGTATTTGCCAATATAATAGCTGCCCACGCTTACACGGTGCAATGGTTTTTCGTTGTCATATTCTGCATCGAGGAACTTATGGTCATCACAACCCATAAAAAAACTGGCCCCTTTTACAAAAACCATCTGGATGTTCACATCATCCTGCGCCGTCCCGGCATAGCCCATCAATACCAAAGCGATCAATAATGCAGCTTTCTTCATAGTTATATGATAATGATTAATTCGTTGTTAAGGAAAGTATAGGCGAATATACTAATAATCGGGTATTGGGTGTTTTGTGTGGTGCTTATGAGGAAAAAAGTTGCCATTAGGGCGACTTTTAAGAGGTTTCGTAAGGAAACATATTTGAATATTTGCCACTAAAAGTAGCTATTTAGAGCGAAGAAACAGAGCGGGAGCGGAGGTAAAATGAGAGGGGAGGGTATCGCTTTGCGCGCTACCGCTCCCCGCTCTCGTTTTGTGCGGCAGAGGAGATTCGAACTCCCACGCCCGTTACAGGCGCTACCACCTCAAAGTAGTGCGTCTACCAATTTCGCCACCGCCGCATTGAGGGGACGCAAAAGTAGTGGTTTTTTATGGAATTCGGAATTGAAGATTTGGAATTTGCAGGCTGATTTTTTTCCTACTTACACCGAAATGTGGTACTTTTGCCGCAGTTTTCATATAATAATTACTCTTTCTACTAATATGTCGGGGCAACTTAAAGAGGTTCGTAATCGTATAAAGTCAGTACAATCTACCCAGCAGATAACCAAAGCCATGAAAATGGTGAGCGCTGCAAAGCTGCGCCGTGCGCAGGATGCCATCATACAGATGCGCCCCTATGCCAGCAAACTGCAGGAAATGCTGAGCAACATAGTAAGCGGTTCATCGAGCGAGGCCAGCATGCCTTTGGCAGATGAACGCCCTGCTGAGCGCGTGCTGCTGATACCTATTACGAGCGACCGCGGACTTTGCGGAGGTTATAATGCCAATGTTATTAAGCTGACCCGCGAGACCATCCGCACGAAGTATGCTGCACAGCATGCTAAAGGCAATGTGACCATATTGCCCATTGGTAAAAAAAGCTACGAATACTTCCAGCGCAATAACTACAAGCTGGTAGATACCTTCTGGACCATCTTCTCTGACCTTACTTTCGATAATGTGCGCAATGCGGCCGTATATGCCCAGCAGGCGTTCCTTAACAAAGAGTATGACCGTGTGGAGATCGTTTACAGCCAGTTCAAGAATGCAGCAACACAGCTATTTACGGTAGAGCCATACCTGCCCATTCCAAAGGTAGAGCAGCAAAAAGGCGGCAAGAACATAGATTTCGTTTTTGAGCCTGCCATGGAGCCGCTTTTGCTGGAACTGATGCCGAAAATATTGAACACCCAGGTATTTAAAGCAGTGCTTGATGCCAACGCATCGGAGCACGGCGCCCGCATGACCGCAATGGATAAAGCGAGCGACAACGCCAACGAGCTGCTGAAATCGCTGAAAATAAGCTATAACCGCGCTCGCCAGGCAGCCATCACTACCGAGCTTACAGAAATTGTGAGCGGCGCTGCTGCATTGCAAGGATAATTTTAATGACCGGATTTATATATAAAACCTCCTGCAACTGCGGGAGGTTTTGTTTTATATGCTTAACTTTATACAAATATTTACAATGCGCATCATATTAGCAGTCATAGTTGTGTTGTGTACGCTGGGTAGTTCTTTTGCTCAGAATGCGAAACTGAAAAGGTTAACCGCTCCGCTTGCGGGTACCGTTGTGTTGAAGGATGTAGAAGATAAATACAACGCCAACGTATACAGCCTGGAGATGCCCGAACCGGATGCCGACGTTGAGCAGGAGAAGCTGCGGGCGATAAAACGCTACATAGCTGAGCAATATCCGCATAAACAAGGCCCCGCGAAAAAAAAAACGAGTAGTGTTGTAGCTCCCATAGTGGGCATTAACTTCGTGGCAGATTCTTTTTCAGGTATCCCACCCGATAACTGCATGGCGGTGAGCAGGGGTTATAAAGGTGCCGCTGTTATGAATTCGAATATTGCCGTACATGATGCGGCAACCGGTGCTTATTTGTACCGCAAGAGTTTAAAATCGTTCACAAGCAGCATCGGGTTGAATTCAGGCGCCGATTACAGGTTCGACCCCAAAGTACTTTATGACCAAGAAGCTGACAGATTCATTTCCATTATCCTGAATGGTTCCAATAGCTTGTCTAACTGGGTAGTCATCGGTTTTTCGCAGTCGAACGACCCGGCCGGCACTTGGAAATTCTACAAATTCTTCGGCAACTTCGATAACGACACTACCTGGTTCGACTACCCGGCGTTTGCTATAACCAAGGACGAGCTTTTCTTTACGGGCAACCAGATAAAAGAAAACATGAGCTGGCAGGCCGGATTTACCAGAACAGTTATCTACCAGGTAAAAAAAGCTGATGGCTATGCGGGTGCTGCATCTGTTACTTATAATCTATGGGACAGTGTGCAGCATAATGGCAGGAACCTGCGTTGCCTGCATCCCGTGACCGCTGCCGATGCACTTATCGGGCCAAGCCAGTATTTCCTTTCCAACCGCAATTTTGATGTGTCGAACGATACCGTATTTATGGTGAAGGTGCCAGATACGATCGGAAGCATTGATACCATACTTACGGTTACACCGCTAAAATCTTCTACAATAGCCTATGGTGTGCCGCCGGATGCACGCCAGCCCGATACATCTGCTACGCTGGCCACGAACGATGGCCGTATTCTTGGCGGTATCATAAAAGGCGACCAGATACAATTTGTGAGTGTATCTTTAAATACTGCCAACGGTAACTCTGCCATATATCATGGCATCATCAACAATATTGCTACGGCATCAACTTACCAGGCGCAGCTGTTTGGTATCGATTCGCTGGATCTTGGCTATCCGAATATTTCTTATTCAGGCGCACCTACAGGTACTAACCACAGCATCATTTCTTTTGAGTTCTCGGGGCCAAATACAAATCCGGGCCTGGGAGCAGCGCTCTTTGATGGCTCCGCTTATTCTGACATGGTGGTTGTTAAGAAAGGTGACGGCAGTATTAAGATGCTATCGCAGAAGCAACAACGCTGGGGCGACTACAGTCCGAGCCAGCCTGACTGGACCATAGGTGGTGCCGTATGGGTGGGTGGCATATTTGGCAGGACCGATCGGACATATGGCAATTACATGGCGCAACTTACGTCGCCGTATCATGCCGGCACCACGACAACAGTAAAAAGATCTGCCCCTGCAAAAGTATACCCCAATCCTTCGTGGGAGTATATCAGCCTCGAGTTTTCTGTTGTTCAAGAGCAGCCATTCAGCTTTTTTGTTTACGATCTGCAGGGCAGGTTATTAGATAAAGTTACTGACCAGCCATGCCATGAAGGCCAGAACCTGATAAGGTTCAACATTGCGCCATTGGCACCCGGTAGCTATGTGCTGAAAGCCATAGGTGCGGATGGTGAAAGTATATCCAGGATGTTTGAACGCAAATAGCCCGCATACTTTTTTGATGGTCCCGGCGTTATTAGTACACTTTGGTATTTTTAGACCTTATGCGGAATAGAGGATATTATATTGCTGTTGTTGTATTTGCGGTGTTGTGTTTTGCAGGCTCGTGCCGCAAGAATCAGCAGGTATTGAAAACAGGTGGCATACTGGAGTTCTCAGACGATACACTCACTTTCGATACGGTCTTCACCTCATTGGGCAGCTACACCTCGGGTGTGCTTATCTATAACCCGCAGAGCGACCCGATAGTCGTAAGTTCTGTACGCATGGAAAAAGGCGCCGCCTCTTACTTTAAACTGAACGTGGATGGCGTACCGGGCACCAATGTTACCAACATAAGAATTGCGCCGCACGATAGCATTTATGTTTTTGCCACTGTTACTGTAGATCCTAACGACTCGACAATGCCTTTCTTCATCAGCGACAAGCTGATAGCAACAATGAACGGGAAAGACTTCAGTATACCGTTTACAGCATACGGCCAGAACGCACATTATATAGTAGGCGATAGCCTCACAGCAAACACAACATGGAAGACCGACCTGCCTTATGTGGTGATACGCACTTGCGTTGTAGGCCCGACTGCGGTGTTGCGCATACCGCCTAAATGCCGTGTATATATGCACCAGACGGCGCGCATAATTGTTTACGGCGGACTGGTAACGGGTGACCCGAATAATGAGGATAGTGTTGTGTTCCAGGGAGACAGGCTGGACCGTGATTACTTTGGTTACAAAGGTTATCCCGGCGAGTGGTGTGGCTTGTGGTTCATACCTGGTAGTACCGGAGTGATGAGTAAAACCATACTGAAGAACTGTGGTGGCAACAGTGCCTATTGGGCGTATTTTGTTCAGCCGGCGGCAATAAGGGTGGACACTGCAGCGAACCTGTATATGGACCGCTGCGTGGTGAAGAACTCTATTGGTTTTGGCATCTTCGATTGGGCAGGGCATGTTGTGGCTAGCAATAGCCTGTTCCACAGTACGGGCGCACAGGCGCTTGCAATAGTGCAGGGTGGGCGAGATACTTTTGTGAATTGCACTTTTGCCAATTATGGCAATCATGCACTAAGCCATATTAGTGAGCCTACCGTGGCTGTGCTTAATTATTTTCGCCTTAGCCAGACACAGATATACTTTGGCGACCTGACCGCATTAATGCAGAATTGCGTAGTGTACGGTTCGCTGGACAGCGAGATCATTTGCGATTCATCGGTTAAAGCAGCAGCAAGCCTTACGGTTGATAACTGCTTGTTGAGAATGGGCACGGTAAGAGAAGACTTTGTTCATTTCAATTCTACCATCTTCAACACAAACCCGATGTTCAAGGATGAGCATAACGAGGATTTTCATTTGAAAGAAAGCTCGCCGGCAAAAGGTGCCGGGAAATTGCCTGTGATTGGCGGCCTTAAAGACCTTGATGGTAATGACTGGGGCGGGCTGTATGATATCGGGTGTTATAAGTATAAATAATTACCTGCCCAGCCATTCCATAGCATTCTTATACAATAGATTGTCTTTTACTTCAGCGGTATAGCCCATGTTCTCTATCAGCTTGCCCGGGTGATGTTCGCCCAGCGGGAAGGGGTAGTCGCTGCCCATGCATATTTTATCGTGGCCAATTATGTCTATAATGAAGTCGAGCGCTTTGGGGTCGTGTACCAATGCATCTATCCAGAACTTGCCGATATAGTTGCGTGGATTCACATCGTTATCTTTCGCGCAGAGGTCCGGACGAACATTAAAGCCGTGTTCTATCCTGCCAATAGTAAGCGGAAAACTGCCGCCGCCATGGGCGAATGCTACACGCAGTTTAGGATATTTCTCGAACACACCGCCGAATATCATAGAGCAGATGGCACGGCTGGTTTCGGCCGGCATGCCCACCAGCCAAGGCAGCCAGTATTTTTCCATGTCCTTCTCGCCCATCATCTCCCAGGGGTGGACAAATATGCAGCAGCCTAACTCTTCAGCGGCCTGCCAGAAAGGTGCAAAGGATGGATCGCTGAGGTTTTTGGTGTTGATGTTGGAGCCTATTTCCAATCCGGGCATTTTCAACTCCTTCACACAACGCTCCATTTCTTTTATTGCTGTATCCACATCCTGCATGGGCACAGTGCCTATGCCAATAAAGCGATCGGGGTGATGTTCTACACATTGTGCTATGTGGTCGTTAAAGAAACGGGAAGTTTCGAGGGCATGCTCAGGTTTAGCGAAATAGTTGAAGAGTACGGGTATGGTAGATAACACTTGTTGTGATACTTCGGTCATATCCATCTCTTTCATACGCACACCGGGGTCCCAGCAGTTGTGCTCTATCTCGCGGAAGACCTTATCGCCCTTTATCATTCGGGCACAGCAAGGTTTGTGATGCTCCAACCTGATGAATTCGCCGTACCCGAACTTCTGGAACCAGTTAGGGATATGCTCAGGCATTATGTGGGTGTGGATGTCTATTTTCACTTGTTTTTGTTTTTCCATTGTTCGTAACGCATATTCACAGCATCCCACTCTTCATTGAAGGGGCTTGCGAACGGCCCGTATTTATCCGGGAATGTCTTCAGGTAACCTTCGGCTTCCTTACTGCCTGATAGAGTTGCCCAGGACAGCATATTGGCAGTTTCCATATGGTGCTCGGTTACGGTTTCCGGTAGTTCTTTATACTGTTTTACTGCGGCAGCTATTTGGGCAAGAGTGTATTTGGCAGCCTTTTTATCGTAATAGGTGGTGTGCTTTATCTCCTTACCCTCAAAAGTGTATTGGTGCACATACAGCGGCCGCCAAAGCGTACTGAATTCTGTGCCGATGGGGAGGTTGTACATCTCTTTCACAAGCAGGGCATCCTTCGTGCGCTCTACTTTGCAGCTGATGTTTACGCCCCACCGCTCTATTATCTCATCCTCGCCACAACGGAACAACACAAACTTGGTGTAGGTAGTATCGCCCGCTTCAACGGTGAGGTAACCGCATATGCCTAACTCTTTTCCCTCTCCCAAATTAAAGGTCTTCATCACCTCTCCGCCCTCAGGCGCCTGCGATGGACATTCACATTCCTGTGCGGTAACTGAGAATGAGAAAAATGAAAGTGCGAGAATAAAAAGTTGTTTCATGCTATTTATTGTTTACTAATTCCTTATTACAGATTCGTAATTCCCACTACGCTATCGCCTGCTCCAGGTCGTTCAAAATATCCTCCACATTCTCTATCCCCACGCTCATACGTATCAGCCCATCAGTTATACCGAACTTTAGCCGCTGCTCCCTGCTCACGCCCAAATGCGTAGTAGATGGCGCATGGCATACCAGTGTATCGCTTGTGCCAAGGGATACTGCATTGGTACACATCTTCAGCTTGTTGATGAAACTCAGCCCGGCATCATACCCACCTTTCAGTTCAAAGCTAAGCATAGCGCCAGCATGTTTCATTTGCTTCATCGCTACGTGTGCATCGGGGTGAGATGCAAGGCCAAGGTAATTCACCTGTGCCACACCCTTATGTTGTGAAAGGTAATTTGCTACAGTTGCTGCGTTACTACAATGCCGTTCCATTCTCAATCCAAACGTTCTCAACCCATTTACCAGCAAGAATGCCTCGAATGCATTGCTGTTGCCACCAAGCAACCTGTGCATCTTAGTGATACTGGAACTCATCTTCTCTACATCCTTGCCCAGCATCACGCCACCAATGGCAGTGCCGTGCCCGTTCAGGAATTTGGTGGTGGAGTGCATTACATAATCCACATCGTACTTAAATGGCTGCTGCAGGTAGGGTGTGGCAAAAGTATTGTCCACCGTTACTGTCAGCCCGTACTTTTTGCCTAACGACGATAATGCCTCAATATCCAGACATTGCAGGGTAGGGTTGGCAGGCGTTTCGATATGTATCAGTGCAATGCTCTTATCCGCCTTAATTGCATCCTCTACCTTGTTCATATCATGAAAATCTATGATCACCGGCTCTATGCCGAATTGAGGGAGTATCTTCTCCACCAGTTCGTGCGTGCCGCCATACAGTGAGAAGTGCGTAAGCACCTTCTGGCCTGCCTTTACATTGCCCAGCAGCATAGTGCTCATAGCTGCCATGCCCGATGCATGCAATATCGCCTTCAGTTTCAATTGGTTACCGCTCTTATCCTTGAGCCCGTATGCCTCCAGCAAAGCTATCTTCTCCTCGGCCTCGGTTATGGTAGGATTACCCCACCTGCCATAAATATAGCCATCTTCTTTCCCTTTGAACACATCGACTGCCTGCTCTGCACTGTTGAAGGTATAGGTGCTCGACGCATAGATGGGTGTGAGGTGTGCCCTGCTACTTTCCTCCTGATGTCCCCCACGGATACATAGTGTGTCAAAACCTAAGGAAATATCTTTATCCGGCATTTATTAGTAATTTTGGTAAAGGTACAATTTCTTATTATGAAGGAACTACTACTTAGCTACGCCCGCTACAACGTATGGGCCAACAAGCAGATGATAGATGCCTTGTTCAAACTGGAACCGGCACTTGTTGACAAAGAGATAGCCAGCAGCTTCCCCTCATTGCGTAAGACGGTTTACCACGTATGGGGTGCAGAAGACATCTGGCTGCAGCGACTGCAGCATGTGGCTAAACCCACCTGGGTGGCAGCGGCTTTTGAAGGCTCGTTCCAGGAAGCGTGCCACAACTGGGAACAGGTATCGGCACAGTTGCTGCACTATGTGTCGGCAATGCAGGATGATGCCCTGCACAACACCCTTCACTACAACGACATTAAAGGCAACCCCTACCAGCGAAAGATATGGGAAGTGCTGCAGCACGTATGCAACCACAGCACCTACCACCGCGGGCAACTGGTTACTATGCTGCGCCAATGCGGCGCCACAGAGATTCCCCAAACCGATTTCTCTTTCTACCTGAGCCAAAAACATTTGCACCATCAGGCTCAATAAAAACAAGAACGGCTGATATTTCCATCAGCCGTTCTTGTTTTTATCATCTATCGAGGTCTTATTTCACTTCCTCGTACTCAGCGTCTGCTACGTGCTCGTTGCTGCCGCCTTGTTGCTCGCCACCCGGCTGCTGGCCCTGTGCTGCGCCATCACCGCCCGGTTGTGCACCTGCTTTATACATATCCTCGCTGGCAGCCATCCATGCGGCATTCAGTTCGGCTTCTGCTTTGTCTATGCCATCCAGGTCTTCTGCTTTGTGAGCTGTTTTCAGCTTTTCCATTGCAGCTTCTATAGTGCTCTTCTTATCAGCAGGTATCTTGTCGCCGTATTCTTTCAGTTGCTTTTCTGTGTTGAAGATAAGGCCATCTGCTTTGTTCATCTTCTCAACGCGGTCGCGCACTTTCTTGTCTGCTTCTTCGTTGGCCTTTGCCTCGTTCTTCATTTTTTCTATCTCGTCCTTGCTGAGTCCGCTGCCTGCTTCAATGCGTATGTTCTGCTGCTTGCCGGTGCCTTTATCGCGCGCTGTTACGTGCAGGATACCGTTGGCATCTATATCAAACACCACCTCTATCTGCGGAACACCGCGTGGTGCCGGTGGAATACCATCCAATATAAAGCGGCCCAGGTTCTTGTTGTCTTTCGCCATCGGGCGCTCGCCTTGCAGCACATTGATCTCAACGCTCGGCTGGCTGTCGCTGGCCGTAGAGAATGTTTCGCTCTTTTTGGTTGGGATGGTCGTATTGCTTTCTATGAGGCGTGTCATCACACCACCCATAGTTTCGATACCGAGGGAAAGGGGCGTTACGTCGAGTAACAATACATCCTTCACATCGCCGGTAAGTACACCACCCTGTATCGCAGCGCCTACGGCTACCACCTCATCAGGGTTCACGCCCTTGTGTGGCTTTTTGCCGAAGAATTTCTCCACCACTTCCTGCACTTTAGGGATACGTGTAGACCCACCCACCAATATCACCTCGTCAATTTCGCTTGCTGTGATGCCTGCATCTTTCAATGCTTTGCGGCAAGGCTCCAGTGTGCGCTCTACCAGGCTGTCGCTGAGTTGCTCGAACTTAGCGCGGCTTAACTTGCGTACGAGGTGCTTTGGCGCACCATCTATGGCTGTGATGTATGGCAGGTTAATTTCAGTTTCCTGAGAAGAAGACAATTCTATTTTTGCTTTTTCAGCAGCTTCCTTCAGGCGCTGCCATGCCATTGGATCCTTGCGGAGGTCCATAGCCTCGTCTTTCTTGAATTCTTCTGCCAGCCAGTCCATCACTACCTTGTCGAAGTCATCGCCACCGAGGTGTGTGTCACCATTTGTTGACTTCACCTCGAACACGCCATCACCCAGCTCCAGTACTGATACGTCGAACGTACCGCCACCAAGGTCGAACACGGCTATTTTGCTGTCTTTGTGTTGTTTGTCCAGACCATAAGCGAGTGCTGCAGCTGTAGGCTCGTTGATGATGCGGCGCACTGTAAGGCCAGCTATCTCGCCGGCTTCTTTGGTTGCCTGGCGCTGTGCATCGTTAAAGTATGCGGGCACGGTTATCACTGCTTCCTTCACTTCCTGGCCCAGGAAATCCTCGGCAGTTTTCTTCATTTTCTGGAGCACCATCGCGCTTATTTCCTGCGGGGTGTACATGCGGCCATCGATATCAACACGCGGAGTGTTGTTATCGCCCTTTACCAGTTTGTAGGTGAAGTGCGACATCTCATTGGTCACCTCATCGAAGCGGCGGCCCATGAAACGTTTGATAGATTGAATGGTGTTGTGCGGGTTGGTGATGGCCTGGCGTTTTGCCGGGTCGCCCACTTTGCGCTCGCCGTTCTTTAAGAAAGCCACTACGCTGGGCGTGGTGCGCCTGCCTTCGTCGTTGGCAATTACCACGGGCTCATTGCCCTCCATTACCGACACACACGAGTTGGTTGTTCCTAAGTCTATTCCTATTATTTTTCCCATAGTACTGTTTATTGCGTATAAATTGTTTATTTGTTCATTTGACCCTTTACGGGTTATTAATAGGTACACAATCTATATGCCAAGGGCGTTTTTTCTGAAATAATGGCAGACGAACTGACATTAATATATTTTCTACTGTACATTTCAGCATATTTTTTCTTGTGATGGTTTTCATTGAGCTTCAATTATTTATCCCGATTTTTCTGAACATTACTGCACACTTTACCGAACAAATAATGTTCCTCAAGCATATTAGCTTAGTCGCTAATGCAAGGAAAGCAAACCGGGAGTATCAATACCGCAAAATTTGTACCGATTTTTGTCTGAACTAAGATATTGCAGGATTTAGGGATTGGTAGGATTGGTGTAAATGATCGGTGCGAGCGTGTTGGTGGGAAAATAAGACCAAGGGACGAGAAACGAGGGCACGCGAGGGTATCATGAATTACTATGCATCAATACTAATATGAGCGGTTCATTTGCATTCAGTGTACCATCTATATGTAGTAGTTCATAAGAGTTTTTTGTTATTGTGAAAGCGTTATCTAAAATGTCGTTCATTTGTGATACATTCTCCGCTTTATATGTTGACAGGAACGGCAATATTAAGTTAATTCTATTTTTTTTTCTCCATTCATCAGCGGTGCCATGCTCTAACTCATACAAAAAATAGCCATGATGGTCTGAAAAAACTTCCTTCGACTCACCATTAAGCTTAATTTTCACTCCCGGCAAAGCAATGTTTTGAAGATTAACTACAAAACCAGTTAAAATATTTTTTGACTGTAATTCCCTTTCATTATTTTTAATAATACTTGATTTAATTTCTATCAGTCGTTTGTCTGAAAGAATTCTATTAGTAAGTGCAAAATTTGCTTTATTCAACTTATCCATAGTAGTCTGCAAAATTGATATCTGATAATTCAATTTGCCCGTACTATCAATCATAGCTAATTTTTCATTTTGTATTTTATGCAAACTATCTTGTAATAGTTGTTTTCGCATTTCAAAATTGCTTATTTCATTAGTCAGACATAACTTTCTGTTTTCTAAAAGCATATTTTGATTTTTTAACGCGTCATTTTGATTGGTGAACCAACCAGTTGACATTGCCCAAAATAAAGCAAGAGTTGTACCGATTAACGGAGCCCAATATATAGGATTTAGATAGGGCTTACGTAGAAACTTTAATTCTGTCTCTAATTTTTCGGTTTCTAGAATTTGTTTTTTCTTTAAAAGTTTGTCGTGGGCGTCATCTTGAGGCAATGGTTTTTCTTCTTCCATATTAATAAGAATAAAAAAGTTCAATATCAAAATTAATATAACTTTTTGGTATGTGGAGAGAATTTCCCCTATTGGTGCTGGTTTGTAAAGAGGGGTCATGTGACGCAGCGTTTCCAAAAGTTAAGATGAACGATCTTTAAACACCCCGCCGTGTTCGCAATCCTCCTTTTCACCTTCGTTGCTGCTGTACCTGCTTATTGCTATTTTTGCTTAAATACAGATCGTATATACGGCTGCTCAGATGGGCTGACTTTCCATTCTGCGTACCGTATTTTTCCTTTGCTATGAATACCGGAACGCCTGCAAATACTGCCTTCTTCAATGACGATGCCGCTTTTAACGCATTGTACCCCGCAGCTATGCGCAAGCTGGCCGTGCGCCACTGGACTCCCGTTCATATTGCAAAAATGGCTGTTGGTTTCCTGGCAGCAGGTGGCGGTGGCCGCATACTGGATATAGGCAGCGGCATTGGCAAGTTCTGCCTCGCGGGCGCCCATTATGCGCCCCATGCGTCATTTACCGGCATAGAGCAGCGGCAACACCTTGTTGCCCATGCCCTGAAAGCACAGCAGGAGCTTGGCCTGGAGAACGTCTCTTTCATACATGGCAATTTTACAGAGCTGAACCTGAAGGCCTACGACCATTTTTATTTTTTTAATTCATTTTTCGAGAACATAGACAGCAGCAGCAGGATAGACGACAAAGTGGATTGCTCGGAAGTCATGTTCGAGTATTACCTGCGGAGCCTCTACGCCGGGCTGGAGCAGATGCCTACAGGCACACGTGTAGCCACCTATCATGCTTTTCGCGGCGAGATACCCTTAAGCTACGAAATGGTGGCCTTGCACCACGGCGGAGACCTCGCCTTTTGGGTGAAAAAGTCCTGACCTTTAGCTTAAAGTGTTGCGCAATGCCGTCCACATTTTTACTACTAAAGTGGTATTTCACGCATTTCGCGTGGTAGGTATATTCGCGTACTTTTTAATCACATTTAAAAACGGATCGAAGATGAAAAGACTAATGTTTACACTCGCAACTATCGCAGTGCTGTCTATACCGTCATACGCGGTATCAATGTTGGGCAAGACATTTGAATTCCCTAACGGGTCGAAAGAATGGAGCACGCCCATTGAAACAGAACTTGGATCGGACTGGATGACCAAGAAAGGCCAGCCTTTCGTGAAAATATCGGTGAGGATAAGGGCCACGCGCAAAATATTCAAAGGGTGCCGCTACGAGGTGGAAATAAAGAACATTGATGAGAACGGTATAAGGTTTGAGTTGGACAATGGCAATGGTAAAGCAAGCGCAAAACTGAAGCCAGGTGCAGTTGAGCTTTTCACCATGGACTCTTTCACGAATGAGAAAATAGAAGGTGTGGAAGGCTGTGGTGGCTGCTCTATGTCGCTCAGGTTTCATGAGGTGGAGGGGTATAAGAAATAGTGCAGAGGTGTTAATGTTTCGTGAGGTTGCTTCGTACCCCGCAATGATGTATAGAATAAAAGCGGCTGCCCTATGGCAGCCGCTTTTATTCGGGGTGTGGGTTTACTCTTTTACTATTTTCTTTATTGTTAATTATATTAGTGGTAAACAGTCCCTTTTACGTTTGATTCAGCAAACATTGAGCGGTGCATTATGGAGTCGACCGTTGCGGGCGTCAATGTTACTTTACCCCTGCGCCAGCCTTTAGAAGTGAACAGGCCAAGGGCGCTACCCTTGATATTAGTATAGATGGGTTGTATCTCGTTGCCAGTCAGACCGATACCTTGCACGAGGCTACGCTCGCGGTAGGTGGCAAAGTCAATAGTGCTCATATATACGAACAGGTCGCAGCGGTCGAGGAGGCGGGCAACGTTTGTTGGTGCTTTCTTAAGCCCTGTAGCCAATGCGTTATAGAGTACTGCATTCTTAATATAGAAAGTAAAGGATGTTTTGCCGGTCTTCACAAAACCTGCATCAAAGTCGTAATACTGAGGGGTCATTGTTCCGGTAGTGATCTCAGAGTCTACCCAATTGAACCTGATGACAGCCTGGGCGATATCGACCGGGTTGTCCTGTATAAGAGAATCACCGCTTTCTGTGTAGAATTTATATTTAAAGCCAATAGGCTCACGATATTCGCCACTGAAAGAATAAGATCTATTAGTGACAGTTGAAGAGAAGTCGAGTGGGGGCTGCGCACTTAAACGAGGGTCAAGTGCATCGATATAAAAAATTGTGGAATCGGCATCCTCAATTATTGGTGCGTCGGCAGAATCAACTTTTCCCGTATTGAGGTTTGTAATAACCAGGCGATAGATGAGGTTGGGGTTGAGGGCGCCAGTGAATTTATAAGCATAGTTAGGTGTATTAAAGAAAACACCCGGCTCTTTTGGGTAACCCTCATCATCTAGGTTAACGAGGCTGAGTTGAATAGTGTCTTTGATCTTGTAAGAAAAATCAAGCCGTTTTATGATAACGTTAAGGTTGTTGTAGAAGTTGGAATCATACGTCTTCGCCATATCAAGTGCGCTCTTGTTATTATCAAGAAAGGCCTTTTGGATCCTGATGTAATGAGCGGCATCTCTATTGTCGAGCAGGCCATAAACGACAGAGATATCTTTATAGGGGGCAGCTATATTGATCTTTTCAGTACAGCCGGTTGTATAGAAAAGGGCTATCAATGACAGGAACGGAATAATAATAAACTTCACTCGCATGCGATGACTTTTAATGCTTTATTTTTTTTATAAGGAGAACAAAGGTATGTATTTAAATGGCATATTGATCGAGGCAGAAAGTTAAAAGGAACTTAACATTATGGGGTAAAAAAAGGGGGAGATAATGTGGGAAATGTGACGAAAGTGGGGAATGTGGTGAATCGGGATAAATAGTTAATTGGGTAATAGATCGCAACTTGCTACTACTTTTGTTGCCGCACTGTTAGGGACATTTTATTTACTTTCGCTTATATGGCGATAGTAACCATAGGGACGCCCTTCAACATTGATCTGGAATTCAAGACTGCAAGCATAGGCAAGCGGATGTTGGCGTGGCTTACGGACATCGTCATTATTTCCTTTTACTTTTATATGATGCTGAAATTCGTTTACCCGCTCTTTGAGATGGGAGAGGCGTTAAGCACTTCGGCATTCCTGTTAATCATCGTGCCCATATTGTTTTACCAGCTTATGTTTGAGCTGTTATTTAACGGGCAGACACTAGGCAAAAAACTGGTGGGGATAGGGGTTATAGACGTTGAAGGGAAAGAACCATCGATAGGGCAATATTTGCTGAGGTGGATACTTTGCCTGGGCAACCTGTTCGTATATATAATACCTTACCTTTTGCTGGTATCGCCGGTGGCGCTGGTGTTTTGCCTTTTTTTGTACCTGCCTGATTTTCTGACCGTTGTGATCGCCAAAAAATCGCAACGGCTGGGTGACCTAGCTGCGGGTACCGTTGTGATAGACAAGAAATACCGGCCAAGCATAGATGAGACCATATACCTGCATATAGAAAATAAGAACTACCAACCCCAATTTCCGCAGGTGATGAAACTTACCGACAGGGATATTAACGGTATCAGGAACCTGCTGAATGTGAAGAATACATCAAAAGACACAGTGAACTATACATTGCAGGTGGTGAGCAAGATCAAGACCGTGCTGGGTATAGAATCTGACATGGCCCCGGAGCTTTTCCTGCAACAACTGCTTTGGGACTATAACTATTATGCGGCGAAAAACACACCCAACCTGTAAACCGGGTAAATAGCCGGTTGTTTTATCTTGGGTTTATCCTCTTTTATCGGACCGTAATACCGCTTTATCGGAATGATAATTATACAGATTTGATGTTCGTTATTTTTACTTTGAGTTAGTATGTTCTGCATGTTTCTATTGCATTATTAGAAATGAGCATATCTATATCTTTTCGACCATTTTTTTATTAAACGCTATCAAATATTGACTGTTTATGAAGAAGAAAATTATTCTTTTACCGCTTGTTGGGTTGTTGATCTATATAATTGGTACAGGTTCTGCGAGTGGACCTGCGCAATTTAGCAGTACACACGGTACCGGTGCGACCGGTGTAAATGGCTGTAGTTGTCATAATACTTCGGCAACATCAAGTACAACGGTTGTAGTTGAGTTACTTAATGGTTCGACGCCTGTAAGTTCGTACATCCCAGGTAATACTTACACTGTAAGGATAACTGGAAATCAAACAAGTAGTTCTTTAACTTTGGCTCGTTTTGGTTTTCAGGCTGCCGTTGTGAAGTCGAGCGGTGCAGGCACTGGAAGTGCAACGAGTGCAGGTACTTTTGGAACGGCACCTAGCGGAACCCATGTTTATACTTTCGGAGGTATCCCTGTTTTTGAGCATTTTAGCGGTTCTATTGCGGCGACTACGGGGTCTGGTGGATCTGGTACGACTTATGTACAAAGTATTTCCTGGACTGCTCCTATAGCAGGCACAGGTAGCGTAGTCATATATGGCCTTGTAAATGCAGTTAATTCAAATAGTACCGCCGATGCTGGTGATAAATGGAATACGGCAAGCCCTCTTACTATTTGTGAAGCGCCGGCACCAATCAGCGGTACCGGATCATTGTGTGTGGGCGCTACTACAACGTTGACAGATGTAACTCCCGGCGGTACGTGGAGTACGGTGGGAGGAACAGGTTCTGTTTCGCTTTCGGCTTCCGGCACATCGGTTACAGTTACCGGCGTGACGGCAGGCACAGCCAGCGTATCTTATACCACAAGCTGTGGTGCGGTTGGTACCACAGTAACTGTATTAGCTACGCCAAGTACGATAACCAGCAGTACCAGCTCGTTTGTTCTTTGCCAGGGATCGAACATTACTTTAAGTTCAACCCCGGGCGGTGGTACCTGGACGAGCGTGGGGGGCGGTTTTGCCGCGGTTGGTTCAACTACCGGACTTGTGTCGGGTGTTGCGGGCGGTACTTCAACAATCAGCTATACATTGTCGACAGGATGCGCTGCATCGCAGGTGGTGACAGTCAATTCGCTACCATCGGCAGGAACTATTAACCCGACACCTTCGACCGCGTGTATAGGTTCAACGGTGACAGTAACTAATTCGGGAGCCAGCGGTGGTACCTGGAGTGTGAGCTCCGGTACCGGTTTTGCGAGCATAGGTTCTTCGACAGGTATTGTTACCGGTACGTCGGCCGGAACGATCGTTGTCTCTTATACTGTTACCAGTGCAGGCTGTGTGAATTTTACCAGCAAGACCATGACGGTGAATCCTACACCGTCGGCAATAACCGGGACGTCTAACGTATGTGTGGGCAGTACTACAACCTTATCAAACAGCACTGCCGGGGGCACCTGGAGCGCATTTACGGGAACAGGGTCTGTATCGCTTGCAGCAGCGGGTAGTACGGCTACCGTTACCGGCCTTACTGCGGGCACTGCTTCGGTAAGCTATACCGTGAATGGCTGTGCGGCTACAATGATAGTGACGGTAGATCCGTTACCAACGGTGGGTGCTATATCGGGCGGGCCGAATGTGTGCCTTGGCGGAACAACAACATTGACCAGTGCAACTGCGGGTGGCACCTGGACAAGTACTGCATCGGGTACTGCGAGTGTGACCGGGGCAGGAACGACGGCTACGGTGAATGGCGTGGCATTGGGCAGTGCAACAATATCTTATACAGTAACAAGCGGAGGTTGTACGAATGCCGTAACCAAAGTGATGACCGTGCAGCCTAACCCATCTGCAATAACGGGTACATTGTCGGCTTGTGTGGGTGCTGGTACTACACTTTCGTCCACGCCTTCGGGCGGCACATGGAGTACATCTAACTCCAATGCGTCTGTAAGCACCGGAGGTGCTGTTTCGGGACTTGCGGCTGGAACATCTGTTATCAGTTATTCGCTGGGCACAGGGTGTTTGAGCACGGCCGTTTATACTATTAATGCGTTGCCAACCCCTGCAACGATCTCGGGTTCTTCCAGTGTGTGCGCGGGTGCTTCTTCGACTTATACTGATGTGACGGCCGGCGGTACCTGGACAGGCAGTGCAGGAATCAGTGTGGCAGGCGCAGGGACGGCCGCAACTGTGACCGGCGTGACGGTGGGCCCGGCAACGATCACATACACAGTGACCAATGGTTTTGGTTGTACCGGGTTTGTGACAAAGGCAGTAACGGTAAATACATCTCCTTCAGCGTTAACCGGTACAATGACGGTGTGCCAGGGGGGCACGACGGTGTTGACCAGCCCATCGGGTACAGGCAGCTGGAGCAGTGGTGCCGGTGCAAGCGTAACATCGCCCGGAAGCACAACTACGGTAACCGGAACAGCAACAGGTACTTCTACCATCAGTTTTACATTAGCATCAACAGGGTGCTCGACCACAGCAGTTGTAACAGTTAATGCTGTGCCAACGGCTATCACGGGCAGCTCAACAGTGTGTATTGGTACAACAACAACGCTCAACTCGACACCTGCCGGAGGTACATGGACCAGCAGCAATACTGCGCAAGCAACAGTAGGGTCTTCTACGGGTATTGTTACCGGTATGGGTTCTACTGCTTCTGTGCCGACCATTACGTATACATTGTCCACGGGTTGCCGTGTGACGAGAAGCATAAGTGTGAATGTGAATCCAAGCACATCGGGTGGCAGTAGTGTATGTGTCGGATCGGCCATTACGCTGGCAGGCAGCCCGGCAGGCGGCACATGGACAAGCAGTGCTACCGGCACGGCTACGATTGGTTCAAGCAGCGGCGTAACGACAGGAGTTGCTGCCGGAACAGTGACGCTAACATATACTTTGTTTAATAGTTGCTTTGCCACTAAGCCCGTAACAGTAATAGCTGCGCCAAGTGATTTCTCGGGCACGCCGGTATGTGTGGGTGCGACGCTGGCCTTGACCAGCACACCCGGCGGCGGAACCTGGACGAGCAGTAACCCGACAGTCGCATCAATAGGATCCTCTTCAGGTATAGTATCCGGCAATGGAGTGGGCATAGTGAATATTACTTATGCTGTGGGCGGCTGCAGTATTGTGAAACCGCAAACAGTTAGTGCAAGTCCTGCTATAATTTCAGGTTTATCTACTGTGTGCGAGGGAGCATCAATAACTTTGAGCGACCTGACAGCGGGTGGCACCTGGAGCACAACTGCAGGCACGGGATCTGTATCGTTGGCTGCAGCCGGCACTTCAGCAACAGTGACAGGGGTAGCCGCCGGTACTACGACAGTGAGCTATACTTCGGCCTCAGGCTGCAGTGTTGCTAAGGCACTTACAGTAAATGTGGCACCTGCGGCAACAGGCGGTACGGTAATAGTGTGTGTGGGACAAACCACAACACTTACCAATAGTGTTGCCGGCGGCACCTGGACCAGCGCCAACACCGCAAGAGCTACAGTTGGCTCAGCGACGGGTGTGGTGAC
>JBGAJU010000103.1:0-8992 GCA_044224775.1 Flavipsychrobacter sp.
CAAGGAAACCAACTATCTCTCCCTGCTTCAATTCAAAAGAAATATCATCAACAGCTTTCTGTGTATCGTATAACTTGGTGAGCGACGCTACTTGTATCGACATAATTCGAACCCCTCGGGCCTTAAAGTGAATCGGGTATCATTTTATTGCTTCGAACCCTGGAACATACAGCTATGGTAGAAAGTATCTGCGGGGTCCTCGTTAGATTCATACGTGTGCAATTTCATCATCTTGTCACCCTGCAGCGTTAAGGAGTACCTTTTCAGATAATATTTAGCACTATCGTCAGGTATGATTATTTCGTAAGTGCTTGCACTATGGCTCACGTAACCACTCAATACCTTAGGTAAAATGCTCTTGAAGCTTACATCTACATAATTAAATAGTTTAGGGCTTTTTGTAATCATCACAGAATCAATCAAATAGCCACCGTCGTCGCACTTAGTATATCCAGAATAAACACCAATAAAACGGTCCCGCGACTCCCTCTGGCATTGTTCGCCGTCATAACCAACAGGGCAATTGCAAATACCCATATTGCAGGAGCCACCATTAAAACAGGTTACATTATTGCATACATTTCTTTCACAAGCAGATAGTAATGCAATTATTACGAAACATAGAATAGCTGTAAATAAACTGAATCTCGAAAACTTCATTCTTTCCTAGAATTTTGATAAAAATACAGAAAAATCATTTACATAGTGAGAAATTGCCCATTTTTTCCGCTATATGACATAAAAGACGTTTGATCCACTTTAGAAAGCATTCCAGCCTTGCGCCGTAAGCTTATGCTTTGCTCCGCCCTTGGTTAGCAAATGGGCACCTTCTTTAGCCTCTGTTATGTACCCGATCACAGATATATCATAATTACGGCTCACTTTTTCATAATCCTCCTGCTTTATAGTGAACAACAACTCATAGTCTTCACCTCCGCTCAACGCACATGCAGCTGTACCAACCTGAAACTGCATCGCCATCGCCTTAGCGTCCTCATGCACAGGTATCTTATCTTCATATAATATACAGCCAACATCGCTTTTATTACATATATGCAGCAATTCTGAACTCAGCCCATCGCTCAAATCTATCATGGCTGTTGGAGTGATATTGTTTTCCTGTAGCCATTCAACTATATCAGCCCTCGGCTCAGGTTTCAATATCCTCCCTACCAGGTATTTTTGGCGCTCCAGATCCGGTTGTACCCCCGGGTTTTCGAGAAATATTTTTTTCTCCCGCTCAAGGAGTTGCAACCCTAAGTAAGCAGCACCTAAATTACCCGACACACACACCAGGTCATTTACTTTCGCACCACTTCGGGTTACATATTTATCCGGCGCTACCTCCCCTATAGCTGTTACGCTAATAACAAAGCCTTTCTTTGAACTTGTTGTATCTCCCCCGATCAAATCGACATTATACCGTTCGCAGGCGGCATATACTCCCTCATAAAACTCTTCCAAAGCCTCAACAGAGAATTTATTACTGATGCCCAATGACAGCGTTATGTGTGTAGGCGTGGCCATCATCGAGTATATATCAGACAGGTTAACTGCCACAGCTTTATAGCCCAGGTGCTTCAACGGCGTATACATCAGATCGAAATGAATACTCTCCAATAGTAAGTCTGTAGTGATGACACTCTGTCGCCCGAACTGATCTATCACTGCGGCATCGTCACCGACACCCAGAATAGTCCCTGCCTGCCTGGTTTCGTTATTTTTAGTGAGGTAGTCGATGAGCCCAAATTCGCCCAGTGACGATATCTCTGTTCTTATATTATTATCCATTTTATTACAATTGGCGCAAAGGTACATCTTATACCTTGAGTAGCGCTTTGGTTATTGTTTTGCGATGATATAAACAGTGATGTGGAAAACTATCTTTCTACCGAATTTTATACTCCTGTATATTTACAACCTGAGTATCACAACAATTTTTGCAGGCTAAATAAATGAGCAACCACTATTTTCTTACCACAGAGAGGATCGGCTTCCGAGATTGGAACCTTGGAGATATTGAGAACGCAATGACCATCTGGCAGGACGCAGAAGTAACGAAATATACAGGCGGACCGTTGTCTGTAACCAAGATACACAACAGGCTAATTACGGAGAATCGCCTGCTGCGCCTTTATAACGTGCAGTACTGGCCCATTTTTCTAAAAGAGTCTGGCGAATTTATAGGTTGCTGCGGCCTTCGCCCATATAGTACAGGCGAGAAGATATTTGAAATAGGCTTCTATATAAAGCGCTCGCTATGGGGACAGGGATTGGCGACTGAGGCGGTTCACGCCATGATAGACCATGCATTTAACGCTGTTGGTGCGGCAGGGCTGTTTGCCGGTCACCACCCCGAGAACCTTATCTCTAAAACAATATTGGAACATGCCGGCTTCACCTACGCCCACGATGAGTTTTACGAACCAACAC
Source organism: Flavipsychrobacter sp. (assembly GCA_044224775.1). Classification (GTDB taxonomy): domain Bacteria; phylum Bacteroidota; class Bacteroidia; order Chitinophagales; family Chitinophagaceae; genus Nemorincola. Next base: position 2,434 of record JBGAJU010000103.1, read on the forward strand.
AATTAGAGCACCCCTCATATATGCTGTTGCAGTCGGTTTATTGCACCTTCTGCGCCAGGTAACGTTTTTTTGTTTTTCACCACCACCAAGTAAAAGCGCCTGAAAAGGTGCTTTTATGTTTTGCAAACCATGCCAAGGTATAATTTTGAGGTAGGGCCTGTTTTCGGTTAAAAATTTTTTTTGAGGTGAGTGAAAAGTACTATGGGCAACCATCTTATTTTTTATCTTAAGGTATAAAGGGGTATAAAAGGGTATAAGAAACAGGGTAAAAGGTATAAAAAACAGGATTTGGGGTATATTTTATACCTGCTTTTTAAGTTAAACCACTAACAAAGTGCGGTACGCATCCGGATAACGTGCCTATAGTTTTAAGAGGCACAAGATCCATAAATCAGTATGTCAAAGAACATCAATAGCCCGAAAACCCAAGGCTTAGCTATGTAAAGTTCTGCAAGGTTTTTGAGGTGAAGAAATCTATTTTGCATGATGGTACAGTAACAGTACCATGATGGTATTTTTACTTTTTGAAAGCCGTTATAGTGGCTGGGTTTGGTTTTGAAGATTTATTTTTATAACACATTTTCTGAGCATGGTTTAAGGATTGAAGGATTTGCAGGATGCATGAGTAGTAATGGCTCTATCACGCTGAAGTGCGAAGCATCTCCACCCGTGTACTAATGTCCGGCGTGAGAGTGGTTGTTGGTGGGCTGCTCGCACGGCTTACACCTCAACAACAACGGCGAAACTGTGGATGCTTATCCAATCTTTTAAGGGGATTGATAGTAGAGCTGCCAGCCTCGTATTAGGCAACTATTGTGTGAGCCATAATATGTCAGCAATTCGAATGATTTTTTGTAACACAATTTCTTCTCTAATATTAAGAATCAACATTGTTCAGCTGACTTGAATCATCTAACGAATGGTATATAAATATTATTTTAGCTAAAAATATGAACGATTGAGGGGTAAAGCAGGTATCGTTGCAAAAGTAGTTAATGCAGGCAAAGAATATAGTATTGGCGAGACCTCTGTAGTGGCGCTGAATTCCAGTAGTGTAGAATTATATTCCGGAGATCTCTCACTAATCATTGGCCCTTCCGGGTCGGGGAAAACCACATTACTTTCCTTATTCGGATGCGTTATATATCCAAGTTACGGTGATGTGTGGATCGGGAATCTGAAAGTAAGTGACCTTAAGGAAAAGGAACTGGCAGGAATAAGGCTGAGAAAGATAGGATTTGTTTTCCAAAAGTTTAATCTCATTGCTCCGTTGACAGCGCTTGAAAACGTTATGATGCCGTTATTGCTGCAAGGAGTGAAGGAGCCTATTGCCACACGAAAAGCTACTGAAGCGCTTGAAAAGGTAGGGATGGGTGATAGATTAAAAAACCTCTCCGGCAATCTGAGTGGAGGACAGCAACAAAGAGTGGCGATCGCGCGGGCATTAGTCACGGACCCTGAACTGGTTTTGTGTGATGAGCCGACAGCCTCACTGGACGTAAAGAGCGCAGGAATTGTTATGAATGAACTGAAACAGTTAGCGACACAAGGGAAAGCAGTTGTGGTTGTAACACACGACACGCGACTACAGCAATTTGCAGATAAAATGATTTACATGGCAGATGGCAGCATAGTTGACCATGCTGTAGAATAATAAAATGGAACACAAGACATGAAAGAGGTAGTCGGTATAGTTTTCTTGATATTAGTTGTTTCGTCCTGCGGCAACAACAAAGCCGATAATCAGCATGCTTATAGTGCCGCTATTAGTGGACAGCCGGCGAGCATTGTAGTAGGTATTGCGAAAATCGCCCCTGAACAAGATATTTTACAATTGTCGTCTGCAGTAAACGGAATAGTCAAAAAAATATATAATATTGAAAATGATACTGTGCAGCCCGGAACAATAATAATGGAGCTAGACCACGACCTGGAAGACGACAAAATTGAACAATTACAGAATCAGGTTAAAACGCAAATCTGGCAAATTAAAGCAGAAGAAGCAAGCATTGATGAAATGGCTGCAAAACAAAAAAATGCAGTGAAGGACTTAAACCGTTTCAGCGCCCTTTTAAAAACAGGGTCAGAATCAGAGCAAAATGTTGACAACGCAGCCACAAATGTCGCAAGCATTGCCGCCAGCTTGAATCGTCTGAATTCATTGAAAGAAGTATCGCGAAGCAAATTAGAAGAATTGAAGTCTGCACTCCGCCTGGCTGTTTCTGAACGCGATCAAAAAATCATCAGATCGCCGGTCAAGGGTAAGATACTCGAAATAACCTCGTTGATAGGTGAGTCAGTTGATACGCGGCAGTATTGCATCCAGATTTGCCCTGATGGAAAGATCATTGCAATGTGCGAGATTGACGAAAATAATGCGGCACTTGTGAGGATCGGGCAGACAGCCTGGATACGTAACGTAGGGTCATCTGACACGCTCTCGAGAGGGACAGTCTATTTCACTGCAAATTTTCTGAAGAAGAAATCTTTGTTTATGGATCTTGCCGGAGAAAAAGAAGATCGAAGAGTTAGAACCGTTAAAGTGTTATTAGAGAAACGCGAGCATTTACTGCTGAATTCGAGAGTGGAATGTGTGATTGATGTATCCCCAAATATATAGAGTAGACAGAATGCTGAAAATAGCCTGGAAATTTATCAAGTTCGATAAGGCAAAGAGTATAGGTGTTGTCATAGGAATATTAATAAGCACATTCCTGATCGGGCAACAACTGGGCATATTCTTCTTCTTGTCGGGCCTTATGGGTTCGTTGGCGACAGATATTAAATCCGACGTATGGGTAATAGACAATAAGACAATTGATGTTAACCAGTTGGGGCGAATGGATGTGAGGGTATTACATGCCGTTCAGGCTGTAAATGGTGTAAAAAATGCCTTCCCTATGCTCATATCCGGAGCAAGTTGCAACTATCAAAATGGAACCAGTGGAGCAATCACGTTGATTGGAGTGGAAATAAGTAAAGTTGGCGCTGTTCTCAGTCCATTAAAAATCAGAACAGGGAGTCTATCAGACCTGGAATTGGATGGCGCTGTCAGTGGCGAATTTTATGAAGCGAAAAATCTGGGCGGGAATGTCGATCCAGGTACAAGCTTCGAGATAAATGGGAAAAGAGCATTCTTTGCACTGCAGACGAAGGGCTTCCGCGGATTTGGAGCCAGCTTATGTGTCACCACAATCGAAAGGGCCCGATATTATTCTAACCAGTCGGCAAGCACGCTCAATGCGGTACTGGTAGATGTGGCTCCAGGAAACAGGCCTATAGACGTTGTTGCTGCGATAAACAATGCTGTTCCCGGAGTACATGCATGGACATCAAGTGACCTGGCAAAGTCATCTGTAAGAAAAATATTATCGAGTAGCGGCATTGCTGTCAGTACGGGTACACTCATAATCTTTGCAATCATAGCGGGCTTTTTCATTATTGGGCTCACGATGTATTCTTCGGCGCTGGATAGATTAAAGGACTATGGTACGCTGAAAGCAATAGGCGCGAGTAACAGTTATATTACGCGTTTAATTCTTTTGCAGGCTTTTATTTTTTCCGTAGTCGGCTTCCTGACCGGTTTTTTGCTTTTGGAGGGTTTCAGGCGGGGCGTAGCTGGTTCCGGGCTGATATTTAACTATTCACCATTGATGTTAATAGGTATGTTCACTACCATATCGATGATATCGATCGGTGGCGCTTCGTTTGCCCTTGGCAAAATCAGAAGCATAGAACCTGCAGCAGTTTTTAGATAAAGTCTTTATAGAAACCCAAGATTCGGAGAGAAAATCACCAGAAAGAAAAAGCCTTGCAAATTATTAATTTACAAGGCTTTATGTATTTCAGCGGAGAGAGAGGGATTCGAACCTGCACTCCTAATTATATTTATAATTGTTACATACAATTTATGAAAACCAATGCTGACAATACTTTTCATAATTAATACACTAATTGCAAATATAAATTACGAATCGTTAACCAAAAAATGTCACCAGAATTACACCAAAACATAAATTTTTTTATAATTGAATTGTTGGTATATTTGATGCTTTTTTTCTTATCAATCACCAATGTATTCACAAAGCCAAAAAACTTGATATAGAGCCAAGCCCAACCAACCTCAGGTTATTGCGTATTCAACACGTAAAACAATATTACCCTCAAACACATGCGTAGAAGACAATTGAATTGTCAATGGAATGCTTGATGAATTTGTTGGTACATTTATGTTATTCCAACCATCATTGGCTAGGCAAACATCAGAAATCTTAAACAATAAGCCACAATGCTATTAGCCCTACTCCCCGGCCTACATGATAATAGCCCCTTGCCATGCCATACCGTACAATATCCCATGTCATAAGGAAATATGAAGAAAAGCTGAGCTGGTCTATTATTTCCAATTCCTATTTTATCCGTTTAGCTGCCCCTTTATTGGTCTTGCCATACCTGTTAGTAATGTGGTCTCCCGTTCAAGTCGGGAAGGGGGAGCATAAGACAGTAAAGGGTTTGATAGATTTGAAACCCTTTATTATTTTATTCATTCCGACACATTTCCAACACAACCAAGTTTATTAAATTTACAATTATGGAAATGACAAGAACGTATCCCCTTTATTGTTATTTCTTTTCATGAATTTATCATATTCTGACGATAGTTTTTACTGATCCTTTTTCTTGTAGGTAAGAAACGTCATTATTAGTCCAAGGTCTTCAGCTGTAACTATACTATCAGGCATACTACTTGTATGTTTCTCGTTCGATTCCCTGAGTGCATACCCTACCAGTTTCTCTTGTGAGAAATATGGAACAACATTTTTACCCTTCACTACCTTATTATGACATTTACCACAATTACTCTCGTACAGCACCCTACCCTTTTCACACTGTAGAAAATAGTCTGCTCGCACATCAGCCGCCATGGCTGTAGGGAAGTCGTACGGGCCTTTATCCTTCTGAACTGCACAACCAGCTATCGTATTCAATGCAACCAATATTATTATTGCTCTCTTTTTCATTTAAAAACTACTTTTTATAAAAACAGGGAAAGTTTACTGGAGTCCAATAAACTTTCCCCGGAAATATGGACCGATGCTTACTAATGAATAACTGTGAGTTTCATATTTGTTGATGATACGCCATCTGATACATTCAGGATATATATACCATTAGCCAACTCAGCAGAATTTATGTCTAAAGTATTTTGACCAGCAGACATATACTTTTCCATTACTGGCAAAGCCTGCATGCCATGTATGCTGAAAACACTTACTGAAATCTTGCTGTTACGGTCCATCTTCAAATCCAGCGCTACTTTATCGCCTGCCGGATTGGGATAAAGCTTGATCAATGATGAACTATTCAGCGAGGCTACACTTGTTGCATCAACACCATTTCCCTGAACAGCAAAGTTGAATGTACCTTCGTCACCATCATTGTTGGCTATGTTGATAGTTGCACTCCTCATGCCAACTGCCGATGGTGCAAATTTTGCAGTAATGGTAGAAGTACCGCCGGCAGGTACTGTCAATGGGAAGGTTGGTGCAGGGTTTAGCGAAAAATCTGCTAAATGTGCACCTGCAAACGTAATGCCCGATATGTTAAGGCTACCAGCTCCGGTATTTTGTATCACAAAGCTCTTATCGATCGAACCACCAACGTTAACATTTCCAAAATCAGTATTATTGGTGCTTCCGGCTGTTACGTCACCATCCATTATGTTGTTGCTATTGCCTGTCAATGCTATTTCAGGCTCTACCGAATTACCGGCCAAAGCAAAATCAAACAGTGCTTCGGTCGCATCATTATTCATGACATTGATCTTTGCAGCCCTGCTGCCTGTTGCCAAAGGAAGGAATTGTACCGTGATGGTTTGTGACGCTCCTGAAGCAACAGTTAATGGAAATGTAGGTGGAGTTACCAATGAAAACTCCAATGCATTCACACCTGAAAACGTGATACCTGATATTACCAACGGCCCTACACCGGTATTTTGTATTACAAAAGCTTTTGTAATTGAGCTAGTCACATTTATAGTACCAAGATCCGTGTTATCAAGAGTAGATGGTGTGGGATCTCCGTCTGCAATATTATTACCAGCTCCGGATATACTCACCTCGGGCGCAGAGTTATATGTTGTAGGGTTATACATCATCAACAACTGACCGCCTTCTACCTGGTCTCCTGATATACTGTAATGTGCCTGATCCACAATTATATACTTTCCCGCGCCCAATACCTCTTCCGCATCAATTACGCCAGATGCTTCTTCATCATTGGTCAGAAAGCTTGTTCCGCCCGGAAGAAACCTTGTTGTATCATGTGAGCCTATCTGCACCAAGGCATCAGTTGCTATAGTGTATTCCCATATTTTACCAAGATGGTCATTGCCGCCAACGTCTTCTACCAGGGTTATGTGTCCATAATGGTCAATAGTCAGGTTATCAAACATTTTCTGGCCTTCGGTGCCATCAAGTACGGCAGCAATATTGCCGCCTAAGATCGGATTAGATAGGTCTGTGAAACGTAAGCGCCACAAACGGCTCGGACTGCTAAA